>NZ_JBEXHW010000002.1:312210-394130 GCF_040608235.1 Streptomyces sp. NPDC005202 | reverse complement strand
GGGACCGTGGCGCCACCCAAGCCGTCCCTGTCGGTGGCGCCGCTCAGGTCGGGACGGCGCCGGCCGACTCCCGGTCCGGTCCCGCGCGCAGTGATCGCGCGTCGACGCCGGCGGACCGTGGCGCCACCCAAGCCGTCCCTGTCGGTGGCGCCGCTCAGGTCGGGACGGCGCCGGCCGACTCCCGGTCCGGTCCCGCGCGCAGTGATCCCGCGTCGACGCCGGCGGACCGTGTCCCCGTCCAGCCCGGCCCCGCCCGCAGCGGCTCCGCGCAAGCCGCCCCTGACCGCGGCGGATCCGCACGGACCGGGCTCGACTCGGCCGCGCCCCCCGTCCCCGGCGGCCGCCCGGTCCCGCCCGCGCAGGACCCCACCACCGCCGCGCCGGCCCCCCGCCCCGGCCTCCCCCAGCACCCGCCGACGCCCCCGCCGCCCGGCGTCGACCACGTCGGCTCCCGGCCGCCCACCTACGACGCCGAGCCCACCGCTCTGCCGCTCGCCGATCCCGACGAGCTCGACGACCTGGTTCCGGACACCGTGCTGGACGGGGCCCGTTACGGAGCCTGCACCCTGCGGGCGGTCTCCATCCGGGGGGACTCCGCGCGCTACCGGGGCGAGCCGCGCCGGGACGCGCTGCTCGCGGCGCGCTTCGGCGGCGGCGAGCAGGCGCTGATCCTGGTGGCGATGGCGACCGGCGCCCGGGCCACGCCGGGCGCGCACCGCGCGGCCGCCGAGGTGTGCCAGTGGATCGCGCGGGCCGTGGGCCGCAACCACGCCCGGCTCGCCGAGGACATCCGGGCCGCCCGGCGCGGCGACCTGAAGTCGGGCCTGCACCGCCTCACCGACCGCAGCCTCGGCAAACTCCGCGCCAGCGCCGCCGAGCAGGGCGTCGAACCGGAGGAGTACGCGGCCACCCTGCGCTGCCTGCTCCTGCCCGCCGATCCCGAGTGCCGTACGCGCGTCTTCTTCGGCGTCGGCGCGGGCGGACTGTTCCGGCTGCGCGACGGTGAGTGGCAGGACATCGAACCCCGGGTCTCGGAGACGGCCGGTGATCCCGTCGTCGGCTTCGGCTCGCAGCCGGCCGAGACGCCCGAGGGCGACCGGTTCACCATGGACCTCGGGATTCCGACGCCGCCGAGCCCGTACGAGCCGTCCCCCACGCTCTTCGAGCAGGGAGGTGTCCCCACCGAACCGCCCCGCGCACCCTTCCGCTTCCGCGCTTCCGTAGCCCAGCCGGGTGACACGCTCCTGATGTGCACCGGCGGCCTGGCCGACCCGCTGCGCGGCGAGCCCGAGGTGTGCGCGTACCTCACCAGGCGGTGGTCCGGCCCCACGCCGCCCGGCCTCGCCGCGTTCCTGGCGGACACCCAGGTGCGGGTCAAGGGATACGCGGACGACCGTACCGTCGCGGCTGTTTGGGAGGCGTGAGCGCACAGGCTGTGAATTCATGGACCCAGAGGGATCCGCAGGAGACCGAAGGGCGCACGAGAGCCATGGCCAAGCAGAACGTCGCAGAGCAGTTCGTCGACATCCTCGTCCGCGCCGGAGTCAAGCGCCTGTACGGCGTGGTCGGGGACAGCCTCAACCCGGTCGTCGACGCGGTCCGCCGCAACGCCGCGATCGACTGGATCCACGTCCGCCACGAGGAGACGGCGGCCTTCGCGGCCGGGGCGGAAGCGCAGGTCACCGGCAAGCTGGCGGCCTGCGCGGGCTCCTGCGGCCCCGGCAACCTCCACCTCATCAACGGCCTGTACGACGCCCACCGCTCCATGGCCCCGGTCCTCGCCCTCGCCTCGCACATCCCCTCCAGCGAGATCGGCCTCGGCTACTTCCAGGAGACCCACCCCGACCGTCTGTTCAGCGAGTGCAGCCACTACAGCGAACTGATCTCCAGCCCCAAGCAGATGCCGCGGCTGCTGCAGACCGCCATCCAGCACGCGGTCGGCCGCAGCGGGGTCAGTGTGGTGTCCCTGCCCGGCGACATCGCCGCCGAGCCCGCTCCGGAGAAGGCCGCCGAGACCGCCATCGTCACGTCCCGGCCCACCGTCCGTCCCGGCGACGCCGAGATCGACAGGCTCGTCGAGATGATCGACGAGGCCGACAAGGTCACCCTGTTCTGCGGCAGCGGCACGGCGGGCGCGCACGCCGAGGTCATGGAGTTCGCCGGGAAGATCAAGTCACCGGTCGGGCACGCGCTGCGCGGCAAGGAGTGGATCCAGTACGACAACCCGTACGACGTCGGCATGAGCGGCCTGCTCGGCTACGGCGCCGCCTACGAGGCCACCCACGAGTGCGACCTGCTGATCCTGCTCGGCACCGACTTCCCGTACAACGCGTTCCTGCCGAACGACGTGAAGATCGCCCAGGTCGACGTCCGGCCGGAGAACCTCGGCCGCCGCTCCAAGCTGGACCTCGCGGTGTGGGGCGACGCGAAGGAAACCCTGCGCTGTCTCATCCCGCGCGTGAAGCCCAAGCAGAACCGGCGCTTCCTCGACAAGATGCTCAAGAAGCACGCGGACGCACTGGAGGGGGTCGTCAAGGCGTACACGCGCAAGGTCGACAGGCACGTCCCGATCCACCCGGAGTACGTGGCCGCCGTGCTCGACGAGGTCGCCGACGACGATGCCGTGTTCACGATCGACACGGGGATGTGCAATGTGTGGGGCGCCCGCTACATCTCACCCAACGGGCGCCGCCGCATCATAGGTTCCTTCTCGCACGGCTCGATGGCGAACGCGCTGCCGATGGCGATCGGCGCGCAGTTCACCGACCGCGGCCGCCAGGTGATCTCCATGTCCGGCGACGGCGGATTCTCCATGCTGATGGGCGACTTCCTGACCCTGGTGCAGTACAACCTGCCGGTGAAGGTCGTACTGTTCAACAACTCCTCTCTGAGCATGGTGGAGTTGGAGATGATGGTCGCGGGCCTGCCCGCGTACGGAACGGAGAACAAAAACCCCGACTTCGCCGCCGTCGCCCGCGCCTGCGGCGCCCACGGCGTCCGGGTGGAGAAGCCCAAGCAGCTCGCCGGTGCCCTGAAGGACGCCTTCAGGCACAAGGGACCGGCCCTCGTCGACGTCGTCACCGACCCCAACGCCCTGTCCATCCCGCCGAAGATCAGCGCCGAGATGGTGACCGGGTTCGCCCTGTCCGCGTCGAAGATCGTGCTGGAGGGCGGCGTCGGCCGGATGGTGCAGATGGCCCGGTCCAACCTGCGGAACGTGCCCCGGCCATAGCGCCGTGGGCCTGCCGCAGCGGCTTACGGGGGAGAGCCGGAACCGTCGCACTCCGGCCAACTTCGCCGACGGCGGGGGCGGCCGCCGCGGGCGGTTCCACGGCGCCCGGCCCGCCGTCATGGACCGACGGGCGTGCCCGTCCTCGTGGCGTACGCACGGTTCGGCCGACCGCAGTGGGCAGTTGGGCCCGCCGTCCCTGGTCGGATGTCGCCCGGGGGCCGGCCACGCGTCTCCGACGGCGTGGTCGGGGGTGGCGTCGGCCTGTTCCGGAGCGGTGCGGCCCTGGCCGAACACCTGGTCGTTGACGATTCGACATGACTGGCGCGAGCCCCACGGGGCATGGATCCCGTGAACGTGTTCGAGCTGGAGGGGAACCGACATCGGCACGCGGGCGGGGGTCATGAAGAGGCAGGCACGAGGGGGCGGTCCCATCACGGTCGGGGCCTCCTCGACGAAATCGGTGGAGGATCAGGCAGACGGCATCACGGATCAGTCCCCGGCGCCCCAGCTCAGGCGCCGGCTGGGGCGGGCGGACCTGCGGGCGGTGCCCGAGGCGCGCCGGGCGCTGCGCGAGCTGCTGCGGTCCTGGGGGAAGCCCGGCACATCGGAGATCGCGGAGCTGCTCACCAGCGAACTCGTCACCAACGCGCTCATCCACACCGACGACGAGGCGATCCTGACGGCCACCGTGTCACCGCACGGACTCCGCGTGGAGGTCCGGGACTTCGTGGCCCGCAGGCCGAGGCCCCGCGCTCCGAACGCCGAGCGTACGCACGGCAGAGGCCTGGTCCTGGTCCAGTCCCTCGCGGACGCCTGGGGCGTACGGGCGCACGGGGTCGGCAAGGCGGTGTGGTTCGAGCTCGGTGCGGGAGCCGCGTGAACGGGAAGGGGGGCGCGGCCCGCGAGGCCGCGCCCCCCTTCCCGCAGGCGAGCCCGGTCCTAACCGAACTGCTGCTCCAGGTCCTTGAGCTTGCGCTCGAGGGAGTCGAGGCGTGGCAGGGCCATCGTGTCGTCCTCCGCGGTGAGGTCGACGGTGATCGGGTCAGACCCGCTGCGGACGGGCTGCAGGGAGGGACGGGCGCGCATGGGCAGCTGCTCCGCACCGGATATGGCAGGCTCCGCGGAGACCTGGGCGGATGCGCGCTGCAAGGTGGCCTGCGCCTCCACCTGCCGGCCGCCGCCGCGGCCGACGAAGCCGCGGTGGCCCCGGCTGATCGCCTTGAGCTGCGCCCGCTCGACGCGCTGCTGCTCGCGCCGCCGCTGCCGGGTCTGCTCCTTCTGGCGCTTGTCCTCGCGCACCTCCTCGACCGCCTCGTCCAGGCTGCGCACGCCCTCCAGGAGCATCAGAGACCAGGCCTTGTACGTCTCCCTCGGCGCCCGCAGCCAGCGGACTATGCGGATCTGCGGCAGCGGACGCGGCACCAGGCCCTGCTCGCGCAGGGCGGCCCGGCGGGTCTGCTTCAGCGCCCGGTCGAACAGCACCGCGGCCGACAGGGACATGCCGGCGAAGAACTGCGGCGCGCCCGCGTGGTCGACGCCCCGGGGAGCGTGCACCCAGTTGAACCAGGCCGCGGCGCCCGCGAACGTCCACACGAGTATCCGGGAGCCGAGCGCCGCGTCGCCGTGGCTGGCCTCGCGCACCGCGAGCACGGAGCAGAACATCGCGGCGCCGTCCAGGCCGAACGGCACCAGGTACTCCCAGCCGCCGGTGAGGCCGAGGTTCTGTTGGCCGAAGCCGACCAGGCCGTGGAAGGAGAGCGCGGCGGCGACCGCCGCACAGCAGAACAGAAGTACGTAGGAGGCCGTTCCGTAGATGGCCTCCTTGCGCCTGCGGCGCTCCTCGCTGCGCTCCCACGAGTCGTCCGCGCTCGCGTTCTCCCCGGAGGAGTGCTTGCCGCGCGCGAGCACCGCCACCGCCGCCAGCAAGCCCAGGAGCAGTACGGCGCCCGGAAGCAGCCAGTTCAGCGATATGTCGGTCAGTCTCATCTGGGGTCCCTTGCATTGGGATAGGGCGTAACGCCCGCCATAGTGGCCCAATCCCGCCGGCCCTCAGGGGGTTTCGGGGCAAGAGGCCGCCAAGGAAGTGCAAGGGGATGCCCAGGGCGGCGTTCTGCTCGAACTGCCGCTTGAGGGGCGGGAGTTGAGTTCGAATAAGACTACCCGGACGGGTGGTTCCACGGAAAGTTCCCGCAATGCGTGAGCAAGTTGTGAACCACTTGTAATCCTGCGGGTGTCCCACTCGCGGATGATCTTACTGGACATGTGCCGGTGCGCTGCTCCGAGGACCCCTCAACTCCCGCTGCCGCAGTCAGCTTGGCGACGCGGTCCGCGTCGCAGGTGCGCGGGCAGGTGACGCAGGTGTCCTCGGGCCGCAGTGTGTAGAACAGGCAGCAGCTTGCCCGGTCCCGGGTGGGCAGCGACTCGCCGTTCGGGCCCGTCAGCTCACGGAAGGCCGCCGAGCCGGCGTACGGCCCAGTCGCGCCCGGCAGTAGCAGCTCCAGTTCGCGCACCGCCCGCTCCTCCTCGTCGAGGAGGTGGGCGACATACCACAGGCCCTCGACGACCTCGTCGGTCGCCATGCCCCACAGGGCGCGGCCGCGCCGCCGCATGCGCGGCCCGAAGCCGGCGAGGACCGGTGCCGGGTGCTCGGCGACCGCCGCCCGCACCTCGGCTCGCAGCGCCTCCTCGTCGGGCAGCACGCGGGCGCCGGGCAGCGCCGCCGCCGGGTCACCCGGCAGGCAGGCGAAGGAGGCAGGGCGTACGGCCATGCGGCCGGCGGTGCGGTCGTACGAGACGTGCGTCACGGGGAGGCGGGGCACCCGGCGGTGCAGGAACCACGGCACGGTGAACAGCAGGCAGGCGGGCCAGGCGTACCGGTGCAGCCCGAAGCTCGCCACCACGTCCGGGCGCGCCGTCGTCCCGTAGTCCCGCACCACCTGTGCGGCGTCCCATGCCAGGAACGCCTCGAGCCCTGCCCCGCCCTCCGCGAGCGAGGCGGCGGCGACCCATCCGCCGCCGTGGGGAGCCTCCTCGTCGGGCCCCAGCTCGGTCGCGACGAGCCCGGGGAGGACCTCGGCGAGGCGGGCGTATGCGTCCGCTACGGCCGAAGAAACCACAGGCATGCCAGAACCACCGCTTCAGGTTCGATTAAAGGTAAGCCTTACCTTACTTCATGCGGGTTGAATGGGAACCGGTGGCTCGAGCGCCTAAGGTGCTTGACGGACAAGTAACAACCAGTCGTAATGATCCCAAGCACCGACAAGCCCGGAGGAGGATCGTGAAGCAGGGCGCGCAGGGCTCCGCCGGGACCGGGATTCCGGAGGTCCGTCCGGGCGCGGCGCGGGTGCCGCCGCAGCCGCGGGCGACGGACATGGAGCGGGAGCGGGACGTCCCGGCCGCGGGCGTCCGCGGCGAGCACACGCACAGTGAACGGCCCATCCCGCGTCCCCGGCCCGCCGTGCAGCGGTCCTCCGTGCGCGGCCAGATCCTCGACGCCCTGCGCACCGCGCTGGTGGCGGGGGAGCTGAAGCCCGGCGAGGTCTACTCGGCGCCCGCGCTCGGCGAGCGCTTCGGGGTGTCCGCGACGCCCGTGCGCGAGGCGATGCAGCAGCTGGCGCTGGAAGGCGCCGTCGAGGTCGTGCCCAACCGCGGCTTCCGGGTGGTCGAGCGCGGTGCCCGCGAGCTGGCGGAGCTGGCCGAGGTGCGGGCCCTGATCGAGGTGCCGGTGATGCTGCGGCTGGCCCGTACGGTGCCCGCCGAGCGGTGGGCCGAGCTGCGCCCGCTCGCCGAGGTGACCGTCCGCGCCGCGTCCTCCGGCTGCCGGGCGACGTACGCCGAGTCCGACCGGGCCTTCCACCGCGCGGTGCTCTCCCTCGCCGGCAACGAACAGCTCGTCCAGATCGCCGAGGACCTCCACCGCCGCGCCCAGTGGCCCCTCGTCGGCGGCCCGGTGCGCCCCGCCCACGCCGACCTGGTCGCCGACGCGGCGGAGCACACGGCCCTGCTGGAGGCACTGATCGCGCGGGACCTGGACGTGGTGCAGTTACTGGTACGGGAGCACTTCGCGGGCGCGGCCTGAGCGGCCTCGTCCTCGAAGTCCCCGGACTCTTCGAAGTCCCCGGACTCTTCGAAGTCCCCGGACTCTTCGAAGTCCCCGGACTCCTCGACTCCTCGAAGTCCCCGAACTCCCCGAGCAGGGTTCCCGTCAGTCCCCGCCCCCCGCCCTGGTGGCCGTCTTCGAGAAGCCGTCGTGCCAGGCGGCCTTCGCGCCCGAGTCGCCGATCCGGTAGACGTCGACGACCGCGCCCGCTGCCACCACGACGGACAGGACGGCCGCGGCGATCCGGGCGACCGACGCCAAGCGCGCCCCGGTCTGCGGCGCGGGCGTCCGGCGGGACGTCCACCAGACACCGGCCGCCAGCGCGAACAGGCCGAGCGCCCACGGGAGCAGCCCGTCGCCCAGCTCGGCGTGCCGGCGCACCAGGGGATCGCCGTCCACGTGCCGCTCCAGCCACTCGCCGGCCTGTGTGGTGAGCGGCACGCCCACCAGAGTGACCAGGGGCCAGCAGCGGCAGCACCGGGCCGAGCCGCCGGGCGGCCTGCGGCCACAGCGCGCAGACCACGAGCGCCAACGCGCTGAGGGGGAACAGGACGACGACGACATGGACCAGCAGGATGTGCGCGGGCAGGCCGTTGACCAGACTCATCAGGTGCTCCTCCAGGGGCGACCGTGGGGGGTGCACGCGGACATGACTCGTCCGTCCGCGTGTTCGGGCGCGTCAGCCTGGCACAGCAACCTCTCAGGTTCTTCTGAGCAACATCTCAGGCCGTGGCCGCCCCCGCGGCGGGCGGCGCCGGTGCCAGTTGCCGCGCCAGCCAGGTCGGCACGCCCCCCAGCAGCCGGAACAACCGCCGGGCCTCCTCCCGCAGCCGGGACGCCTCCGGCTCGGTCTCCGTGTCGGCCAGGGACGCCAGCGCGGGCGCCGTGCCGACGAGGTAGCCCAGCTCCTCCCGGAGCCGCAGGGACTCGGCGAAGCCGTGCCGCGCCTCGGCCAACTCGCCGTCGCGCAGAGCGAGTCCGGCCAGGTGCCGCCAGGTGAAGGACAGCAGCAGCAAGTCGGCGTGGGCGGTGGCGCCCGCGTGGGCGCGCCGGTAGGCGGCGCGGGCGGCCTGCGGGGAGCGGGTGAGGTTCTCGGCGAGCAGTCCGCGCCGGAAGTCCAGCAGGGCCCGCCCCGGCGCCCCCGGCGGGATCAGTGCCGCCGCCCGGCCGAGCGCGGCCCGCGCCTCGTCCGCCCGGTCGCGCACGCCGTGCAGCGTGGCCGCGTAGGCAAGTTGCCCGCGTTCACAAGCGGCCGCGCCCCGCTCCTCGTCGCTGTGGGCCAGCGCCTCGGCGGTGCGCAGCGCGTCCTCGGCCTCCTCCCAGCCCTGCTCGGTGTACAGGCACCGCTCGACGAGCAACGCGGCTCTCTGCAGCGCGGCGGTCGCGGTGACCGGTTGGAGCAGTGCTGCCGCGTCGGCCCAGCATGCGCGCGAGCGCAGCCGCCATACCGCGGTCTGGAGTGGATCGTCACCTGCGGTCGTCCCGTTACCAGACATGGCGGTATGCGCCACGTTGCCCTCCCCGAGCACGCCATCGAGCCTTGAGTGGTGGGCGCATCTCAGCACGAATTCCGTGGCCCGGCCAAGGGGGTGGGTGAAGGATTTCACAAAGTCGTGGGTCGGTGACCGCACGCGGTACCGGCCCGCCGTCCGCCCCGTGACCTCAGCTCATGCGCAGGGCCAGGAAGAAATCGAGCTTGTCCTCGAGCCGCGAGAGGTCACGGCCCGTCAGCTGCTCGATCCGCCCCACCCGGTACCGCAGGGTGTTGACGTGCAGATGCAGCCGGGTCGCGCACCGGGTCCAGGAGCCGTCGCAGTCCAGGAAGGTCTCGAGGGTCGGGATCAGTTCGGCGCGGTGCCGGTGGTCGTAGTCCCGCAGCGGGTCGAGCAGCCGGGCGGTGAAGGCGCGGCGCACGTCGTCCGGTACGAAGGGCAGTAGCAGGACGTGCGATGCCAGCTCCTGGTGCCCCGCCGCGCACACCCGGCCGGGGCGGGCGGCGGCCACCCGCCGCGCGTGCCGCGCCTCCTCCAGTGCCCCGCGCAGCCCCTCCGCCGAGTGCACGGCCGCGCTGACGCCGAGCGTGATCCGCCCGTCGTCGTCGAGGCCGGCCGACAGCGGGTCCCGTACGGACTCCAGGAGCGCGTCGGCGAGGATCCCGGACTCGGAGCCGTCGTGCTCGGTCGAGACGGCCGGGAGGGGTACGAGGGCGACGGCCTCGTCGCCCGTGTGGGCCACGGCGATGCGGTCGGAGGGCTCGGGACCCGTGGTGAGCGGGTCGACCAGGATCTCCTCCAGGAGCGACTGGGCGACCGGGCCGCCCTCGACCTCTCCCGCCCGTCGCCCGCCACCACCCTCGGCCGAGGGCCCTGCGAGTCCGCCCTGTACTTCCTCCCACTCGACGCGGGCCACGACGACCTGCCAGTGCGGGGCCGCCCCGAGCCCGGGCAGCAGCACCGGCGCCGCGACCCGCAGGCGTGCGGCGATCTCCGCCGGCGCGGCGCCCGTCTGCAGCAGCTCGAGGACCTCCTGGGCCAGACGGCGCCGCACCGTGCGTGCCGCGTCCCGCCGGTCCCGCTCGACCGCGATCAGCTGGGTGACGCCCTCGAGCAGGTCGAGCCGCTCCTCGGGCCAGTCGCTCGCGTCCGCCTCGACGGCGAGCAGCCAGTCCGACAGCACCGTCTCGCGCACGTCCCGCGAGGCCTGCGGGGAGCGGCCGTTGCTGCTGCGGACGGGGAAGAGCGAGTACGTCCTGGAACCGAGGGTCACCCGGTGCGGTCCGGGCCGGCCCGTGCGGCTCGCCGCCAGGTGTTCGGCGGCGAGCTTGGCGCACACGTCGGCGGGCAGCGCCGGGCCCGCGACCTTCGGGCCGGCGATGAGCCGCCCGGTCGGGGAGAGCACCCAGGCCCGCAGGTCCAGGTCGGAGCCGAGCAGGTCCAGGACCACGTCCGGGCCGCCGCCCGCCGGGCCCGCGGTCATCATCCGGCGGTGCCGGTCCACCACGGCCGCGAGGTCGCCGGCGCGCTCGCCGGACACCTGCCGGACGACGTGCTCGGTGATCGTCGCGAACGCCACCGACTCGTGCACCGCGAACAGCGGCAGCCGGTGCCGCGCGCAGGCGACGATCAGGTCGTCCGGCACGTTCCCGAGCTCGGCCTCACCGGCAGCCAGGGCGGCGACGCCGGCCTGCACCAGGATCCGTACGAACGGCTCGGAGTCGGCGGCGTCCCGGCGCCAGGCCAGACCGGTCAGTACCAGCTCACCGCCGGAGAGGTAGCGGCTGGGGTCCCTCAGGTCGGTGGTCATCACACCGCGTACGGTGCGGTCCAGCTCGTCCTCGCCGCCGAGCAGCCTGAGGCCCAGCGCGTCGGTGTCCAGCAGTGCGCGCAGCCGCATTCTCGTCGCCGCCGTTCTTTGTCTCGAAATCTACGATGGATCTTGTGGCGAGGCCGGCCGTGCGGCCGGTCAGCAGGTTCCGCTGCGTGTGCGGCCGTGTCCTCTGTTTCCATGGGAAAGTGAAGAGGTTACTGAGGGCCTCCGTTCATACGAATCTACAAGATGTCCGCCCTGGCCAGCCAACTCCTTCATGTTTTCGGTGACTGACCCCGTCGGAGCAGCGCGCTGTGTACTGAGCCCACTCCGCGTTAACAGCACCTGAACGAGCCGCGCCGGCCGCACACGGATTGGCTCAATCTGTACGACCCACGAGACGAAGAAGAGAGCCGGTCATGGACTTCCTTCGCCCCGCCAGCTGGGAGGAGGCGCTCGCCGCGAAGGCGGAGCACCCCACCGCTGTGCCGATTGCGGGCGGCACCGACGTGATGGTCGAGATCAACTTCGACCACCGCCGGCCCGAGTACCTCCTCGACCTGAACCGCATCGGTGACCTCTACGAGTGGGAGGTCGGCGAGGACACCGTGCGGCTGGGCGCCTCCGTCCCGTACACGAAGATCATGGAGAACCTGCGGGCCGAGCTGCCGGGCCTGGCGCTCGCCTCGCACACGGTCGCCTCCCCGCAGATCCGCAACCGCGGCGGCGTCGGCGGCAACCTCGGCACCGCCTCCCCGGCCGGCGACGCCCACCCGGCGCTGCTCGCGGCCGGCGCCGAGGTCGAGGTCGAGTCGGTGCGTGGCTCCCGCCGCATCCCGATCGACGAGTTCTACACCGGCGTCAAGCGCAACGCGCTCCAGTCCGACGAGCTCATCCGGGCCGTGCACATCAAGAAGGCCGACGGCCCGCAGCAGTTCTCGAAGGTCGGCACCCGCAACGCGATGGTGATCGCGGTCTGCGCCTTCGGCCTCGCGCTGCACCCCGAGACCCGCACGGTCCGCACCGGCATCGGCTCGGCCGCCCCCACGCCCGTGCGGGCGAAGGCCGCCGAGGAGTTCCTGAACGCGGCGCTCGAAGAGGGCGGCTTCTGGGACAACGGAAAGATCATCACCCCGTCGGTGGCCAAGCAGTTCGCGGAGCTGTGCTCCGCCGCCTGCAACCCGATCGACGACGTCCGGGGCACCGCGAGCTACCGCCGTCACGCGGTCGGTGTCATGGCCCGCCGGACACTCACCTGGACCTGGGAGTCGTACCGCGGCACCGAACGCGCCGCTCATCGCGAGGGAGGCGTCGCGTAATGCGTGTCAATTTCACGGTCAACGGCCGCCCGCAGGAGGCCGACGACGTCTGGGAGGGCGAGTCCCTGCTGTACGTCCTGCGCGAGCGCCTGGGCCTGCCGGGCTCCAAGAATGCCTGCGAGCAGGGCGAGTGCGGCTCCTGCACGGTCCGCCTCGACGGCGTGCCGGTGTGTTCCTGCCTGGTCGCCGCCGGTCAGGTCGAGGGCCGCGAGGTCGTCACCGTCGAGGGCCTGGCGGACTACGCCAAGCAGCGCGCCGAGGGCGGCTGCGGCTCCGGTGCCTGCGGTACCTCCCTCGACGAGGCCAAGCACTGGCAGGCCAAGGGCGCCGACTCGCACACCGGTGAGGGGGGCGAACTCTCCCCGATCCAGCAGGCGTTCATCGACGCCGGCGCCGTCCAGTGCGGCTTCTGCACCCCGGGTCTGCTGGTCGCCGCCGACGAGATGCTCGAGCGCAACCCGAACCCGACCGACGCGGACATCCGCGAGGCCCTGTCGGGCAACCTGTGCCGCTGCACCGGCTACGAGAAGATCATGGACGCGGTCCGCCTTGCGGCCGCCCGGCAGTCCGAGGGGGTCTGAGCATGCCCGCCAACGGCGCTCCCACCAAGATCACGCAGGGTTCCCAGACCAAGGGCGGCATCGGCGAGTCCACGCTCCGCCCGGACGGCACCCTCAAGGTCACCGGCGAGTTCGCGTACTCGTCCGACATGTGGCACGAGGACATGCTCTGGGGCCAGATCCTGCGCTCCACGGTCGCGCACGCCGAGATCCTCTCCATCGACACCTCCGAGGCCCTCGCGATGCCGGGCGTTTACGCCGTGATGACGTACGACGACCTGCCGACGGACGTGAAGAGGTACGGCCTGGAGTACCCGGACACCCCGGTCCTCGCCGACGGCCGGGTACGCCACCACGGCGAGCCCGTCGCGATCGTCGCCGCCGACCACCCGGAGACCGCGCGCCGCGCCGCGGCCAAGATCAAGGTGGAGTACAAGGAGCTGCCGGTCGTCACCGACGAGGCCTCCGCGCTCGCCCCCGACGCGCCGATCCTGCATCCGGACCGCGACGACCACCACGCCGGGCACGTCCCGCACCCGAATATCGTCCACCGCCAGCCGATCGTCCGCGGCAACGTCGAAGAGGCCGCGAAGAAGGCCGACTTCGTGGTCAGGGGCGAGTACTACTTCGGCATGCAGGACCAGGCCTTCCTCGGCCCCGAGTCCGGCCTCGCGGTACCGGAGGAGGACGGCGGCGTCCACCTCTACATCGCCACCCAGTGGCTCCACGCCGACCTGCGCCAGATCGCGCCCGTGCTCGGCCTGCCCGAGGACAAGGTGCGCATGACGCTGGCCGGCGTCGGCGGCGCGTTCGGCGGCCGCGAGGACCTGTCGATGCAGATCCACGCCTGCCTGCTGGCACTGCGCACCGGCAAGCCCGTCAAGATCGTCTACAACCGCTTCGAGTCCTTCTTCGGGCACGTCCACCGCCACCCGGCGAAGCTCTACTACGAGCACGGCGCCACGAAGGACGGCAAGCTCACGCACGTCAAGTGCCGCATCGTGCTCGACGGCGGTGCGTACGCCTCCTCCTCCCCGGCGGTCGTCGGCAACGCCTCCTCGCTCGGCATCGGCCCGTACGAGGTCGACGACGTCGAGATCGAGGCCATCGCCCTCTACACCAACAACCCGCCCTGCGGCGCCATGCGCGGCTTCGGCGCGGTCCAGGCGTGCTTCGCCTACGAGGCGCAGATGGACAAGCTGGCCGACAAGATCGGGATGGACCCGGTCGAGTTCCGGCAGCTGAACGCCATGTCCCAGGGCACGATCATGCCGACCGGGCAGCGGGTCGACTCCCCGGCCCCGGTCGCCGAACTCCTGCGCCGCGTCAAGGCGATGCCGCTGCCGCCGGAGCGCCAGTGGGAGAGCTCCGAGGGCGCGGACGTACGGCAGCTGCCCGGCGGTCTGTCCAACACCACGCACGGAGAAGGCGTCGTACGCGGCATCGGCTACGCGGTCGGCATCAAGAACGTCGGCTTCTCGGAGGGCTTCGACGACTACTCCACCGCCAGGGTCCGCATGGAGGTCGTGGGCGGCGAGCCCGTCGCCACCGTGCACACGGCCATGGCGGAGGTGGGCCAGGGCGGTGTCACCGTCCACGCGCAGATCGCCCGCACCGAGCTGGGCGTCGCGCAGGTGACGATCCACCCGGCGGACACGCAGGTGGGCAGCGCCGGTTCGACGTCGGCCTCCCGGCAGACGTACGTCACCGGCGGCGCCGTGAAGAACGCCTGCGAGAAAGTCCGCGAGAAGGTGCTGGAGATCGGGCGCCGCAAGTTCGGCTCCTACCACCCGGCCTGGGCCACCGCCGAACTGCTCCTGGAGGGCGGCAAGGTCGTCACCGACGGCGGCGAGGTGCTCGCCGACCTGGTGGACGTCCTGGAGGACGAGGCCGTCGAGGTCGAGGAGGAGTGGCGGCACCGGCCGACCGAGCCCTTCGACCTGCGCACCGGCCAGGGCAACGGTCATGTGCAGTACTCCTTCGCCGCGCACCGCGCCGTCGTCGAGGTCGACACCGAGCTCGGCCTGGTGAAGGTGATCGAGCTGGCCTGCGCCCAGGACGTCGGCAAGGCGCTCAACCCGCTGTCCGTCGTCGGCCAGATCCAGGGCGGTACGACCCAGGGTCTCGGCGTGGCGGTGATGGAGGAGATCATCGTCGACCCGAAGACGGCGAAGGTGAAGAACCCCTCCTTCACGGACTACCTCATCCCCACCATCCTCGACACGCCGACCATCCCCGTCGACGTGCTCGAACTCGCCGACGACCACGCCCCGTACGGGCTGCGCGGCATCGGCGAGGCCCCGACCCTGTCGTCGACTCCGGCCGTCCTCGCAGCGATCCGGAACGCGACCGGGCTGGAGCTCAACCGCACGCCCGTACGGCCGGAACACCTCACCGGCACGGCGTGAGCAGACCCTCCGGGCGGCGCAGGGAACGTCACCCACTCCGCGCTGCCCGGAGTACACCCCCCACCCCGCTTCGAGTTCCGTTCCGCTCGCGGTCCTCGAAGCAGCAGCAGTTTCGTGCGTCTCGGGCCGTCCCCCGGGTCGTCCATTCCCAAATCCCGCGCGTCGCCGAAGGCCATGCGCGGGTGCCCCTGTGAACCTTGGGAGATGGCACCATGACCCAGTCACTGGAGCCGAGGACCACCGCCGAAGACGCGGGCGCGGGTACCCGCGTCCCGGCCGGCCGGTCCTGGCTCGACCGGTACTTCCACATATCCCGGCGGGGATCCACGGTCGCGCGTGAAGTGCGCGGCGGCGTCACCACCTTCATGGCGATGGCGTACATCCTGCTGCTCAACCCCCTGATCCTGTCCGGCAAGGACGCGGCGGGGGACACGCTCGGCCAGAAGGCCCTGATCACCGCGACCGCGTTCGCGGCGGCCTTCACCACGCTGCTGATGGGTTTCGGCGGCAAGGTGCCGCTCGCCCTCGCCGCCGGCCTCTCCGTCTCCGGCGTCCTGTCCTCGCAGGTCGCCCCGCAGATGACCTGGCCGCAGGCCATGGGCATGTGCGTGATGTACGGCGTGATCATCATGCTGCTGGTCGTCACCGGCCTGCGCGAGATGATCATGAACGCGATCCCGCTGGCGCTCAAGCACGGGATCACCATGGGCATCGGCCTGTTCATCGCCCTCATCGGCTTCTACAAGTCCGGCTTCGTGCACCAGGGCAAGGTGACTCCGGTCAGCCTCGGCCCGGCGGGCCAGCTCACCGGCTGGCCGGTGCTGCTCTTCGCCGGCACGCTCCTGCTGATCTTCATGCTCCAGGCCCGGAACGTTCCCGGCGCCATCCTCATCGGCATCATCAGCGGCACCGTCGTCGCCGCCGTCCTCAACGCCGCCGGGGTCATCAAGCCCGACGCCTGGGCCAACGGCGCCCCCGAACTGCACGGCAGCGCGGTCTCGATGCCGGACTTCTCGCTCTTCGGGCACGTGGAGTTCGGCGGCTGGGGCAAGGTCGGCGCGATGACAGTCGGCATGATCGTCTTCACTCTGGTCCTCGCCGGTTTCTTCGACGCGATGGCCACCATCATCGGCGTCGGCACCGAGGCCGGGCTCGCCGACGACAAGGGCCGGATGCCGGGTCTGTCCAAGGCGCTGTTCATCGACGGCGCGGGCGGCGCGATCGGCGGTGTGGCGGGCGGCTCCGGCCAGACCGTGTTCATCGAGTCGGCGACCGGCGTCGGCGAGGGCGCCCGCACGGGCCTCGCCTCGGTCGTCACCGGCCTGTTCTTCGCGGCCTGCCTGTTCTTCACTCCGCTGACGGCAATCGTCCCCCAGGAGGTCGCGTCCGCCGCCCTGGTGGTCATCGGCGCGATGATGCTGATGAACGCCCGGCACGTGGACTGGGCCGACCGCGCCACCGCGATCCCGGTCTTCCTGACCGTGGTGCTGATGCCCTTCACCTACACGATCACCTCGGGTGTCGCCGCGGGCGTCGTCTCGTACGTCGCCATCAAGGTCGCCCAGGGCAAGGCCCGGGAGATCGGCGCCTTCATGTGGGGCCTGACAGTGGTCTTCCTCATCTACTTCTCCCTCCATCCGATCGAGAGCTGGCTGGGCGTGCACTAGCACTCCTGTCAAAGCCCTCCGCACAACCGCTGTCAAGGACAACCGCTGTTAAGGAGACCGAACAGATGCTGGACATCGCCGAGGAGCTGAACCGGTGGGTCGAGCAGGGACGCGACTTCGCCGTGGCCACCGTGGTGGCGGTCGGCGGCAGCGCACCCCGCCGGCCGGGCGCCGCCCTCGCGGTGGACGCCGACGGCACGGCGATCGGCTCCGTCTCCGGCGGTTGTGTGGAGGGCGCCGTGTACGAACTGTGCGGGCAGGCGCTCCAGGACGGCGAAACCGTCATGGAGCGCTTCGGGTACAGCGACGAGGACGCCTTCGCCGTCGGCCTGACCTGTGGCGGCATCATCGACATCCTCGTCACGCCGGTGCGCGCCACCGACCCGGCCCGTGAGGTGGTCGCGGCCGCGCTGGCCGCCGCCGCGCGCGGGGAGGCGGCGGCGGTCGCGCGGATCGTGTCCGGCCCGCGGGAGCTGAAGGGCCGCGCCCTCCTGGTCCGGCCCGACGGCTCGTACGAGGGCGGCTTCGGCGCCCACCCCGAGCTGGACCGCACGGTCGCCGGCGAGGCGCGCGCCTTCCTGGACACCGGCCGCACCGGCACCCTGGAGATCAGCGAGCAGGGCTCCCGCTGCGGCGCCCCGCTGACGCTGCTGATCGAGTCGTCGGTCCCGCCGCCCCGGATGATCGTCTTCGGTGCGATCGACTTCGCCTCGGCGCTGGTCCGCATCGGCAAGTTCCTCGGCTACCACGTCACGGTGTGCGACGCGCGTCCCGTGTTCGCGACGAGGACCCGCTTCCCGGAGGCCGACGAGATCGTCGTCGAGTGGCCCCACAGGTATCTGGAGCGCACGGAGACCGACGGCCGCACGGTCCTGTGCGTCCTGACCCACGACGCCAAGTTCGACGTCCCCCTGCTGAAGCTGGCGTTGCGCCTGCCGGTGGCGTACGTCGGCGCGATGGGCTCCCGCCGCACCCACCTCGACCGCAACGAGCGCCTGCGCGCAGTGGGCGTGACCGAAGTGGAGTTGGCCCGCCTCAGGTCGCCCATCGGCCTCGATCTCGGCGCCCGCACACCGGAGGAGACGGCCCTGTCCATCGCCTCGGAGATCGTCGCGGACCGCCGTGGCGGCAGCGGGGTTTCACTGACCGGCGCTCACACCCCCATCCACCACGACACGCCGTCGGCGCCGACGGGGCGCATCGGCTCGGTGGCCTGAGCCGAAGCACTTCCGGCCGGCCCCGTCAAGCCGTCACGGACGTCTCAGCAGCCGGTTCACCGCCCGCCCGAACACCGAGCGCGCCGTCCGCTCCAGGAGGGGATCGAAGAGGGCGGGGAGGCAGCGCACGCGCAGTTCCTCCCGCCACAGCACCCGCGTACGGCCGCCGGGACCCGGCCGTACCTCGATCTCGGCCCAGCCCCGGACCACGCGGCCTTGCTTCTCCAGGCGGCACAGGCCTGCCTCGCCGTCGGTCGGCGGGCGCCAGACGGTGACCTCCATCGGGTCGTCGAAGGCCAGCGGGCCGACTCCCGACCGGGCGACGAAGCGCGTGCCCTCGCGGGTCGGCGCGGGCGTGACCACGGTGATGCGGGTCAGCGGGACCACGTCGGCGTGACGGGGCCACTGCGTGAGCCGGCGCCAGGCCTCGTCGAGGGAGAGCGGCGGCGTGCGCTGCAGAAGGAAGTCGACCACGCAACGATCATAGGAAAAACCGCTCGGTTGAGCAGGGCGTACGGTGCGCCGCTCACACGGTTGGCCCAGCAGGGGATGGGTGCGCAGGCGGGGCTGAACGTTACCGCACCCCTCCTCGACCCGAACGGCGTGAAGGTGGACGGCGTTTCGTACACGGCGGAGCAGGCCGCCCGGGAGGGGGCTGCTCGGTCGTGTTCCGAACGGGTCCGCGCCGCCCCGGCATCCCCTACCGCGTCCGTACAGACGTACGGCAGCATGGGCACGGCACTCCCGACCACCGCCGGAGGATGTCCGTGGACCGTGAACCGCACGGCAGGCTCGACGAGTTGCAGCGTGACCCGTATCCGCTCTACGCACGGGCGCGGCAGGCCGACGGGCTCCTCCACGTGGCCGAGCTGGACGCCTGGCTGGTTGCCCGGGACGGTGACGTGCGCGAAGTCCTGCGCCGCACAGAGGAGTTCTCCTCGGCGAACGCGCTGCGCCCGGACGTGCTGCCGGCGCCCGCCGCGCTCGCCGTGCTCGGCAGCGGGTTCGGCGGGCGGCCGGTCGTGGTCACCAGCGACGGTGCGCAGCACCAGCGGCTGCGTGCTCCGATCGTCCGCGGGCTGACGCCGGCCCGCGTCGCCGCCGTCCTGCCGTACGCCGCCGAGCGGGCCGCTTCCCTCGTCGACGCTTTCGTCAAGGACGGGCACGTCGAGCTGATGGAGGCGTATGCGTGCAAACTCCCCGGCGACGTCATCGGCCGTGTCGTCGGACTCGACCCGGCCGATGTGCCCTCCGTCGTGTACGGCGGACACCGCGCCGAGGAGCTGCTCTTCCGCCCGCTGGACGAGGAGGGGCAGGTGGCCGCCGCCGAGGACGTGGTGGCGATGCAGCGCATCCTCGACCGGTACGTGCGCGAGCGGCACGCCGAGCCGCGGGAGGACCTCTGTACGGAGCTCGTCGCCTCCGTCGCCACCCCCGGCGAGGGCCAGCTGACGCTGGGGCAGCGCCACGAACTCGTCGCCCACCTCCAGAACCTGCTGCTCGCGGGCCACCTGACCACCACCGCGCTCATCGGCACCACCGTCCTGCACCTGCTGCGGCACCGCAGCCAGTGGGAGCTGCTGTGCGCCGAGTCGAGCGGAGCGCATGCGGAGCGCATGGGGGCACCCCCTGCTCGAAGAGCTGGGGGGAGGATGCCTGCGGCGGTGGAGGAGGCCGCCCGCTACGACGCCGCGCTGCAGGGATTCCGCCGGATCACCACCCGGCCGGTCACCCTCGCCGGTACCGGAGTGCCCGCCGGGGCGAGCGTGTTCGTCGCCTTCGGCGCCGCCAACCGCGACGGCGCGCGCCATCCGCGGCCCGACGAGTTCGACATCACCCGCGCGCCGGTCGGCCACCTCGCCTTCGGGCACGGCCCGCATGCCTGCCCCGGCGCACAGCTCGCCCGCGAGCAACTCCGCCTGACACTGAAGGAGTTGACCCGTCGGCTGCCGGGGCTGCGGCTCGCCGAGGACCAGCCGGTCGCCATCCGGCCGACGATGATCCACCGCTCGCCGCAGCGCCTGCACCTCGTCTGGTGACGCCGCTACGGCCGGTACACCTTTCCCGGCGCGGCCTTTCCCGGCGCCAGCAGCTGCGGAACCGTCACGAAGACATATCCCCGTGCCTTGAGCGCGTCGATGATCCCGGGCACGGCGGGCACCGTGCCCGGATAGATGTCGTGCAGCAGGATGATGCCGTCCCGGGACGCCTGCGCGAGGACGCGCTTGGTGATCAGCGCGGAGACGTTCGTCGTGTAGTCCTTGGCGGTCACGCTCCACAGGACCTCGGCCATGCCCAGCTCGCGGCAGATCTTGTGCACGGTGCCGTTGGTACGGCCCTGGGGCGGGCGCATGAGGGTGGGCTTGCGTCCGGTGAGGCGCTCTATCTCCTCGTTCGGGCGCTGGAGTTCGTCGCGTATCTGCGCCGGCGTGGTCCGGGTGAGGATCTTGTGGTCCCAGGTGTGGCTCGCCACCTCGTGGCCCTCGGCCGCCATCCGCTTGACCAGCTCCGGGTACTTCTCGATGTGCCGCGCGCCGAGCAGGAAGAAGGTCGCCGGGACCTTTTTCTCCTTGAGGATGTCCAGCAGCCGCGCGGAGTTCTCGCTCGGTCCGGCGTCGAAGGTCAGTGCGATGCACTTGGTCTCGCGGCAGTCGACCGTCCCGAACCGGATCGGGGCGCCGGCCGCAGCGTGGGCCCGGGCCGAGCTCGGTGCGGTGGCGTCCCCGCGCCCGCAGGCGGTGAGCGTCAGACACGCGGCTGCCGCCAGCGCCGCCGTGGCGCGGAACCCGGTCCCCGTTTTCGTCATCTTCTTGGTCGCAGAAGGCATGCCGGGACTATACACAGCGTGTATAGACGCAGCGTATAGCAGAGGATCGAGAATCTGATCGATAAAAATCCTCTTTGTCCTGCCAGTTGGCTTCACGTGTTTGAGACAGCTGCGGTGCGGCACCCAGACCCCCGAAGTCCCCACCGCCGTACGGGACGGAGCCACCCCCATGCGCATCCTTGGTATCAACGCCCTGTTCCACGACCCGGCCGCCGCCCTCGTCGTCGACGGCAGGAGCGTCGACGAGCGGCAGGAACCCCTGGTCGCCCGCATGCTGCGCGCCTTCGAACGGCGCACCGGGTTGCCCGTCGTGGTCAACACCAGCCTCAACACCGCCGACTGGCCCATGGTCGACGACCCGCGCGACCCGCCGGAGTGCTTCGGTTCCGCCCCCGTCGACCTGCTGGCGATCGGCCCGTATGCGGGGCGCAGGGGGAGGGCGTACGCATGACCCGCACCGCCGGCCCCGCCTACGCCGTGGTGATCCCCACGCTCGCGAGGGACACGCTGGCCGACTGCCTGGCCGCGCTCGCCGCCGCGACCGGGCCCCGGCCGGACGAGATCGTCCTCGTCGACGACCGGCCCGACCCCGAGCCGGGCGCGCTGGACCACCCGCTGAGCGTGCTGGGCGACCTGCGCGCCCGCACCACCGTGCTCACCAGCGGCGGCCGCGGCCCTGCCGCCGCCCGCAACACCGGCCTGCGCGCGGTCACCGCGCCCTGGGTCGCCTTCCTCGACGACGTCCAGGTCGGGCCCCACTGGTGCGACCAGCTGGCGCAGGACCTGGCGGAAGCGAGCCCCGACACCGGAGCCGTCCAGGGCGTGATCGCCGTGCCGCTGCCCGGCGAGCGCCGCCCCACCGACTGGGAACGGGCCACCGCCGCCCTGGCGCAGGCGCGCTGGATCACCGCCGACATGGCCTACCGCACCGAGGCCCTCAAGCAGGTCGGCGGCTTCGACGAACGCTTCCGGCGCGCCTTGCGCGAGGACGCCGACCTCGCGCTGCGCCTCCTCGACGCCGGCTGGCGCATCCCGCAGGGCCGCCGCACCGCCCGCCACCCCGTGCGCCCCGCCGACCGCTGGGTGTCGCTGCGCGCCCAGCGCGGCAACGCCGACGACGCCCTTATGCTGCGCCTGCACGGCCCCGACTGGCGGCAGAAGGCCGCGGCACCGCGCGGCCGCATCCGCAGCCACCTCGCCATCACCGCCGCCGGCGCGGCCGCCTGCGCGCTCGCCGCGGCCGGACGGCACCGGGCCGCCGAGGTCGCCGCGCTCGGCTGGGCCGCGGGCACCGCGGAGTTCGCCTGGGCGCGCATAGCGCCCGGCCCGCGCACACGGTACGAGGTGACCACCATGGTCGCCACCAGCGTGCTCATCCCGCCCGCCGCCACGTGGCACCGGCTGAGCGGGCTGTGGCGCCACCGGGGCGCTCCCGCCTGGCAGGAGGTGGCGCCGTGAGCCCGGTCAAGGCCGTGCTGTTCGACCGTGACGGCACCCTCGTCGAGGACGTTCCCTACAACGGCGAACCCGCGCGGGTCCGCCCGGTCAACGGTGCCCGCGAGGCGGTGCAGATGCTGCGGGCGAGGGGCATCGGCACCGGCGTCGTCACCAACCAGTCGGGCGTCGCGCGCGGGCTGCTCAGCACCGCGGACGTGCGCCGCGTCAACGAACGCATCGACGAACTCCTCGGCCCCTTCGACGTGTGGGCCGTCTGCCCGCACGGGCCCGACGACGGCTGCCACCGCCGCAAGCCGCAGCCGGGAATGGTCCTGTGGGCGGCCGGCCAGATGTGCACCGCACCCGCCGACATCGTCGTGATCGGCGACATCGGCGCCGACATGGAGGCCGCCCGCCGGGCCGGCGCCCACGGCATCCTCGTCCCGACCCCGCAGACCCGCCCAAAGGAGACGGCCGCCGCCGAGCATGTCGCCCGCGACCCGCTGACCGCCGTCCGCGCGGTGCTGACCGGTCCGCCGTGGGGGAGCGTCCTGGCCGACGAAGGGCCCATCGAGGCCGCGTACCGGGAGGGCCGGGTTGAAGCCGCCGACGGACGACGATCCGCCGAGGCGGTCCATCAGCAGTGGTCCGCCGGGGCCACCGACGGACGGGCGGCGGCCGTCGAGGCCTCCCACGCAACCTGCCGGAGGCCCCGATGAAGGCCCTCGTCACCCGTCTCGACAGCTTCGGCGACGTCCTGCTCGCCGGGCCTGCCATCCGCGCCGTCGCCGCGCGCGCCGACACCGTCACCCTGCTGTGCGGGCCGCGCGGCGAGCCCGCCGCCCGTCTGCTGCCCGGCGTGGACGAGGTCCTCGTGCGGGACGCCCCGTGGGCCTGGTTCGAGCCGCCGCCCGTCGACCGCAGGGAGACCGAGGAGCTGCTCGGCGCCATCGACGCCGACACGGCCCTCGTCCTGACCTCCTTTCACCCGCTGCGGGCAGCCGGTCGACCGTGACCTGCAGGATGCGGAAGCCGCTGTGCACGTCTCCATCAGCCGCGGCAGCAGCGCCCGGCCGGGCAGATACGTCAGCCGCACCTCGACCGTGGCGGGCACGGGGCCGGGGGAGAGACGGCCCGGCAGCCGGGGACAGCCCCGCACCAACCCGTGCTGGGACACCTCCATCATCAGCGCGCCGGCGACCCCGACCAGGGTGTGGGGGCGCAGCCCCGCGCTCGTCTGCTGCGCCGCCCGCTCCCGGCCGATCAGGCTCGACAGCAGCATTGTGTGGTCGACCGTGTCCGGGCGGGGTACCCGGCGCGGGAAGGAGGAAGGCCCATGAGGTTCCGTGACCGCGGGCACGCCGGGCGGGAGCTGGGGGGGCGGCTGCGCGTCCTGCGGGACGAGGGCGCGCTGCCGGACCCCGTCGTGCTGGCGCTGCCCCGCGGCGGCATCGCGGTGGCTCGGGAGGTCGCGCGGGCGCTCGGCGCCCCGCTGGACGTGCTCGTCGTACGCAAGATCGGCGCCCCCTTCGAGAAGGAGTACGGTCTGGGCGCGATCGCCGGGGACGACCCCCCGCTCTACGACAAGACGGCCCTGGACCGGCTGGGGCTGACCGAGGAGGACCTCGCCCCGGTGGTGGAGCGGGAACGCGCGGAACTGCACCGCCGCGCACAGCGCTACCGGCAGGGCAGGCCCGCCCCGGACCTGCGCGGACGCACCGCGATCGTCGTCGACGACGGCCTGGCCACCGGCTCCACCGCGCGCGCCGCGCTGCGCCACGTGCGGCGTCAGGGGCCCGCGCGCGTGGTCCTCGCCGTCCCCGTCGGCGCACCCGAGGCGGTCGGGATGCTCAGCAGCGAGGCCGACGAGGTGATCTGCCTCCACCAGCCGGTCTCCTTCACCGCCGTCGGAGTCTGGTACGACAACTTCGAGCAGCTGACGGACGACGATGTGCTGAAGGCCCTGAGAGGCGACTGAGGGCTCCTCCCTCTTCCTCCCGCCGCCCTTGTCCGTGCACCACGCCGGGAGGAGCCGGGAGAGCAGACACCGGAGAGCAGACCGACGCCGGGAAGAGCCGGGGAGAGGAGTCACGAGCGTGCCGGAGATGAACCCCGACGAGGCGCGGCGGCGGTTCGAGGCCGCGCGAGTGGCCCGGCTCGCCACGGTGGACGTGGCGGGGCGCCCCCACCTGGTGCCGGTGGTGTTCGCAGCCCATGACGACGGGATCGTGACGGCGGTCGACCGCAAGCCCAAGCGCACGACCCGGCTGAAGAGGCTGCACAACGTCGCCGTCACCCCGGCCGTGTGCCTGCTGGCGGACGCCTACGACGAGGACTGGGACCGGCTGTGGTGGGTCCGGGCCGACGGCGGCGCCCGGATCGTGCCGCCCGACGCGGAGGACGCCGTGACGCGTCAGGCGTACGAGAACGCGCTCGCGCTGCTGCGGCGCAAGTACCCGCAGTACCGGGACGACCCGCCGCACGGACCGGTCATCGCGGTCACCGTCCACCACTGGACCGGCTGGCACGCGGGGCCGTCGCCCGCCGCCGACCCGGCCGGATGAGGGCCGGGCGCCCCGCGCGCTTGTTTGGGACCGCCGGTTCTGGCTACGCGGCGGGCAGTCGGTGTTCCGCGGATCCGGGAGGTGCCCATGACCCGGCGAGTACGCGACGTGATGTCACACGGCGCGGTGGCCGTCGAGCCGATGACCACGCTGGAGCGGGCGGCGTACGTGATGCGCGAGCAGAACGTCGGCGACGTCCTGGTGGCCTACGACTGCGATCTGTTCGGTGTCCTCACCGACCGCGACATCGTGATCCGGGCCGTGGCCGACGGCCGCGACCCGCACACCACGACCGCCGGGTCGGTGTGCACCCGTCCTCCGGTGGCCACCCTGACCCCCGACGACACCACCGACCGCGCGGTGGAGCTGATGCGCCGGTACGCCGTGCGCAGGCTGCCCGTCGTCGAACACGGCGGCTGCCCCGTCGGCATGGTGAGCCTCGGCGACCTCGCCACCACGGAGGACCCGCACTCCGCGCTGGCGGACATCAGCAAGGCCGAACCGAACGGCTGAAGAAGAACTCACGCCCCCTCCCGGCCGGACGCCCCCCTCCCGGCCGGACGCCCCCCTCCCGGCCGGACGGTGCCCGTCCGGCCGGGACGGGCACCGGGTCGGGGCCGGCCACCACGGTGTCGGAGACCGCGCCGATGCCGTCCACGGCGAGCGTCCGCGAGGAGTCGCGCAGCGAGCGTGTCCACGTCCTCGGGCGCAGCGGCGCCGTACGAGACGAGGTCGCGCCGGCTTCTGGTCCGGCCTGCGCAGCCGGATCACGTACTGCTCGGGGATCCCTCGGCGGCCGGGAAGGGGATGCCCGAGTCCTCGGCGACCTCGGTCAGGCCCCAAGACGTCGGCGTGGAAGCCTAATTGTCTGTCGTAGTCGGGCACGGCGAGGCCGATGTGCCGTCCCGGGCACCGCCTCCCCGCGGGCGCGGACCTTGGTCGAGCCGTCGATCTTTGGCCCAGGGTGACGTGGGCGGCGTCAGAGCCGCGTCAAGGGCGTCAAGGGCGTCAAGGGCGCCGTAAGGGACCGGTGAACGGCGGTCTATTCCGGCCGGACAGGTGCTTTCCTTTACTCGTCTATTCGTCCGTTTCTTTTTCGCACCTCGGGGTCTTCGCGCTGGCGGCCCTGGTCGCCAAGGGGGTGACGAAGCTGTGACCGTCAACCTGCCGTTGAAGAAGGGACAGCAGACCCCGGAGCCCGACCTGAAATGGTTCCAGGGCCGCCCGGCGAACGGCCTCGGCAGCAACAGCGTCAACACCAGCGCTCGAGGCGGTAGCCGTGTCCCCTCAGTGTGGTGATGCGGGGCAGTCGGGTGGGGTGGTCGGACGCTTCGGCGGCTTCGGTGAGATGGCGGCGCAGGCCGGCCATGGTGACGTCGAGGGTCTTGGTGGGTCCGAACCAGTTCTCGTCCCAGACCTCGGCCATCAGGGTCTCGCGGGACAGTGCTTCGCCGGCGTGTCGGGTGAGGAGCGCGAGCAGTTCGAATTCCTTGGGGCGGAGTGGGACTTCCCGGTCGTGGAGGGTGCAGCGGCGGGCCGTGGTGTCGAGGACGAGGTCGCCGAGCCGGATCGGCTCCTGGGGGGCGAAGGCGACGGTGTGGCGGCGCAGGTGGGCGCGGAGGCGGGCGAGCAGGACGGTGAGGCTGAAGGGCTTGACGAGGTAGTCGTCGGCTCCCGCGTCCAGGCCGGCGATGACGTCGATGTCGTCGGTGCGCGCGGTGAGGATCATGATCAGCAGGTCGGGGTAGCGGGCGCGCAGGGTGCGGGCCACGTCGAGGCCGTCCAGATCGGGCAGGCCCAGATCCAGCAGCAGCACGTCGTACGGGGTGCGGGTGGCCTCGGCCAGGGCGCCGGCGCCGGTGCGGCTCCAGGTGGGCGCGTAGTCGTTGCTGCGCAGTCCGGTTTCCAGGTGGCGGCCGATGGTGTCGTCGTCCTCGACGACGAGCACGCGGAAGCGGCTGCGGTCCGGTGCGGTGGGCGTGCGCATGGTCGACAGCGTAGAGGTGGGCGGGGCGCTCGGCGCGGTGGGCGCGTATGGCGTGGTCACAGGTCGCGCAGCTCCTCGACGGCAGGCCGTCCGGCGGTCCGGATCCCGTTCAGGGCGGCGGCCAGTACGGCGGCGACGGCGGCACCCGCGGTGAGCGTGAGGTAGGCGCCGGGTACCGACAGGGCGGCGGGTGGGGGGTCGAAGACGCCCGTGAGCACCTTGACCAGCATTTCGGACAGGGCCCAGCCGATGAGCGCGCCTCCGGCCAGGCCACCGGCGGTCAGGACGAGGGCCTCGGTGAGGACCATGCCGCGCAGCTGACCGCTCCTGGCGCCCAGCACGGTGGCGATGGCGAAGGTGCGGCGGCGTTCGGCGAGCCCGAGGGCCAGGACGAGACCTCCGGCCCCGGCGGCCAGCAGCACCGCGAAGGCGAGTTCGATGCGGGTGAGGCCGGCCAGGTCGACGGAGGTCAGGCTGGTGCCGACGGCGCCGCGGGTCCGGGTGAGGTCGGTGACGGTGGCGCTGGTGCCGAGCTGCCGGTGCAGGTGTGCGGCGATCTGTTTCTGGTGGGTTCCGCCGGTGTCGAGGAGGAACGCGCCGACCGCGTCGCTGCCGGTCGCCTTGGCCACGTACGAGGCATTGGCGACGAAGAAGCTGTCCTTCGGCGCGGTCGGGAACTCCTTGACGATTCCGGCGTAGTGGAAGGGCACCGTGCGCAGGGCCTTGGTATGGGCGTCCTGGATGCGCAGGTTGACGGTGTCGCCTGGGTTGAGCTGGAAGTCGTGCACCGTCTCCACGCTGACCAGCAGGTTGTCGGGGCGCTGGGCGAGCCGCTGCATGAGGGCGTGAGCGCTGCCGCCGGCGAAGTACGCGTCCTGCAGGGAGGTGGCCTGCGCGATCGTGTCCGGGTGGACGCCGTAGAGGTCCTGCAGGTCGGAGCCGACGTATGCGAATCGGTGCTGCAGCGGCTCGACATGGCGTACGCCCGAGACCTTCAGCGCGTCGGCCGCGCCCGGCGGTGTGCGGGCGCCGGGAGGTTCGGTGACGGTGACGTCGGCGCCGTTGGTCAGCCGCGCGTCCACCTCGGCCTGTTGCCGGTAGGTGGCGTTGAACACCGCGGTGGACACGGCGAACGACACCGCGAGGGCCAGCAGCACCACCGAGCGGGCCAGCGGGCGTCGGCGCCGGGAGAGGATGGCGGCCGTGGTTCCGGAGAGGGTCCCCGTCAGCGGGCGGGCCAGGCGTGCCAGGGCGGGGCGGCCGTGCGTGAGGGCCAGCAGAGTCAGGCGCCACAGCAGCAGGGCAGCGCCGGCCCACAGGAGCGCGGGGCCGAGAAAGGCCCAGTAGGAGACCGAGAGGCTGGGTACGCCTTCCGGGGCGAGGACGAGGGCGTACTGGTTGCCGGACGAGGCGCGGAACACCAGCCACGAGCCGATCAGCAGCAGGACGTCCAGACCGGACCGCATCCACCAGGGCGAACCGCTGCCGCGTACGCCCGCATCCTTGCGCGTGTCGGCGACGGTCACCGTACGCAGGTCGCGCAGGGCGGGCACGAGGACGGCGCCCGCGGCGACGGCGGCGCCGAGGACGAAGGCCACCGCGTACCAGATGGTCCAGGTGCCCGCGCCCGCCCCGAAGGAGGTGGCGCCGAAGGCGAGGCGTCCGGTCAGCGCGGCGATCCCCAGCCCGGCGAGGCCGCCGGCGACTGCGATCAGGGCCGCCTCCAGGCCGGCCAGAGCGGTGATCTGGCGGGGGCGCAGGCCGCGCAGCCGCAGCAGCCCCTGCTCCTGGCGGCGCCGCTCGCCGCCGGCCGAGGCGACCGCGGCGGTCAGGGCGGCGGCCAGGACCGCGCCGGGCACACCGAGGAAGAGGAAGAGGATCTGTGCGTACAGGGCGTCCTGGCGGGCCGAGTCGAGGGCGGCGCCGACGTTGTTGCCGACGAGCGCGGCGCCCGAGGAGCGGGCCTCCAGGTTGCGGGCGGCGCCGGTGACGGAGGTGAAGGCGGCGGCCGGGTCTGTGGGGAGCGTCGCGTCGCGGGCGACGTGGATCTGGGTGGTGACGCCGGTGGCACCCCGGGTGAGTGAGGCGAATTGCGCGGCCGGCAGCAGGACGACGTTGTCCGGGGGCGCGGTCGGCTGGGACTGACTGGGCGCGCCGACTGTCTGGAACAGGGAGTCTGCCTGGGGCAGTTCGACGACGCCGTCCACCCGCATCTGGCGCAGGCCGGCGCCGGGGAGCTGGACGCCGATGGTGTCGCCGGGGGCCGCGTGCAGGTTCGAGGCGGTCTGCTGGGCCAGCAGGACGCCGGTGGAGGAGCCGGAGAGCGTACGGATCTCGTCGGGGAACTGCCTGCGGTAGCTGTCCGGGACACCGAGCGCCATGCCGGGGCCGGTGGTCTGTGTGCTGCCCTGGACCCGGGCGGTGAAGCCGGTGGTGTGCGCGTAGCCGACCGGCAGGGCGGCCCGGATGCCGGGTGTCTTGTGCAGCAGCGACAGGACGGCGTTCGGGTCGGCCCCGGGCTGTACCTGGACCTGCCAGTCCACGGCGACCGAGCGCAGGGCGCGCTGGGTCATGGTCGCCTTCGACGCGGTGAGGAAGGAGCCGAGCGCGGCGACGAGGGCGACCGCGAGGGCGATCCCGGCCAGGGCGGCCAGCAGCCGTCCGGTGCGGTGGCGGGCCAGGCCGCCCGCCCACGAGGTGATCATGGCACGTCCTCGGGTGTGAGAAGCCGCCCGTCGCGCATCGTGCGCCGGGTGGTGAGCCGCGCGGCGACGGCAGGGTCGTGGGTGGTGACGACGAGGGCTGCGCCCGTCCGGTCGGCCGCCGTCAGCAGCGCGTCCAGGACCCGGCCGCCGGTGGCGTGGTCGAGTCGGCCGGTGGGCTCGTCGGCGAGGATCAGTCGCGGCGCCTGGGCCAGGACGCGGGCCGCGGCCACGCGCTGGGCCTGGCCACCGGAGATCTCATCGGGCAGCCGGTCGGCCAAGCCGGTGGCGTCCACGCACGCGAGCGCCTCGCCGGCCGCGTCCCGCGCCTCGGCCTCCGGCCGGCCGGCGAGGACGAGGGGCAGGGCGGTGTTCTCGAGCACGTTCAGGGCGGGGATCAGGCTGTCGCCCTGGAACACCAGGCCGATGTCGTACGGCCCGGTCGCCGCGGGCCGGGTCACGGTGCCGCTGGTGGGCTGTTCGAGCCCGGCCAGCAGGTGCAGCAGCGAGGTCTTCCCCGATCCCGAGGGGCCGACGACCGCGAGCCGCTCCCCGGCTCGTACCTCCAGGTCAGCCCCGTGCACGGCCACCACCGCACGCGTGCCGCGGCCGAAGGTCAGCGCTGCGTCCCGGCAGGCGACCAGCACCTCATCCGGAGACATCCCGTGCCCCCCATTCCTCGTGTGCCAGGTCGCCGGGTGCGTCCTGCGCGGTTGTTTCGCGAGCCGTCCCGTCGTCCAGCGCGATCACCCGGTCCGCGATCCGCACGGCCTGCGCGCTGTGCGTCACGAGCAGCACCGCGCAGCCGTCCGCGGCCCGGTCCCGCAGCATCTGGAGGACCAACTGCTCGGTTCCGCCGTCGAGTTCGCCGGTCGGCTCGTCGGCCAGCAGCACGCCGGGCGAGTTCGCCAACGCGACGGCCAGCCCGGCCCGCGCCAGCTCGCCGCCGGACAGCTGCCGAGGCAGCGCGTGTCCCCGTTCGGCGAGTCCCACGCCACCCAGCAGCTGTGTCGCCGGGACGGCCGGCCTGCGTCCCGCGGCTCGCTGGGCCAGACGGATGTTGTCGCGCACACTCAGGTGCGGCAGCAGGTTGCGGGTCTGCAGCAGGATGCCGATGTGCCGGGCGCGCAGCCGGGCGCGTTCGGTCTCGGGCCGGTGGCTGATGCGGACGCCGTTGACGCGGACCTCGCCGCCCGAGGGCTCGTCGAGTCCGGCCAGGCAGGACAGCAGGGTCGACTTGCCCGCCCCGGACGGCCCGACGACCGCGACCGTCTCGCCCCGCCGCACCCGCAGCGAGACCCCGCGCAGTGCGAGCGTCTCCTCCTCGCCGGCCCGGTAGAAGCGGTACAGCTCGCGGGCGGTGAGCGCGTCGTCGGACACGGTGGCGGACTTCGCGGACATGGCACTCACCGCCATGCGAAGGAGTCGCTGACGATGCGCCACGGGTCGACGTTGTCGGCGTTGACCGGACCGGACAGCGTCAGGTCCACCTCGTGGCCCTGCCGGTAGAAGGCGTACCGCTCGAAGGCGTCCCGCACCACCTTGCCGGTGACCGGGTCCTTCGCAGAGTCGCCCTGGTAGGTCAGCAGGACGACGCGTCCGGCGCGCCGGGTCACCTCGGACACCTTGGGAGCGGCGAACTTGGCTACCTGGGAGCGGAGTTGAGGGACTACCGTGTGGGTGACCGAGCCGACCGTGGGGGCCCCGGAGGCGGAGGCCGCCGTGATCCGGACGGTGTTCAACTTGTCGGTGAACACCGTCGTGTTCCCCTGGTCGGTGCGGGCCCAGCCCTCGGGCACCTTCACCGTGAAACCCGTGAAGCCGCCGCCGGAAGGCCGGTAGCCGACGTACACCTGGTTGTCGGGGATGTCGCCGGGCGGATTCGACTCGGTGGGTGCCGCGTTGTTCTGTACGCTGCTGCCGCTCTGCGCGCCACCGGGTGCGGAGGACGCGGCAGGCGACGTCGAGCCCGAGCCGGAATGCGACCCGGAGCCGGAGCACCCCGCGGTCACTGCCGCGACGAGCACCAGCCCGACGACGGCGGACGTCCGTGCGTGTGCCATGGTCACTGCCCTCCCAGGGGAGTCCTCGGACCGGACGGTCATGGCAACGACACTAGGAAGCGGCCGGTTAACTCCTCCCACGTCGGCGGTTAGACGACGGCAAAAGAGTGTGGCGTATCCCGTACGACCGGGTGGAGTGCCCGCATGATGAGGGGCATGAGACAGCGCGTGGTGCGAGTCGCCCTCACCGCCGCCCTGGTCGCCGTCGTCCTCCTCGCCGTCCCCCTGGCTCTGGCCATCAGGTCGTCCCTCTACGCCGGCCAGCGCGACACCCTCGAACGGGCGGCCCTGTCCGGTGCCGTGCGGGTGAGCCCGGACTACGTGACCGGCGACCCGGTGGAGCTGCCCGCGCCGCCGGTCGGCGGGCGCCTCGGCCTGTACGACCAGCAGGCGCGGCTGCGGGCGGGCAGCGGTCCCCGGGCGGGCGACGCGGTGGTGCGCCGCGCCCTCGGAGCACAGGTGGTCCGGGCCCGGTCGGGTGGTGACCTGGTCGTCGCCGTGCCCGTCTCTCATGAAGAGCGGGTGATCGGCGTCGTTCGGGCTTCCACCCCCGCCGACGCCGTACGCTACCGCGTCGTCGCCGTGTGGGCGGTGCTGCTGGGCGTGGCCGCGCTCGCCCTGGCCGTCGCCGTCGTCGTCGCCCGCCGTCAGGCGCGGTCGCTGGCCGCACCGCTGGAGGACCTCTCGCGCCACTGCCGTGCCGTGACCGAGGGCGACCTGAGCGCGCGGGCCGCCCCCAGCAGCATCACCGAGATCGACCAGGTCGCCCGCACCTACAACGAGATGCTCCACAGCCTGTCCGAACTCCTCCGCCAGGAAAGGGACTTCACCGCCAACGCCTCCCATCAGCTGCGCACACCACTGACCGGGCTGCAACTCATTCTGGAGGCGGGACTCGACCAGGGCGACGACGCCCGGCTGCGGCCGGTCCTGGAGGAGGCGCTGGCCACCACCCGCCGCCTGCACCACACGGTGGAGGAGGTGCTGCGCCTGTCCCGCTCCCGGGAGCTGCTCCGTCCCACGACCCCGGATCTCCCCGTGCCACCGCTCCTGCGGGAGATCGAGGAGCGGTGGCACGGTCTCCTCGCCCGCGACGGCAGACGCCTGGAGTGCGACACGAGTGACGCACCGGACGACGCTCGGGTTCCCGGCGGGCCGGTTGCCGAGATCCTCGGCATCCTGCTGGACAACGCGCGGGTGCACGGGCGTGGCACCGTCCGCATCGCGGTGCGGGACCTGGCCGACGCCCTCGCTTTCGATGTGAGCGACGAGGGCGCGGTGCACGGCGAGCCGACGCGGCTGTTCGACCGGGGGCGCACCGGCGGCGGGGCGGGGACGGGCATCGGTCTTGCCCTCGCCCGCGACCTGGCCGCCTCTGTCGGGGGCAGACTCTCCCTCACCAGCGTCCGCCCGACCACCTTCACGCTGCTCGTACCGCTCCGTCAGGACGGGCAGGACGGGCAGGACGAGGGCGAGTAGGACGAGTAGGGCGGGTAGGACGAGTAGGGCGGGTAGGAGGACGGGGCCGGCCGGAGGCTGCGCCGTGAGCCGCCGCAGCGACGCGGTTGACGGCGGGTGATGCCGCGCGGCAGTCAGGATGCGTTCAGGTATCCGGTGGCATGGTCCGGCTTCATGACATACGAAACGTCCGATACCTCTGTGCCCACCGCGTCCGGCAGCCCCGCGGCGTCGCGCGGTCATCGTCTGCGCTGGAACAAGGTGCCCGAAGTCACCGTGTACTTCTGGGTGATCAAGGTGCTGTGCACGACGGTCGGCGAGACCGCGGCCGACCTGCTGAACGACAAGGCGGGCCTCGGCCTGACGGGTGTGTCGGTGCTGATGAGCGCGCTGCTCGCGGTGGTGCTGGTCGTGCAGTTCCGGACCACCGCCTACCGCGCGGGCGTGTACTGGCTCGCGGTTGCCCTGATCAGCGTGGTCGGCACGCTGATAAGTGACAACCTCACCGACAACATGGGCGTACCGCTGGAGACGAGCACCACGGTGTTCGCGATCGTGCTCGCGGTCGTGTTCGCCGTCTGGTACCGGCGGGAGCGCACGCTGTCCATCCACAGCATCGACACCCCGAGCCGCGAGTCCTTCTACTGGCTGGCGGTCCTGTTCACCTTCGCCCTCGGCACGGCGGCCGGCGACCTGGTGTCCGAGCGCATGGACCTCGGGTACTGGCTCTCCGCGGTGCTGTTCGCCCTGGCCATCGCGGCGGTGGCGATCGCGCACTTCGCGCTGGGTCTGGACGCCGTGTGGAGCTTCTGGATCGCCTACATCCTCACCCGCCCGCTCGGTGCCTCGGTGGGCGACTACCTTTCCCAGCCGACCGGCGACGGCGGCCTCGGCCTGGGCACCGTCGTGACCAGCGCGCTGTTCCTTGCGGTCATCCTCGGCCTGGTCGTGTACCTGTCCGTGACACGGAAGGACGTCATCGAGCCGGAGCGAGCCGCCCGGCAGGAGGCCTGAGCCTGCCGAGCTCCCTCCGGCAGGCGTTCAGGATGCGTTCAGGCTGCGGCTGCCAGTGTGGGATCCTCGGCCGCCGTCTGCGGTCGTCCTCTCGCACAGGGCGCTCGTCCCCTCGGGGCGAGCGCCCTGCCGCACGACCGGACAGGAGTGGTTGACGTTGGAGAAACCGGAGGTCCTCAACGACCTGGACGTCGCGAGCACGGCGGCGGCGACGTCTACGACCAAGTCGGTGATGACGAAGCTGCCCGAGGTCACCCTGGCCTTCTGGATCATGAAGATCGCCGCGACGACCCTGGGCGAGACGGCCGGAGACCTCTTCGCGCAGACCCTGAAGCTCGGCTACTTCCTCACCACGGTCGCCCTGTTCCTGATCTTCGTGGTGACTCTCGTCGTGCAGCTGCGCTCCCGCCGCTACAACCCGTTCTTCTACTGGACCGTGATCTTGTCGACCAGCATGGCCGGCACCACGACGTCCGACTTCATGAACCGTGACGCCAGCGCCAAGTACCTCTCGGGCGGCGCCACGTCACTCGGCTGGGGCCCCCAGGGCCTCGGCCTCGGCTACCCCATCGGCGCGGCGATCCTGATCTCGATCCTGCTGATCATCTTCGCGATCTGGAAGCTGAGCGGGATGACCTTCCAGATCCGCGACATCGTCACCTTCCGGGGCGAGGCCCTGTTCTGGTCGGCGATCCTCGTCTCCAACACGCTCGGCACCTCGATGGGCGACTTCCTCTCCGACAGCTCCGGCCTCGGCTACGCGGGCGGCGCCCTCCTGATCACCGGGGCACTCGCCGTCCTCGTCGCGCTGATGAAGGTGCCCGTCGTGCCGAACGTGCTTCTGTTCTGGATCGCCTTCGTCCTCACCCGTCCGCTCGGTGCCACCGCGGGCGACTTCCTCACCAAGCCGGTCGCCAAGGGCGGCCTCGACCTCGGCACGGCGGGCTCGTCGGCCGTCCTGCTGGCCGTCCTGTTCGGCCTGATGGCCTACGCCCAGGCTCGGGAGCGCGGGACCTCCGACCCGCGGAACGCCGAGCGGGAGCGGGCCGACCGGCAGGCCCGCTGACCGGGCCGGTCATCCCGTCGGCAGGGTGACCGTGAACCGGGCTCCGGGCGTGTGCTCCGGGTCGTAGGACACCTCGCCGCCGACGGCGCGGGCCAGGCGTCGCGCGAGCGGCAGACCAAGGCCCGCGCCGTCGTGTCCGTCGCCGCAGTCGGCGCGCCGGCCGGGCTGGAAGAGCTCGCCGACGAACGCCTCCGGCACGCCGGGACCGTCGTCGGTGACGTCGATGCGTACGGCGCCGGGCATGCGCCGTGCGGACACGGTCACGCTGGAGCGGGCGTACCGGACGGCGTTGGCGAGCAGCGGGCTGACGATGCGTTCGAGGAGGGCGGGCGCGACTCCCGCCTCCAGGTCCGGATCCGCATCCGCGTTCTCCACCGTGGTCTTCACCCGAGCCGGTGTCCCGAGCTGCTGGGTCAGGCGGCGCAGGACGGGTACGACGTCGGCCGTACCGGGGGCTGTCGACGGATTCAGCGCGTTCTCGCGGGCGTCGTTCAGCAGTGTGTCGCAGATGGTGCGCATGGACTGGGCGGCCTCGGCGATCGCTTCATGGGTGGCGCGGGTCTCGGCGGCCGAGCGCGGGCGGGCCCGCCACCAGTCGAGTTCCATGATGATCCGGGTGAGCGGGGTGCGCAGCTCGTGGGACAGCTCACCGGTCAGCTGCCGCTCGTGGCGCAGCACGGCGCGTATCCGATCCAGCAGGGCGTCCAGCGATGCGCCCAGGCGGTCCAGTTCGGCCGGTCGCTCCACTGCGCCGAAGCGTTCGTCGGAGGCCACGGCACTCCACTGGGTGGCCTGGTCGGTCATCGTCCGCACGGGACGCAGCGCTCGGCCGACGGCCAGCCGCGTCAGCGCGTAGGTGCACACCAGCATCACGGTGTCCAGGACCAGGGACCCCAGCAGCAGGGCGTCGGCCGAACTCCGGTACGGGGCGAGGTCGAGGGCGGTGACGACGGTGGCGGCACCCTGGTGGCCGGGCACGGGCTGGGAGCACAGGCGGACGGATCGGGGACCGTCGGCGTGGACGGTCGCGCAGGTGTGCCTGCCGTGTGCGGCAAGCCGGTCGGCAGCCTTGGCCAGGGGACTGTCGGCCGTGGTGGACGGCGGCTGTTCGAGCGGCCGCGGGCCGGCGTAGATCCACACATTCGAGTCGAAGAGCCGGTCGTTGGCGGTCTCCAGGACGCGCACCCGTGGGCCGCTGGTGTCGATGGTCGTGGCGACCGCGGCCGCCCGGGTCCGCAGTTCGTCGTCCGCCTGACGCTGCAGATGCCGGTCCACGACGGCGTTGAACACCACGGTCAGGACGGTCATCAGCAGCGCGGCGGTGGTCAGGGCCACGAGCGAGAGCCGGCCGCGCAGGGTGCGGGGCGCCAGGCGGCGCAGGACAGCGTTCATGACAGGCGGTGTCCGATCCCGCGCGCGGTACCGATCGTCGCCCCGCTGCCCGCCTCGCGGAGCTTGCGGCGCAGCCGCGTCAGGTACTGGTCCAGGGTGTTGTCACTGACCTGCGCACCTTCGGGCCAGCCCGCCCTGACCAGATCGCGACGGCGCACGATGCCCCCGCCCGCTGCCACGAGCGTGGCCAGCAGCCGGAACTCCGTCGGGGACAGGGGGACGTGGGTACCGTGGCAGGTCACGCCGTGCCGGACCGCGTCCAGGACCAGGTCCCCCGCCGTGGCCGCAGGCGGTGGCGCCGCCCGCTTGAGCGCCGCCCGCAGCCGGGCGGCGAGCTCGGCCAGGTGGAACGGTTTGGGCAGGTAGTCGTCGCCCCCGGCGGAGAACCCGGCCAGCCGGTCGGTGAGCTGATGCCGGGCGGTCAGGAAGATGACCGGGGCGAGGAACCCGTTCGCCCGCATCGCCTGGCACACGTCCCGTCCGTCCGCGTCGGGCAGCCCGACATCGAGGACGGCCGCGGCGACGTCGCTTCCGGCCAGCCGTAGGGCGGTGGCGCCGTCGGCGGCGGGGACGGGTTCGAAGTCCTCGTCGTACAGGCCGCGGCGCAGCACGTCACGCAGGGCGTGGTCGTCTTCCACGACCAGGATCTTGTGGCGCATGGTCCTCCGTCGGCTCTTCGGCCGTGTGGGTCGTGCCTGTGGTGAACGCCGGCCGGGTCGGCGACTTCCCGCGGTTTCACGAGGGCAGCAGCAGGCGCAGCGGCGTGGGCGTGATCCACCGGACCAGCACCCCCGGCCGGCGCCGCGGCGTGAGCATCGAGAGCGGCGCGTCGAGGCCGCCGACGGCCACTCCGGCCACGACGTCATGCGGGTAGTGCACGCCGACCCACGAAACCCGGCACGCCGAAGGCAGCCGGCAGCGACTGGGCATCCAGCACATTGACGGCGAGCTGCGACGCGAGGTGCAGCGGTGTGGTCATCGGCGCGCGCCTTTCCTTGCGGGTGGTCCGGTACCCGGCCGGCCCCGAATGTCTACAGTCGAGTAGACGGTCTAAACGGTCTACTCGACTGTAGACGATCGCGGGGCCGAGGCCGTCGGCCTCACCCTTCGGGCCGTCGCCCCGTTCCGCAGCCCGAACCGGGCCGGGTGCTGGTGAGCGACCTGTACATGTCGCTCGACCACGTGCATGCATCATCCCGATGGCGCGGTGAGTCGCAGCCGCCGATGCAATGCCTGGCCATGCGATCGGCGAAGCGATGCCCGCCGATGCCATCGGTGAAGTGATCTCCTCTGCGGATCCGCCCCTGCAGGAAGGCGACCTGGTGGTGCACCGGCTGGGCCGGCGGGAGCACGCCGGGGCCCCCGTGTTCCGCGGCGTGGCCAGGGAAGCAGGAAGAGCTCAGCCCGGTCGCTGTGCCCTGAACGGACAGCAGGCTGGGATCAGCGGCGGCCTGCTATGCCTCCGGGACGTGGCGTGGCGGGCCGTCGCCGGCACCATTGGCGGTGTACGGCGCCGCAGGATGCCTCTCCGAGACCGCCATGCGCATGCCGTGGTCACGCAGCGGGCCGATGCGCAGGCCGTGTTCCTCGCAGGTGTCCAGGAGGCGGGGCAACGCGCCGAGGGTGTTGCGCCAGGAGCCGGGGGCGGAAGTGCAGTCGGAGTCGTGGAGCAGGATCGTGCCGCCGCCCTCCAGGTCGGCGGTGACGGTGCGGTGGACCGTGTCGGGGGTGGCCGAGGCCCGCCAGTCCTCGCCCCAGCAGGTCCACAGCACGGGGGTGAGGCCGAGGCGGCGGGCGGTCAGGTGGGCGGCGGTGGTCATCACTCCGTAGGGCGGGCGGAAGAGGCGGGGTCGCGTCCCGATGATGTCGGCGACGGTGTCGCGGGCCCGGGCGAGGTCGTCGTGGGTGGCGCGGGGGCCGCGCAGCAGCAGGGGCCGGTGCGCCCAGCCGTGGACGGCGATCTCGTGTCCGGCGGCACTCATCTCCTGGACCAGGCTCGGGGCGCGGTGGGCGGCGGATCCGAGGAGGAAGAAGGTGGCGCGGATGCCGCGCTCGTCCAGGAGGCGGAGGAAGAACGGGGTGGACAGCGGGTCGGGGCCGTCGTCGAAGGTCAGGGCGACGTGATCGGTCCGGCCACGTCCGGCGAGTCGGGGCATGAGGCGGTTGCGCAGTGGCCCGAAGGTGGAGACGACCGGGGCGGCGTACGCGACGGCGAGGGCGGGCAGGGCGACGCAGGCGAGGCCGCGGGCCAGACGGGTGGTGGCGGTCATCAGTGGTGTCCCTCCACCGCGAAGCCGGGCTCGTGATGGTGGTCCAGACCGTGGTCGATGGCCCGCAGAACGCTGCCGCCGCTGTGGGTGGTGGCGATGCCGGCGCCCACGGCAGCGGCCCACAGGGCAGTGGCCAGGGCGCCGGTGGCGGCGAGTCTGCGCGGGGCCTGGCGCCCTCGTCGGCCGGGCGGGCGCACCGGCGCCGGAGCGGTTCCCGCGCCGCATGCGCGGAGGATGGCCGCCACGGGCCCGGTGTCGGCACGGGTGGCGAACAGGGCCAGCCCTGCGGCCCGTTGCCGCCTGCCGAGCGGACCGTCAAGCAGATCGGTGAGGACCGGTTTGAGGTCGGCCGGGTCGCGTATCCAGGTGGCGAGGCCGGCGTCGTGCAGGGCGGCGGCGTTGGTCTGGCCGTGGCCGGGTATGCAGCCGTAGCTGGCCACCGGCAGACCGGTGGCGAAGGCTTCGAGCGAGGTGAGGCCGCCGGCGTTCTGGACGAGGACGTCGGCGGCGTGCATCAGGCCGGGCATGTCCTCCACCCAGCCGTACGCGTGCTCGATGCCGGCGGCGCGCAGCCGCCCGGCGAGGACCTCGTTGCGGCCGCAGACCACTACCGGCACCGCGGCGCCGCTTTCGCGGATCTCGGCGGCCGCCTGCTGGACCGGGCCGACGCCCCAGGATCCGGCGACCAGCAGCGCCAGGGGTGCAGTGGGCGGCAGCCCGAAACGGACGCGGGCCAATTCTCGTTCCCGCTCGGTGGCGGGCGAGAAGCGCGGGTCCACGACAGGACCGGACGCCACGACCCGGGCGGCGCCCCGGGCGCGGGCCTGCGCGGCGGGTATCGCGTGGGCGGCGAGGTGGAGGTCGATGCCATCCGCGACCCACAGGGGGTGCACGGAGAAGTCGGTGAGGTAGGTGATCGCCGGGACGGTGAGGCGACCGCTGCGCCGGAGTGCTCCGAGGACCTGGCTGGCGCCGGGGTAGGTGGAGACCACCGCCCGGGTGTCCGGCGGCAGCGCCTGAAGAGTCCGCTTCTCGGCGCTGCGCAAGAGCGCCCGAACTCCGGGACCGCTGCCTCCCGCGCGCTCGGTGGCGGCGTAGATCCGCTGGTAGCACCCCGGTACGTGGGTCAGCATCCGGTGGTAGCCGTCGCTGATCAGCCTGCCGAGGCGGGCGGGGAGCAGGTCGAGGAAGTCCAGCCGGTCGACCGTGCAGCCGTACGCGCTCAGGCGGCGTGCGAGTTCGGCGGCGGCGCCGTCGTGGCCGGCGCCGACGCTTGCGGAGATGATCACGATCCGCCCTGCCGGGCTCGATCGCCGGTAGCCCGGTAGGGCGGTACCGGCCGCCACGGGGCCGGTCGGACCGCCGGCGTACGACGACAGGTCTACCCGCGTGCTGGGAGACGGTAGATCCACGGGACCGGAGGCTGACGCGTCCACCGGACCGCTGGGGCGCGACAGGTTCACCGGACCGTTGGGGGAGAGCACGGGGGATCAGCCTCCATTGACGTCGACGAGCGCACCGCGGGCACTCGGACGGCGCGGGGCGTGGGCCGTGACTCTACAACATGTAGTAGTTCGGCGGGACGGTCACACGTCCACAGTTCTACAAGGCGTAGTAACGGTCACATGTCCACAGTTCTACAAGGCGTAGTAAATTTGGTGGCCCGCGGATGGCCGCCGCCGGAACCACCGGGGGCGTAACGGGGTTCGGGCGAGGAAGGCGTGGGACGTATGAGGGGCGAAGGCCGCGGCGGAACCGATGGCCGCAGGCGGGCACCCGGGGAGCTGGAGAGCGATGTGCTGGCGGCGCTGTGGGCGGCGGACGGCCCGCTGACGGCGGCGCAGGTCAATGAGCGGCTGCCCGGTGATCTCGCGTACACCACCGTGCTCACGATCCTATCCCGCCTGGTGGACAAGGGCATGGTGACCCGGCACAAGGCGGGCCGTAGTTACGCGTTCGCACCGGCCCGGGACGAGGCCACCCACACCGCTGGGCAGATGCGCTCCCTGCTGGAGCACGGCTCGGACCGCGAGGCGGTGCTCTCCCGGTTCGTCGACGAGCTGTCGGCGGACGACGAGCGGCTGCTGCAGCGGCTGTTGGGCGAGCTCAAGGAGCGGTGATCCGGTGCGGGTCAGCGTCTACATTCCCTTCGCGGTCAGCGCGCTGCTCGCGGTGCTCGTCCCATGGGCGGCGCCCCGGCTCCCGCCTCGCCGGGCGGCCTGGGCTCTGATCTGCACTGCGCTGGTGACGGCCGGGGCGTGGGCGGGGGCTCTGGCGCTGCTGGCGTTTACCGCTGTCGGGCAGATACCCGAGGTCGCCGAGCAGGGTCCCTGGTCGGTCAGCCTGCTCCGGGCCGAGAACCCCGTACGCCTCGTCGTGGCCGTGATCTGCAGTCTTGCCCTGGCCGTGAGCGTCCTTGCGTTCGGTGTCACCGCGCGCAGGCAGGCGCGGGCGCTGCTGCGGGCGCGGCGCGACTGCGCGCGGCTGCCCGGCGGCGAGCTCGCCGTCATCGACGACCCGCGGCCGGAGGCGTACGCGCTGCCCGGAGCCCCCGGCCGGATCGTCGTCTCCCGAGGCATGCTCTGTGCGCTCGACGACGCGGAACGGCAGGCCCTGCTGGCGCACGAACGAGCCCACCTCAGCCACCGCCACCACGTCTTCCAGCTCACCTGGCGGCTCGCGGCCGCCGTGAACCCGCTGCTGCGCCCGCTGCTGAGATCCGGCGCCTTCGTCCTGGAGCGTTGGGCGGACGAGGAGGCCGCGGCCACGACGGGCGACCGTACGACAGTCGCCCGCGCGGTCGCCCGGGCGGCGCTGGCCACCTCCGGTGCCCGCCGCCACCCAGGAGCCCTGGCCGCCGACGGCGGCCCGGTGCCGCGGCGGGTTCGCGCCCTGCTCAACCCGCCGCGGCGGCCCTGGCGGTTGCCGCTGATCGTGGGCGCTCTGCTGTTGGTGCTGTGCTGCGAAAGCCTTGCCGAAGCCGCCGCCGACATGGACGCCATGTTCGCGGGCGCGATGTACCCACGCTGCACGTTCGCCGAGCACGCCGCGCCGGGCGCCGGGCGCCGGGCAGGTGGAGTGGTCGTCCGAGAGGCGCGGCAGCGGGCGCGGGCTGAGCAGCAGGAGTCAGGCGTGCCACTTCCTGGCCGGGCAGACCATCGCCGCGACGCTGACGAGTCCGGGATCGAGCGTGCCGGTGGGGCAGGGGAAGGCCATCGGGGCCACCTCTGCGAGGCCCGCGAAGCCGACCGGGCGCTGCCGGCGGGTGTCCCGGGCGTCCCGGGCGTCCCGGGCGTCCCGGGCGTCCCGGGCAAGGAAGTGGGCGACGACCGCTGAGACGGTGACGGCGACGTGGCCGCCGGGAACGCTGTTCCGCCCATGTCGGGCGGGCCCACGCCTCCCCACGGCCTGCGAACAGGGCTTCTCCTACGACAGCGCCGGCCGCGTCACCCGACTCAGCCGGTATGGGGGCGTGCAAGCCCCAGGTCGTAGGCGAAGATCACGGCTTGGACGCGGTCGCGGGCGCCTATCTTGGCCAGGACGCGGCCGACGTGGGTCTTGACGGTGGACTCGGACAGGACGAAGCGCGCGGCGATCTCACTGTTGCTCCATCCCTGGCCGATGGCGACGAGGATCTCCCGTTCGCGGTCGGTGAGCGAGCTCAGCCTCGGGTCCTCGGCGGAAGCGTCGGTGGGGTGCCGCAGGTGGTGGGCGAATTCGTCCAGGAGGCGGCGGGTGAGGGCGGGGGCGATGACGGCGTCGCCGGCGGCGACGGCGCGGATACCGGCGAGGAGTTCCTCGGGGCGGGCGTCCTTGAGGAGGAAACCGCTGGCGCCGGCGCGCAGGGCGGCGTGGGCGTATTCGTCCAGGTCGAACGTGGTCAGGACGAGGACGCGGGAGCGGCCGCCGGAGGCGATGATGCGGCTGGTGGCCTCGATACCGTCCATGCCGGGCATGCGTACGTCCATGAGAACGACGTCGGGGCGCAGTTGCGCGGTCATGCGGACGGCCTCGGTCCCGTGAGCGGCCTCGCCGACGACGTCGGTGTCGGGGACGGACTCCAGCAGCATGCGGAAGCCGAAGCGCTGCAGCGGCTGGTCATCCACGATGAGCACGGTGGTCACGCTGCGCCGCCTTGGGGTTTGAGGTCGAGGGCAGCCTCCACGGCCCATCCTCCGCCGGGTGCGGGGCCCGCGCTGACGCTTCCGCCGTAGAGAGCCGCGCGTTCGCGCATGCCCACCAGACCGTGTCCTTCCTCGTTCGGCGGCCCCGCCCGCCCGGCCGGGCCGCTGTCCTTGACGCGGATGTTCAACCGCGCGCCCTGCACGCCGATCGTGAGGTGGACCTTGGTGTCGGTGCCGACGTGCTTGAGGGTGTTGGTGAGGGCTTCCTGGACGATGCGATACACCGTCAGCTGTACGCCGCTCTCCAGGGTGTCCACGTCTCCGCCCGTACGGTAGACCACCTCGGGTCCGGCGGCGCGCACGCGGGCGCACAGCGCGTCGATGTCCGCGATGCCCGGCTGCGGGCTCAGTTCGAGCGCGCTCGAGGAGTCGTCGGTCGCCGCGCGCAGGATGCCGAGGGTGCGCTGCAACTCGCCCAGTGCCTGGCGGCCGGTGTCGGCGATGAGCCGCAGTGCCTCCTTGCCCCGTTCGGGGGCGACGTCGGCGGCGTAGGTGCCCGCGTCGGCAAGGGTGATCATGACGGACAGGTTGTGGCCGACGATGTCGTGCATGTCGCGCGCCACTCGCGTGCGCTCGGTGGCGGCGGCCAGCTTGCTGCGCTGGTCGCGCTCGACCTCCAGGCGGGCCGCCCGCTCCCGCAGCCCCGCGAGCTGGGCCCGGCGGATCCGTACCGCCAGGCCGACCGCGACGGCCGCGGTCGCCGTACCGAGCAGGAAGAACAGCGCGTCCCAGACGGAGATGGCCGGCGATACGCGCACCGCCACCAGCGCCATGCCGCCCGCCATAACCCCGCAGGCCCACGGCAACTGCCGCAGCCGCCCGTGCAACGCCAGGCTGTACAGGGCGACGAACAGCGCGATGTCTGCGCGCAGCGCAACCCCCAGAGACCACTGGCACAGGAACACGCCCGCAATGACGCCGAAGGCCGTCAAGGGCTTCCTGCGCCGCCACAACAACGGCAGCACCAGCCCGGCCTGCAGGACGAGCATCCCCGCGAGGGGCGGATGGGTGAACGCAACGCGGAACCTGCGCGGGCCGTCGTCGTCTCCGATGACCGCATGCACCAGATCCGGCAGGCAGAACATCAGGAAGACCAGCGCCACCACCGCGGTGTCCAGTACCCACGGGTGCGCCCGGTCCGCCTGCCGCAGCCGCTGGCCGGCCCGGCCGAGGCGGGCGACCAGCGGGCTCATCCCGGTGATGTCGTCGGTGGTCACGGATGTCACCTGTCCATGGTGGGACCGTCACGCGTCGCTGCGTACCAGCCGGTACGCCGCTCCCGCCAGCGCGAACGCCGTCCAGCCCAGGAAGACCAGCAGGCCGGCCCCCGGTGACAGGGCGGTGGCGTCATGGGTCAGGGCGAACATCGACTCACCCGCGTTGCTCGGCAGATACGGGCCGACGCTGTCCTGCCACGAGCTGGGCAGCAGCGAGATCAGCCCCGGCACCAGCAGCAACGCGCCCACCAGGACGGAGATCCCGCCCGCCACCGACCGCAGCAGCGCGCCCAGAGCTGTGCCGATCACCCCGACCAGGCCGAGGTAGAGTCCCGCGCCCAGCAGGCTGCGTACGACCCCCGCGTGCGAGAAGCCCATGGCCGCGCCGGTGCCGGAGACGATCCCACGCGCGAACAGGAAGGCGACGAACGCGCCGACCGTGCCGAGCATCAGCGCGACCAGCCCGAACACTGCCGACTTGGACCACAGCACGGGCAGTCGGCGCGGCACCGCCGCCAGCGTCGAGCGGATCATGCCGGTCGAGTACTCACCCGCCGTGCACAGCACGCCGACCACGCCCAGCGCCAGTTGCGCGAAGTTCGTACCGAACAGGGACAGGCTCACGGCGGTCGAGTTGGCGAAGTCCCCGCGCATGGGCTGGCCCGAGCTGATCCTCGACTTGTACTGCGCGGCGGCGATCAGCCCGAACGCCACCAGAAACAGCAACCCCAGGCCCAGGGTGATCCAGGTCGAACGCAGTGACCACAGCTTGGCCCACTCCGCACGCAGCACGCGCGGCCCGGTCACCCGGTAGGCGGGACGCGCCGTGCGCGCCGGGGGAGTCGCGGGGATCTCGGTGGTCTTCGTGATGGTGCTCATGCCGCCCTCCCGGAGGTCTGCGTGCCGGTCGTGGAACCGTGGTACTCCACGGCATCCCTCGTCAGGTCCATGAACGCCTCCTCCAGCGACACCGTCCTCGCACTCAGTTCGAACAGCGCTATGCCGTGCTCCGCCGCCTTCAGTCCGATCGCGCGGGCGGTCAGGCCCGTCACCTGGAGCTCCTCGGAGCCGGCCCGGCCGACGATCTCCACGCCCGGCCCCGCCAGCGCCTCCCGAAGCCGCGCTGGGTCCTGTGTCGCCACCTTCACCGTGTCGCCGCCGACCTCGCGGATGAGGTCCCGCACGGTCGTGTCCGCCAGCAGTCGCCCGCGCCCCACGACGATCAGATGGTCCGCCACCAGCGCCATCTCGGTCATCAGGTGGGAGGAGACGAAGACCGTCCGTCCCCCCGCCGCGAGCTGCGTGAGGAGATTGCGGATCCACAGCACGCCCTCCGGGTCCAGCCCGTTGACCGGCTCGTCCAGCATCACCGTCTGCGGATCGCCCAGCAGCGCCGCCGCGATTCCCAGCCGCTGGCCCATGCCGAGCGAGAAGGCCCCCGCACGCTTCTTCGCCACGCTGCCCAGTCCCGCGAGGTCGATGACCTCGTCCACCCGGCGGCGCGGAATCCCATGGGTGAGCGCCAGCGCGTTGAGGTGGTGGTAGGCCGAGCGCCCCGGGTGGACCGACTTCGCCTCCAGCAGCGCGCCCACCTCCTGCAGTGGCGCCCGGTGCTGGGCGTAGCGGCGCCCTCCGACCGTCACCGAGCCACTCGTGGGGGTGTCCAGGCCGATGATCATGCGCATGGTCGTGGACTTCCCCGCGCCATTGGGTCCCAGAAAACCGGTCACGGTGCCCGGCCGTACGACGAAGTCCAGCCCGTCGACGGCCGTCTTCTCCCCGTACCTCTTCGTGAGCTGCTGCGCTTCGATCATCGGGCCTTCTCTCCGGTACCGGCCCAGCAGGTCCTGGGCGCCTCACCTGCAACGCTAGGATCCGGACGGCACCGATTCGTGGTACCGAGGACCGAACTGCGGCGAAGGCGTGGTACCGCGGTACCACGCGGGCGGCGCAATCACCTGCACCGGCGCGCCGAGAGTCGCGTCGTTGAACAGGCTCTCCGCCTGCACGAGGACCTGCCTTCGGCGGCAGCGCGAGGCGTCTGCCGAGCGCGGTGACCGCGACCGGGTCGGTGCTGGCCAGGACCGCGCCCCGCACGAACGCCATCTGCCAGGACAGGGGCGTCACCAGCGACGCCACCCACCCGACCGCCGCGGCCGAGGCCAGAACCAGGCCGATCGCGAGGATCCCGACCGGCTTCCGTGCCATGCGCAGCTCGCGCCAGGACAGCTCTTCGGCGCTGGTGTACAGCAGCGGCGGCGGCACGACCAGCCCGATGATCTAGGGGCTGATCTCGATGGGGGTACCCGGCAGCAGGGCCACGGCGAGGCCGGCGACGACCAGGAGGGAGGGCGCGGGAACCACCGGCGGGCGAACGTCGCCAGCGCGGAGCAGGCGGCCAGCTCCCGCGCCGCGCAGAGCGTAGGAGGTGCAGACGTATGACCGCTCTTCCCCTGCGGGACCGGATCGCCTGGACGTCCGGTCTCGCGGGACCGTTCCTGGTGGCGCTCGCGCTCGTCCCCTTCCGTACGGACCTGTCGAACACGAACGCCGCACTGATCCTCGTCGTGGTGGTCGTCGCGGTCGCGGCGGCCGGCAGCCGTGTCGCCGGTGCCCTCGCGGTGCTCTCCGCGGCGGCCTGGTTCGACTTCTTCCTCACCCGCCCGTACCAGACCTTCGACATCACTGCCTCCGCCGACATCGAGACGGCCCTGCTGCTCCTGGTCGTAGGCGTCATCGTGTCGCAGCTCGCGGCTCGGGCCCGCCGCCTGGAAGTCATCAGAGTGACCGACGCCGACTACCTCGCCCGCATCCATGAGACGGCCGGTCTGGCCCAGTCCAGCACGTCGCCGGACGCCGTGGTCGACCATGTCCGCGGCCATCTGAACCGAACTCCTCGGGCTGCGCGCCTGCCGCTTCGAGTACGGCATCCTGACCGGACGTCCGCCGCGGCTCGACCAGGACGGCCACCTGACCGTCGGCCGTCGACACTGGGACCTCGACGCGCGCGGCTGGCCCGTCGGCGAGATCGAACTCCGCGCGTACGGCAACGGCCACTACCTCGGCCGCTACATGCTCACCCCGGGACCGGGCCCCGTGCCGCCGGTCCAGGCCCGTCTGGTCGCGGTGACCCTTGCCGACCAGACGGGCGCCGCCCTCGACACGGCGGGCCCGGTGCGGGACGGCTGAAACCCAGGCAGGGCGGCGGCATGCCCCCCGGCACGTCACATACGCTCGCTCGCCACCAGCACCGTCGCCCGGCCATGCGCCGTCATGCTGGACACGCAGAACCGCCCGCCGGGAGCGTTCTCCACGTTGCGGTCCATGGCATCGGCGTCTCGACCCCAGGACCGGGAGTCAAAGGCACAGCCGGTGGACGAACCAGCTTCTTACTCCAGTCCGGAGACCTTGAACACGGTCAGAGCGTTCTCACGGTCGATGCGCTGCGCGAGGCGGCGCAGCGCGGTCGCCCCGCACAGCAGGGAACCGAGGGCCGCGGATTTCTGCGTGTCCTCCTCGAGGCGGTACCAGAGGTCGGGGTTGTTCACCAGGACCTGGGGGTCGATCTCGACCCGGCCGCCGAACGCGTCCCGCAGCACGAGCCGCTGGGAGACGCCGTCCAGGCAGCGCACCGACACCAGCAGGTCGGTGCGGACCCGCCGTTCCCGCAGCAGACTGCGCGACTCCAGCCAGCCCTCGCCGACCCGGACGCGCTGCGGGAAGAGCACCAGGAAGAGCAGCACGGCGGGCACGAACCACAGCGCACCACGCCACGGGGTGAAGCTGCCGGAGCCCCAGTCGATCAGGAGCAGCAGCGCGAGCAGCACGGCCGAGTAGCGGATCGAGCTGTACACGTCCCCTGCCCAGCGGCGGTCGCACGCGACTGTCACTGACGCCTGCGCGAGAGCGCCGGCCGCGGTCTCCGGGCCGTTGCGGTGTCCCATGAAGTCGACGGTAGACAGCCGGCCGACAGTCCACCACACGGCTTGACGCCTCTCTGACACGCCTCCTTTCCCGTCTTGACGCCCGACGGGGCGGCGGCCGCCCGATCAGGATTGCTCGGGGCGAGTGTCGCGTGGGTCACACCGGCGTCAACGTCCTGCCACATTCGAGCGGTTGGGTGCGAAGAAGCCGTAAGGAGTGGGCGGACACGGCTGGAAACGGACAGAACCTGGGCGTACCCGCGCACTGCCTTTCCGTGTGCGCGGGCCTCTGTGAAGGAGCACGTATTCCATGTCCGTCCTGACCACCGAACCCGGCGCCGCCCCCGGTGACGAGGAGCCGCCGGATACCGGCGACCGCCACCGACTGACCGCCGTCATGGTGATCCCGTTCGCGCTGACCCGCACGTTCGGCCTCATGGTCGGCTCGGTCAGGCAGGGCTACGCGATCCTCGCGACCATGGCCACCATCTGGCTCGGTTTCGTCGCCCTGATGATGTGGACCGAGTTCGTCCACCACGGCCCGGCCCTCCAGGCCGCCGGCGGCGCGATGGAGGGCAAGGAGGTCCGCTTCGGCGTCGGGTCCTCGTCGATCTTCGCGGTGTCGACCACCCTGACCTCGACCGGTGCGGTGGACTCCTTCCACTCCTCGTTCACCGGCCCCGGAGGCGGCATCACGCTGCTCGGGATGATGCTGGGCGAGATCGCGCCCGGCGGCACCGGCTCCGGCCTGTACGGCATTCTGATCATGGCGGTCGTCGCGGTGTTCATCGCCGGTCTGATGGTCGGCCGTACGCCCGAGTACCTGGGCAAGAAGATCGGCTCCCGTGAGATCAAGCTCGCGGCCTGCTACATCCTGATCATGCGCTGGTGCTCGTGTTCACCGCGCTCGCGATGGCGCTGCCCACCCCTCCGCACTCGATGACCAACAGCGGCGCGCACGGATTCTCGGAGATCCTCTACGCCTACACCTCCGGCGCCAACAACAACGGCTCGGCCTTCGCCGGTCTGAACGCGGACACGCAGTGGTTCAACACCACGATCGGTCTCGCGATGCTGCTCGGCCGCTTCCTGCCGATGGTGTTCGTTCTGGCGCTCGCAGGCTCGCTCGCCGGGCAGCAGCCGGTGCCGGCCACGGCAGGCACCCTGCGCACCGAGAAGCCGCTGTTCACCGGCCTGCTGGTGGGCGCGATCCTGATCATCACCGGTCTGACCTACTTCCCGGCGCTGGCGCTGGGCCCGCTGGCCGAGGGGCTGGCGTCATGACCACCAACACGCAGAAAACGGACGTAGAGAAGCAGGACGCCATGTCCACTGGCACTCCCACCCTTGCGCCCCACCAGGACGCACCGACCGGCCACAAGCCCGGCGGGCGGGTCGGCGGGGGGTTGTTCGACCCGAAGCAGCTGGTGAAGTCGCTGCCGGACGCCTTCCGCAAGCTCGACCCGCGGGTGATGGTCAAGTCGCCCGTGATGTTCGTGGTGTGGATCGGCTCGGTACTGACCACGGTCTTCTCCTTCAAGGACCCGGGCGACTGGTTCGGCTGGGCGATCAGCGCCTGGCTGTGGCTGACCGTCGTCTTCGCCAACCTGGCGGAGGCGGTCGCTGAGGGCCGAGGCAAGGCGCAGGCCGACACCCTGCGCAAGGCCAAGACCGGCACAGTGGCACGGCGGCTGTCCCAGGACGGCACGACCGAGGAGCGCGTGCCGGGCACCGAGCTGACCATCGGCGACCTGGTCGTCTGCGAGGCCGGCGACATCATCCCCGGAGACGGTGACGTCGTCGAGGGCGTCGCCTCCGTGGACGAGTCGGCCATCACGGGTGAGTCGGCCCCGGTCATCCGTGAGTCGGGCGGTGACCGGTCCGCGGTCACCGGGGGAACGAAGGTGCTCTCCGACCGCATCGTCATCAAGATCACGACGAAGCCGGGCGAGATCTTCATCGACCGGATGATCAACCTTGTCGAGGGTGCCGCGCGGCAGAAGACGCCGAACGAGATCGCGCTGAAGATCCTGCTCGCCTCGCTGACGATCGTCTTCGTGCTCGCGGTGGCGACCCTGCCGCCGTTCGCGGACTACGCGGGCACGCACCTGACGACGGTCGTGCTGGTGGCCCTGCTGGTCTGCCTCATCCCGACCACGATCGGCGCGCTGCTGTCGGCGATCGGCATCGCCGGCATGGACCGGCTGGTGCAGCGCAACGTCCTGGCCATGTCCGGCCGTGCGGTCGAGGCGGCCGGTGACGTGTCGACGCTGCTGCTCGACAAGACCGGCACCATCACCCTCGGCAACCGTCAGGCCGCCGAGTTCGTGCCGGTTCAGGGCGTGACCGAGGCCGAGGTCGCCGACGCCGCCCAGCTCTCCTCGCTGGCCGACGAGACGCCCGAGGGCCGCTCGATCGTCGTCCTGGCGAAGACGGACCCCGCCCACCCCCGCTCCTGATCACCGAGCCGGGCCTGGGATACCGGTTCGAGGGGTGACTCCGCGAGGTGAGACTCGCCCGACTGTCCTGACCGCACACGACTGCAGAGACGAGACGATGGCACGCGGCAAGCTCCGGATCTACCTCGGCGCGGCACCGGGCGTCGGCAAGACCTACGCCATGCTGTCCGAGGCCCACCGCCGCATCTAGCGCGGCACCGACTGCGTGGTCGCATTCGTGGAGCATCACGACCGGCCGCGCACCGAGGTGATGCTGCACGGCCTGGAGCAGATTGCGCGCAAGGAACTGGAATACCGGGGCTCCGTCTCCCCCGCGCAGTCCGACCATTCGGCGTCCGTCACCTCCCGGACAGCAACGGTCTCTTGACCATCACAGCCTTGTCGGCGAGGGCCCGCGGTCATCAGGCGTCCGGCGGCACGGTCTCCGGACTACTCAGAGCCGATCCCGCCGCGCCGGGCATTACGGACCGGAAGCCTGGACCGGCGGCCGGTGTGAACCCGTAGCGGACGAACAGAGGTTGAAGTGCGGCGGTGCGCGGGCACCCCTGGCGGCGCTGAGGCACGCAGCCAGGGCGTCCGGCAACCACGGTCGACTACCCGGCTCGTCTCTCCGCGTCGGGCAGGACCGCCAACGCCCGGGCCGCGACCTCCTCGACCGGCCCCACGGCCTGCACCGTCACCAGGATGCTCCCGTAATACTCGAGGAGTGGCGCGGTCTGGCGTTGGTAGACCTGCTGCCGGTGCCGGATGACGTCCTCGGTGTCGTCCGGCCGGCCACGGTTCAACAGCCGTGCCACGACGACCTCTTCGGGCGCCGTGAACTCGAGCACCGCATCCAGCGCGGAGCCGGCGGTGCCCAGCATGGCGGCCAGTTCTCGCGCCTGCGCCACGGTGCGGGGAAAGCCGTCGAGGAGGAAGCCGTGCCGGGCGTCCGGTTGCGCCAGCCGTTCCCGGACCATGCCGCTGGTGACGTGGTCGGGTACGAGGTCGCCCGCGTCGAGGTATCGCTGAGCGTCCCTCCCGAGCGGGGTCCGGCGGGTCACGTGCTCCCGGAACAGGTCTCCTGTGGAGATGTGGGGGATGTCGAGCTTCTCGCTGAGTATGGCCGCTTGGGTGCCCTTGCCTGCTCCGGGAGGGCCGATGAGGACGAGTCGCATCAGCGGATGCATTCCCTTCAGTCGTATCAGTGGTACGTGTTCTGTCTCCCGCCGATGCGCTGCGAAGCCGGCGACGCGCTGGGGGACGGGCGTGTGGTGCCGCTCCGCTCTCTCCTGGGCCACCAGGCGGGTTCCGCCCGGCCGTCTTGCGTCAGGCGGCACGCGACGGACAGGTGAGTTCCTCGCTCAGCACCAGCACCGGTCCTTGCGCGGGGTTCATCCGGCGTGTCAGCAGGTCGCACAACACGTCGGTGACGCCGGCCCGGTAGGCGCCGGGCGTGAGCGACGGGCTGGGCACGATGGCGTGGACGTCGACCCGGGGTGCCAGTTCAGCAGCCAGCCACTCGGTGAGCTCGGTCAGTCCGGCCAGGGCCGTGTCCTGCGGTCCGTCGCGCCGTGCCGTGTGCACGAGCACGTGGACCACCGAGCCGCCGTGCGCGGCCATCCAGCGCCAGTAGGCGCGCTGGACACAGGCCAACGGTGTCACGAGTGCCCTGTCCAGTACGTCGCGCAGCGCCAGTGGATCCAGTTCCATCAGCAGACCCGCCTGAGGGCGGGACCCGACCAGATGTACCAGGTGGTCGAGTCGACCGAAACTCTCGATGACCGTGTCGACGGCCCGGCCGAGCTCGGCGAGGTCGCCGTGACCGCACGGCAGAGCGAGGTCCGGGGCTCCCGGCGCTGCCGCGAGGGGAGCGCTCGCGGCAGCGGGGCCTGCCAGCGCCACCCGGGCGCCGTGTGACCGCAGACGTCCCGTCACCGCCGCGGCGACATCGCCCTCCCCGGTGAGGAGCACGACACGGCCCGACAACGAGCTTTCGCGTTCCATCCCGTGTCCCCTTTCCCTTGGGCTTTTCCCTCGGGCTTCCTCGGGCTTCCCTCGTGCTTCCTCGGGCTTCCCTCGGGCTTCCTCGGGCTTCCCTCGTGCTTCCTCGGGCTTCCCTCGGGCTTCCCTCGTGCTTCCTCGGGCTTCCTCGGGCTTCCCTCGTGCTTCACCCGGTCAGCCGACCCGGTGGGATCCGTCGGTGAGCCCGGCGTTGATCAGGTCCATCACGGAGGCGTCGGCGAGTGTGGTGACGTCGCCGACCTCGCGGTTCTCCGCGACGTCCCGCAGCAACCGGCGCATGATCTTCCCGGAGCGGGTCTTGGGCAGTTCGGGGACCACCATGACGTGACGGGGCTTGGCGATGGGGCCGATCTCCTGTGCCACGTGCTCGCGCAGCGTCGCGACGACGTCCTCCGCGTCCGTCCCGGCCCCGGCGGGATCGGCACGGAGGATGACGAAGGCGACGATGGCCTGCCCCGTCGTCGCGTCCGACGCGCCCACCACGGCGGCCTCGGCCACCGCGGGGTGCGAGACGAGCGCCGACTCGACCTCTGCGGTGGAGATGCGGTGCCCGGAGACGTTCATGACGTCGTCGACCCGGCCCAGCAGCCAGATGTCGCCGTCGTCGTCGTAGCGTGCGCCGTCGCCGGCGAAGTAGTAGCCGCGGTCCGCGAAACGGGCCCAGTACGTCTCCCGGTAGCGTTCGTCGTCGCCCCAGACGCCGCGCAGCATGGACGGCCAGGGCCGGTCGAGCACCAGGTAGCCGCTCTCGCCCTTGCCGACCTCCTCGCCCCGGTCGTCGACCACCTTGGCGGAGATGCCGGGCAGCGGTGTCTGCGCGCAACCGGGCTTGCCGGGTGATCCGTCGGGCAACGGGGCGATCATGACCGCGCCGGTCTCGGTCTGCCACCAGGTGTCCACGACCGGCGCCCGGTCGCCGCCGATGTGTTTCCGGTACCACCGCCACGCCTCCGGGTTGATCGGCTCGCCGACACTGCCGAGCACACCGATCGACGAAAGGTCGTAGCGGGCCGGGATCTGCTCGCCCCACTTCATGAACGTGCGGATGAGAGTGGGAGCGGTGTAGTAGACGGAGACCCCGTACCTCTCGATGATCTCGAAGTGCCGTCCCTCGTGGGGGGTGTTGGGCGTCCCCTCGTACATGACCGACGTCGTGCGGTTGGCGAGCGGCCCGTACACGATGTACGAGTGTCCGGTGATCCAGCCGATGTCGGCGGTGCACCAGTAGACGTCGGTGTCGGGGTCGAGGCCGAAGACGGTGCGATGGGTGTACGCGGCCTGGGTGAGGTAGCCGCCGGAGGTGTGCAGGATGCCCTTCGGCTTCCCGGTCGTACCCGAGGTGTACAGGATGAACAGCGGGTGCTCGGCGTCGAAGGCCTCGGGCCGGTGCTGGTCGGGCTGGGCGTCCACCAGCTCGTGCCACCACAGGTCGCGGCCCTCGGTCCACGGCACGTCGGAGCCGGTGCGCCGGACCACCAGGACGTGCTCGATGCCGGGCGTGTTCCGGGTCGCCTCGTCGGTGCTCGCCTTCATCGGCTCCGCCCTGCCCCGGCGGTACTGGCCGTCCGAGGTGATCAGCAGCCGGGCCCCGGCGTCCTCGATGCGTGACTGGAGAGCGGCCGGGGAGAAGCCGCCGAACACCACGCTGTGCGGCAGGCCGAGCCGGGCGCACGCCAGCATCGCGAAGACCGCCTCGGGGATCATCGGCAGCTGGATCGCGACCCGGTCGCCGGCGGTCAGTCCGAGCGAGGCCAGCGCGTTGGCCGTCCTGCACACCTCGCGCCGGAGGTCGGCGTAGGTGATGGTCCGGGTGTCGCCCGGCTCGCCCTCCCAGTGGAAGGCGACCTTGCCGCCGTACCCGGCCTCGACGTGGCGGTCCACGCAGTTGTACGCGACGTTCAGTTTTCCGCCGGTGAACCAGCGGGCGAACGGTGCGTCCGACCAGTCGAGCACCTGGCTCCACCCGGTCTCCCAGTGCAGTCGGCGTGCCTGGTCCGCCCAGAACGCCAAGTGGTCGGCCGCGGCCCGCTCCGGCAGTCCGGACACCGCGTCGCCCCGTGCGTTGGGCGCGCGGCCGGGCTCGAAGTCGTGGTCAGAACGCGGGGACATGCGTGATCCTCCAATGGGGTGCGGGCGCCCGGGACAGAGGTGCCGGTCCGAGCGCGAGGACGGGCGGCGGGACTGTCGCCGGGCGGACAGGGTGGCCGGCAAGGGTTGGCGGGAGGTTGGTGGACGGGAGCGGGGCGCGGGGTCACGGGCGCGGTCCGGCCCGGCGGCTCACCGCGCGCAGGGCGAGACGCGGCTTCAGCGGCGCGGCGGTCCTGCGGCGTACGGCGCCCTGCCAGACGCCCCAGCCGTAGGCGAGGTCGTCCAGGCGACGGATCGCCACATGTGCGAGAGACGGGAGCGAGGTGCCGGAACGGCGGTGGTCCGCCAGCCCCTCGGCGAGAGCCGCGGCGATCAGTGCGTACCGGGCACGGCGGCTCACGGCGGCGGCGGTGACCGCGACGGGCCAGTGGTGCCGGGTGGCGCAGCGCAGCAGCTGCTCGGCGGTGCCGCGCAGCGCGGCGAGCGAGAGCAGCACCCCCGCACGGGGCGGGTTGTCGGCGTCGGGCATACGGCGTGCCACCCGTGCGGCGGTCACCCCGGTCAGGACCGCGGCCAGTGCCGCCGGGCCCGGCCTGCCCCGCAGCAGCAGTGCGCAGGCGGCCAGCGACCACGGGGCAGCGTAGAGCGGCGCTACCTGCCCGGGGTGCCGCAGCGCCAGATCGGCGGCGCCCGTGCCGTAAGCAGTTCGCTGGGCGAGCCAGCTGCGCAGGTCCGTGCGATGCCGGTGGCCCACGCGTGCGGCGGGCACGTACCGCAGCCGCCAGCCGGCCCCGTGCAGCCGCATGCACAGGTCGACGTCCTCCCCGACGCGCATGCCCTCGTCGAAACCCGCGCCGACGGCGGACCGGCGGACCACGATGGTCGCGCTGGGCACGTAGGAGAGCGCCGACACCGGCACCACCGGTCCTTCCCGCGCCCCCATGTCCAGGGGAGAGCGGACCTCCTCGTACCGGTCCAGGAGCCCCGGCTCGGGTACGGGCAGCGCGACCACACGGGGTGCGGCGAGCGCCACCGCGGGGTCGGCGAACTGTGCCAGCAGGGGCGCCAGCCAGCCGGGTTCGGGCACCACGTCGGAGTCGCAGAACGCCACGTAGGAGGTGCGGGCGTGGCGCAGTCCGGTGTTGCGGGCCGCCGCAGGGCCGCGGTTGTACGGGTGGACCAGCAGCCGGACACCGTGGCGGCCGGTCACTTCGGCCAGGGCCGCAGGGTCCCGGGAGCCGTCGTCCACGACGAGTACCGGCAGGTTCGAGGTCGGTGGGTCGGTGCGAAGGGCGCTCAGCAGCCGGTCGAGTTGATCGGCGCGGTCGCGGACGGGTATCACGACCGTGGTGTCGCGGACCGGCGCAAGGGCGGGGCGCGGGTGCACGACGCCGGCGTCCAGGAGCCGCCGGGCGAGCGCGGCGCCCGCCGCGTCCGACACCGTGAACCGGCCGGCGTCCAGCCGGCGGGCCGCCGTGGCGGTCAGCCTGAGCAGCCGGGGCGGCGAACCGCCGAGCATCAGCTGTCCGTCCCTCGACCGGTGCGTGTCGGGGGCGAGTTCGACCGTGAACCCGTCGGGCAGGGTGACGTCCGGCGGGGAGGGCAGGCGGATGCCGGACGGGGACGGCGGATTCGACCGTATGAATGTCATGCCGTGAACCCCCCGTCCGCGTGGAGTACGGAGCCGGTGACGGCGAAGGACTCGGCCGAGCAGGCCCAGGACACCACCGAGGCCACCTCCTCGGGTTCCAGGGGGCGCCCGGTGAGCTGCTGATCGGCGAGTTTCTCCACGCCGGGCAGCCCGTACAGGTCCGCCGTGGCCCGCAGCATGTCCGTGCGCGTGGAGCCGGGTGACACGGCGACCGCGTTCACGCCGGTGTCCCGCAGGTCGCAGGCGAGGCCGCGGACCAGGCCGACCACGGCGTGCTTGGCGGCGCAGTAGGCGCCCAGGCCCCACAGCCCGCGGTGCGCGGCGGCCGAGGCCAGGGCGACGAACCGGCCGCCGCGGGGCTGCGGCCTGCGCAGCAGGGCGGGTACGGCGGCACGGGCGAGGTTGGCCACGCCCATCACGTCCACGTCGAGCAGCGTCCGCCACTGCGCGTCGGTCTGCTCCCACACCGGCTCGCCGCCGAGCATGACGGCCGCCGCGGCCACGGCGGCGTCCAGCCCGCCGAACTCGCTCTCGGCCAGCTCCACGGCGGCCCGCAGCGCGGCCGCGTCCCTGACGTCCGCCCGGACCGTACGGACCAGGGGGAACCCCCGTGCCAGGACGTCCAGTTGGCCCGGCTCGGCCAGCGGATAGGGCACCTCGGGGTCGTCGGCGCAGCGGTCCACGGCGACCACCGCCCAACCGGCGCGGGCCAGACGTCGTACGGTCGCGGCCCCGATGCCCCGGGCGGCACCGGTGACCACGGCGACCCGCCGCCCGGTCATCGCCCGGCTCCCGCTCGCGCGACGACCGGCCGCTGCTCGGGCAGGCCGAGCCGCCCCTGCCCGGAGACCCGCCAGGCGCGGATGTCGGCGGCGAGACGGTCCGCCATGCGGTCGAGGAGCCGTTCGCCCTCGCTCGCGCAGGCCCCGGCGGGATCGCCCAGGACACCGGACGGACTGACCCCGCGGACGGATTCGGAAACCAGCCGGTCCATCAGCAGGTGGACGGGGTCGGTCGGTCCGGCCACGGCCTGCTCGCTGCGTACGGCCGCGTGCCGCAGCCGCAGCATCATGGAGGTCTCGGCCCGGCCGGCGTGGGCGTCGGAGTCCTCGGGGACGCACGGCCACCACGCCACGTTCCGGCTCTCGCCGCGCAGGCCGGTGACTGCCTCGGTGAGGCTGGTCAGGTTCCCGCCGTGCCCGTTCACCACCAGCAGGCGTCCGGCCCAGCGGAGCATCGAGCGGCCGATCTCCGTGACGAGCAGGTGCAGCGCGGCGTGGCCGACGGACACGGTGCCGGGGAACCCCTCGTGCTCACCGCTGGCCGCGTACGGCTGTGCGGGCGCGACCAGCACCTCCACGTCGCCGCGCAGCCGCGCGGCGGCCCGCTCGGCGACCGCCGAGGCCACCGCCGTGTCGGTGTCCAGCGGGAGATGCGGGCCGTGCTGTTCACAGGAGCCGAGCGGCAGCAGCACCAGGGGGGCGCGGTCGGTCAGGTCCGGCCAGGTCAGGTCCGCGAGCCGGGTCGCCGTCGTGCGCCGCGACTGCGCCCTCGCGGCCGGGGCAGGCACGGTGGCCATCTCAGACCGCGCCCAGGGTCCGGGTGAATCCGGGCGGGACCACCACGTCGTCGGGGGTCAGTTCGTGGACGGACGAGCGCCCGAGGCCCAGCAGCGCGGAGTCGATACCGCCGCGCAGGATGTCGAGCACGTTCTCCACGCCGGTCTGCCCGCCCGCGGCCAGGCCCCACAGATAGGCGCGGCCGATCATCACGGCCTTCGCGCCGAGCGCCAGCGCCTTGACCACGTCGCTGCCCCGGCGGATGCCGCTGTCCAGCAGGATCTCGACCTGGCCGCCCACCGCGTCCGCGACCGCCGGCAGCGCACGGATCGGCGCCGGGGTGCCGTCGAGGTTGTTCCCGCCGTGGTTGGACACCGAGATCGCGGTGACTCCCGCGTCCACCGCACGCCGTGCGTCGTCCACCCGGCAGATGCCCTTGAGCAGGAACGGCCCGTCCCACTGCTCGCGCAGCCAGCGCACGTCCTCCCACGACGGGGGCGGGGTCTGCATCCACTCGCCGTACGCTCCGAAGAACGTGGGCGCGTCCCCGCCCGGGTCGGCGAGGTTCGGCGTCGTCAGGTCCGGGAGGCTGCGGGACTTGAGGAAGTCCAGCAGCCAGCGCGGACGCGCGAGCGCCTCCGGTGCGAACCGCGCCATCGCCTTGAGGTTCAGCCGTTCGGGGATCTTCGGGCTGCCCCAGTCGCGGCCGTGCGAGAAGGACCAGTCGAGGGTGACGATCAGTGCCTTCGCCCCGGCCGCGCGCGCATGCTCGATGCGCCGCAGCATCGCGTCCTTCGAGCCCATCCAGTACATCTGGAAGAACGTCTGCGGATTGGCCGCCACGACCTCCTCAAGCGGCTTGCTCGCGAACGAGCTGAGCCCCATCGCCGTACCCCGAGCCGCGGCCGCGCGGGCGACGGCCACCTCGCCGTCGGGGTGCACCGCCTGCACCCCCGTCGGGGAGATGATCACCGGCAGCGAGATCTGCTCGCCCAGGACCGTCGTCGACAGGTCCCGCTTGGCTGACAGTCCGGCCACATGCGGTGCGAAGCCCAGTTCAGCGAAAGCCCTGGTGTTGTCGTCGTAGGACGTGCCCTTCTCGGAACCGGCGAGCAGCGCACTGTAGACCGACTTCGGCAGCCGCTTGCCGGCCCTGCGCTGGGCCTCGGCCACCGTCTCGAACCACCCGCTCATCACCCTTCTCCTTCTCTTCGGTCCTTGTTCGTCGTCATACGGGCGCCGTCATGCGGGCGCCGTCATGCGGGCGCCGTCATGCGGGCGTCGTCATACGGGCGCCCCGTCGTACGGGCGCCGTCATGCGGGCGCGGTCGTACGGGCGCCGTCATGCGGGCGCCGTCATGCGGGCGCCCCGTCGTACGGGCGCGGTCGTACGGGCGCCGTCATGCGGGCGTCGTCGTACGGGCGTCGTCGTGCGGGCGTCGTCGTACGGGCGCGGTCATGCGGGCGGGTCCGCGGGCATTCCGGCCAGCGGGCTCTCGTCGCAGAAGCGGTCCGGGCGGCTGGTCCGTACGGCGGGCATGCCCAGCGGCACCGTGCGGTGCGAGTGGTCGTTGCCCTGACGCGGGAGCGCGTCCCGGTCCACCGCCGAGAGCGCGGCGGCACCGTGGCCCTTGACGCACTCGGGGTCGGGGCCGTCCAGCGGGAGCCCCGTGAAGAACTTCGCGGCCATGCAGCCGCCCTGGCATGTGTCGTACGCCGGGCATCCGGAGCAGGCGCCTCCCGTGGCGGGCCTGCGCAGCTCGGCGAAGAGTTCCGACTCCCGCCACACCCGCTCGAAGCCGCCGGCGGAGCGGACGTTGCCCGCCTTGAACGCGTCGTGGATGGCGAACGGGCAGGCGTACACGTCGCCCACCGGGTCGATCAGGCACACCACACGCCCGGCTCCGCACAGGTTCAGCCCCGGGATCGGCTCCGAGCCGAGCGCGTTGAGGTGGAAGAACGAGTCCCCGGTGAGCACCCGCTCGCCGTGGCCGACCAGCCAGGTGTAGAGCTCGCGCTGCTGCTCGGCGGTGGGGTGCAGCTCGTCCCACACGTCGGCGCCCCGGCCGGACGGCCGCAGCCGGGTGATCCGCAGCTGGGCGCCGTAGCGGTCGGCGATCGCGGCGAAGTCGTCCAGCTGGGAAACGTTCTGACGGGTCATCACCACCGAGATCTTGAAGTCCCGGAAGCCGGCCGCGGCGAGATTCTCCATGGCCCGTACGGCCATGTCGTACGAACCGGGGCCCCGCACCGCGTCGTTGACCTCGCGCGTCGCGCCGTCCAGGGAGATCTGGATGTCGACGTAGTCGGTGGCCGCGAGCTGCCGGGCGCGGTCGGGGGTCAGCCGCAGCCCGTTGGTCGAGAACTTCACCCCGACCTGGTGGGCGATCGCGTAGTCCAGCAGCTCCCAGAAGTCGGGGCGAACCGTCGGCTCGCCGCCGCCGACGTTGACGTAGAACACCTGCATCCGCTGGAGCTCGTCGATCACGGACTTGATCTCGTCCGTGGACAGCTCCAGGGGGTCGCGCCGCCCGGACGACGACAGGCAGTGTGCGCAGGACAGGTTGCACGCGTACGTCCACTCCCAGGTCAGGCAGATCGGGGCGTGCAGGCCTCCCTTGAACTGCTCGACGAGGGCGGGCACGCGTTCGGCGGGCGGGGGATCGTGAAGGGTGGTCATCACCGCACTCCGGTTCCACTGCGCTGGGGAATGATCATGTCGGCGGCGGCCAGTGCGGCCAGCGCGCGCAGGAAGGCGCCCCGCCGGGCGTCGGGTACGCCGGCGAGGGCGTCCCCGACGCTGGGGTGCCGGTCGAGCCCCCGGACCAGTTCGACGAGCTCCGGCGCCTTGAGGAACGACAGCCGGCGGTTGCCGAAGTGGTATGCGAGCGCCCCGAACGGCTCGGGACGCAGCGCAACAGCGGGGTTCAGCCGGTAGGGGCGCGCCGCGTCGAACGTCGTGTCGGCCGGGGCGGCCGTGGGGGAGGTCATGGCGGCGGGCCTCAGTAGACGCCGCACATGCCGTCGATCGACACCTCTTCGACGAGGAGTTCCTCGGTCACCTCGTCGACGGGGGTGTCCTGCTCGGCACGGATCTGGTCCTCGTTCACGACAAACCTCCTGGTGGAAGGGGAGTTGGGGATGAGCGCCGGTGCCGCCGCGCGGTCCGGCCGGTACTCGACGCTACGGCGGGCCGCCCGGCGTCTCGCCCTGCTTCCGGCCGCGCTCGCCCTGTCCGGTCGGACAGGTGTGCCCCCGCCGGCGCCGGTGCCCGCCGCACACCCTGTCCGATCGGGCAGGTCGCGTCCCGTCCGTCCGCGTCCCGCAGCCGTCCGAGCGGCCGGTATCGCCGCGCGGCGCGTTCCCGGAGGGTGAATCACGCCACGAACTCCGGCACGTCCGTGCTCCATCCGGACATCTGCGCCGCCGGCAACGGAGCAGTCGACGCAGTACGCGCGGCCCACCGCGCGGAGAGGACAGTCGCGATCATGCAGGTCGAAGAACTTCTCAAGCCGTTCCCGATCAAGGAATTCCACCCCTTCCCGCGGGCGCTGATGGGCCCGGGCGCCCATGAGCTGATCGGTCCGGAGGCCAAGAAGCTGGGTTTCCGCCGCACGCTGGTGATGACCACGGGTCTGCGCGGCAGTGACACCGTGCACAAGATCGTCGAGTCGATGAAGTACCACGGCCTGGAGGTCGTGGTGTACGACAAGGTCGAGTCGAACCCCAAGGACTACAACGTCATGGACGCCGTGGCGCTGTACCAGGAGAACAAGTGCGACTCGTTCGTGTCGATCGGCGGCGGTTCGTCGCACGACGCGTGCAAGGGCGCCCGTATCTCGGTGGCGCACGACGGCCGCAACGTCAACGACTTCGAGGGCTTCAACAAGTCCGAGAACCCCAAGAACCCGCCGCACATCGCGGTGTCCACCACGGCCGGCACGGGCTCGGAGACGTCGTGGGCGTATGTCATCACCGACACCACGACCGACCCGGACAACCCCCACAAGTACGTCGCCTTCGACGACGCGTCCGTCGCCACGCTCGCCATCGACGACCCGACGCTCTACTACGACTGCCCGCTGGACTACACCGCGCAGTGCGGCTTCGACGTGCTCGCGCACGCCTCCGAGCCCTACGTCTCCCGGCTCGACTTCCAGCCGTCGCTCGGCAACGCGCTGCACGCGATCCGGCTGACCGCACGCCATCTGCGGCAGGCGGTGTGGAACGGCCAGGACCTGGCCGGGCGTGAGGGCATGATGTACGCCCAGTACATCGCGGCGCAGGCGTTCAACTCCGGCGGCCTGGGCATCATCCACTCCATCTCGCACGCGGTCAGCGCGTTCTACGACACCCACCACGGGCTCAACAACGCCATCGCGCTGCCCCGGGTGTGGGCGTTCAACATGCCCGCCCACTACGAACGGTTCGCGGACATCGCCGAGGCGATGGGCGTGGACACGCACGGCATGACGAAGGTCCAGGCCGCCGAGGCGGCGCTCGCCGCGGGCATCCGGCTGCTGCGCGACGTCGGCATTCCGGAGAAGTTCACCGACGTCCAGCAGGACACCTACTCCAAGAACCGGCTCGGCCAGGGACCGACGAAGTTCTACGAGCAGGCCAAGGAGATCAAGGGCGACGCCGCCGACGTCGACCGCATCACCCACCACGTCCTCGGTGACGCCTGCACCCCGGGCAACGCCAAGGAGTGCACGTTCGACACCGTGCGGCCCGTCGTCGAGCACTGCCTGACCGGCGACCTGGACGACCTGCTCAGCTGAGCCCTTCCCGCCCGGGGGCGGGGGACGGACGTGGGTCGCCGTCCCCCGCCCCCGTCTCCCCGGACGGAGGAACCGTGCCCGCCACACCCCCAAATCCCGAGTTCGGCTCGGTCGACGACGTCGTCGAGCGGTTCGCCGCCCACGGCTACATCGCCGACCGGCGGCTCGCCACCACCGTGTTCCTGCAGACCAGACTCGACAAGCCGGTCCTTCTGGAGGGCCCGGCCGGCGTCGGCAAGACCGAACTGGCCAAGACGCTCGCCGCCGCCACCGGGCGCCGGCTGCTGCGCCTGCAGTGCTACGAGGGCCAGGACGAGAGCAGGGCGCTGTACGAGTGGGACTACGGCAAACAGCTCCTGTACACGCAGATGCTCCGGAACAAGATCGGCGACCTCACGGCCGACGCGCCCGACCTGGCCTCCGCGGTGCGGCGGATCGAGGAGCAGGACAGCGTGTTCTTCTCCGACCGGTTCCTCGCGCCCCGCCCCCTGCTGGACGCCGTACGAGGCGAGCAGCCCGCGGTCCTACTGATTGACGAGGTCGACCGGGCGGACGAGGCACTGGAGGCGGTGCTCCTCGAGTGCCTGGCCGAGTACCAGGTGTCGGTGCCGGAGATCGGCACGTACACCGCGAAGATCCCGCCGTACGTGGTGCTGACTTCCAACAACACCCGCGATCTGTCGGCCGCGCTGAAGCGCCGCTGCCTGCATCTCTTCCTCGACTACCCGGACGCCGAACGGGAGTTGGAGATCGTGCGCACCAAGGACACCGGACTGCCCGAGGCGGCCGCCCGCCGTCTGGTGGAGGTGGTGCGGGGCCTGCGCGAGCTGCAGCTGCGCAAGAACCCCAGCATCTCCGAGACCGTCGACTGGGCCCGCACCCTCGCCGTACTGGGCGTCGACGAGCTCGACCCTGCGGTGCTCGCCGACACCGCCAACGTCGTCCTCAAGTACGAGCGCGACCTGCACCGGGCCCTGGACGTCCTGCCGCGGCTCGTCGACCCCAACCGCACGGTGCCCGAACCCGGCCACCACCACGACCTGCACGGCCACCACCACGGGCACCACCACGACGGTCACGGCCCCCACGACGGGCACCCCCACGGTCCCGGGCACGGGCAGCCGGACGAGATCGACGGCCGCGAGGTACGGGCGGCCAAGGACCGGCAGGGCCGGCACGACGAGGGCTACTACGGCGCTCCCGGACCCGGCCCGACGCACCGGCCCACGCCCGGCGCCGGCCAGGGCGCCCGCTCCTTCGCCGCCTTCGGGCGGCGCCGCACCGACTGACACGGGAGGCGTGCATGGAAGCCGGCGTGCACCGATTCGTCCGCGTGCTGCGGCTGTTCGGCCTCCGCGTCTCCGTGTCGGAGGCCATGGACGCCATGCGCGGGGCGGCCCAGCCCGGCGTGCTCGACCGACGCGAGACGCTGCGCGAGGCCCTGCGCATGACGCTGGTGAAGGACCGGCGCGACCACGCGCTGTTCGACGAGCTGTTCACCGCGTTCTTCTCGCTGCGCCCGGTGGACGGGGCGTCCGACGGCCACGGCCACAGCCATGAGCACGACGACCTGTCCGACACCGGCGAACTGGAGTCGTTCACCGTCTCCGACGAGCCCTCCGAGACCCCCCAGCAGGGGCACAGCCACGGCAAACCGTCCGACATCCGCGACTTCTTCGACCAGCAGGACCTCGCCCAGCGGTACAACCTGCACCAGGAGGCCAACAAGATCGACCTGGCCTCGATGACCGACGAGATCGTCCTGTCCAAGGACGGCGCCGCCGGCGGACGGGACGGCGGCCCGTCCGTCCAGCTGGAGACCGAGCGGCTGCACGGCGCCGGAGTCCCCGGACAGCTCGCGGCGACGGCCGGGAAGCCCATCGACACGGCCCTGACCGTCGCCCAGCAGGACGCCCTGCTCGGCTGGCTCGCGGACGAGTCCGACGACCTGGTGGATCCGGAACTCGACGTGCTGCGGCGGCAGTTGGCGGGCGTCATCGAGAACCTGCCGGAGCTGCTGAAGCGGCATCTGGACCGGCTGGCCGAACTGACGTCGGCTGCCGTGGAGTCCGCCGGGATCGCCGAACGCGCCCGCCTCGAGACGGTCGACGAGGACGAACGCGCCCAGCTGGAGGAGGCGCTGCGCCGGGTGGGCCGCTCCCTGCACGGCGCGCTGACCAGCCGTAAACGCGACACGCCCCGGGGCCGCGTCCATCCGGGCCGCACCATGCGCCGCAACATGCGCTACGAGGGCGTACCGTTCCGGCCCGTCACCGTCACCCGCGCCGAGGACAAGCCCCGTCTGGTGATCCTGACGGACGTCTCGCTGTCCGTGCGGGCCACCGCACGGTTCACCCTGCACCTGGTGCATGGTCTGCAGTCCCTGTTCGGACAGGTCCGCTCGTACGCCTTCGTCGACGAACCCACGGAGATCACCGAGCTGTTCGCCGAGCACCCGCTGGAGCGAGCGCTCGGGCTGGTCTTCGACGGCCTGCCGGCCGGCGGACTGCTCGACGTGGACGCGAACTCCGACTACGGCCGGACCTTCGAGCTGCTGCTGTCCGAGCACGCCGCCGCTCTGGGCCGGCGTACCACCCTCCTGGTGCTGGGCGACGGCCGCGGGAACGGCAACGACCCCGGGACCGCGGCGTTCGAGGAGATCACGCGCAGGGTGCGGCAGACCATCTGGCTGACCCCCGAACCCCGCTACTCCTGGGGACTTGGGGCATGCGACCTGCCGCGCTACGCGGAGTACTGCGACCGGGTCCAGGTGGTCGCCGACCTCGCCGGGCTGGAGCGCACCGCCCACCGGATGGCGGCGGAGGCGACCGGGGTATGAGCACCACCGCACACCGTGACGGGGAGCTGTCGTCATGAGCGTCCCCAGCCTCCGGGCCGCGATCGCCGCGCGCCGTATCGACCCTCTGGCACCCAGTCCGCCCGGCCTGTACACCGACCACCTGGTCCGGGTGATCCGTGACGGCCCCCCGGCCGACGGCGCCGCACTCCAACCGATCGTCCGCACCGAGCACTTCACCCTGCGCCGCCGGGGCCGCCACGTCGAGCTCGGCCACTCGCTGCGCCCCGAGCAGCTGGACAACGACCTGGCCGGACTGCTCGCCGAGGAGCTGTTCGCCCCCGGCTGGCTGTCCGGCAGCGACATCTTCGAGCGCGTCTTCACCGGGGTCGTGCGCTCCTGCGTGGACGGAGCGCTGCCGGCCTGGACCACGTTCTACGACAACACGCTGGCCCGCATCCGGCAGCACTGGCGGACCCCGGAACCGGCCGAGCACTCGTCGATCGCCGGGTTCGCCCCCGTGTACGGCCGCACCCTGGACCTGGTGTCCCGGGGCTCGGTGCTGGACCTGGGCTCCTGCTTCGGCTTCCTGCCCCTGCTGTTGGCCGAGCGGAAGCGGCAGAGGGTGATCGCTTCGGACCTCTCGCGCGGCACCATGCGTCTGCTGGCCGCCGTGGCCCGGGCGCGCGGCGTCGGGCTGGACACGCTGGCCTGTGACGCGGCACGCGTTCCCTTGCCGGGCCGCTCGGTGGACACCGTCACCGTCATCCACGTACTGGAGCACCTCGATCCCGGGCACGGCGAAGCCGTCGTACAGGAGGCGCTGCGCCTGGCCCGGCGGCGGGTGGTGGTGGCCGTGCCGTACGAGGACGAGCCGACGGCCGCGTACGGGCACGTGCGGTGCTTCGACCCGGAACAGCTCGCCGAACTGGGCCGCCGCACCGGCCACCCGTTCTCCGTCGCCTCGTACCACGGTGGCTGGCTGGTCCTCGATCCCGGCTGACAACGCGTCGGCCACCAAAGGACGCGGACTGCCGCTCGGCCGTCCGGCCGTGGGCGGCTGACGTGACGGAGGGCCGGGACCGGTCCCAACCCTCCGTCACCCGGACCACGAAGGCGTCAGATCACGCCCATCTTGCTGGCCTCGTACACGACTTCCGCACGGCTGCCCGCGTCCATCTTGCGCATGATGTTGCGGACGTGGAACTTCACGGTGGTCTCCGAGATGTACAGCTGGGCCCCGATCTCCCGGTTGCTCAGCCCGTGGGCGAGCAGCTGGAGCACCTTGAGCTCCCGTTCGGTGAACTTCGGCCGGTCCGGCTGCACGCGCATCGACCGCACCATCGCCGCGGCCGCATGGGAGTCGAAGGCGCTCTCGTTGCGGGCCACCGCGCGGATCGAGCGCAGCAGCTCGGTGGTGTCCACGTCCTTGACGACGTAACCGCGCGCACCGTGCCGGATCGCGTCCACCACCAGGGAGTCGTCGAGGAACGTGGTGAGCACCAGCACCGCCAGGTCGGGGTGCCGCTGGGTCAGCCGGGCGCACAGGTCCAGGCCCTCGGTGTCGGCCGCCGTGGACAGCTTCAGGTCGAGGAGCACGATCGACGGGTTGGTCCGCTCGACGACGGCGGCCGCTTCGGCGGCCGTACTCGCCTCCCCGACCACCTCCAGGTCGCTCTCGCGTTCCAGGATCGACCGCAGCCCGTGCCGGACGATCGCGTGGTCGTCGACCAGCACGATCCGGAGGGCGTCCGTGGGCGCCGTCGCCCGCTGTTCAGTGGTCATCCGCTGCCTCCCGAGCGCGCTTCACCGGCAGTGGGACGTCGACCCGCAGCAGGACGCCTCCCATTCCCGACCGGCGGATGGACAGTCTGCCGCCGAGTTCCTCCGCCCGGGCGACCATGTTCGCCAGACCGCGGTGACGGCCGGCCAGATCGGTGGCCCTGGACAGCCGCAGCGCGCGGCGCAGTTGGGCCGGATCGCCGCCGCCGTTGTCGGACACGGTCAGCACGACGGCCTCGGGCAGATACCGCAGCCGGACCAGCGCCCGGCCCGCCTTGCCGTGGGTGGCGGCGTTGAACAGGGCCTCGCCGGTCAGCCGGAGGATCGACTGCTCGGCCTCGGGCGGCAACGGCACGGGACTGCCCACCACCTGCACCCGAACGTCGAGATCCGTGGTCAGGTGCACCGTGGACAGCCGCTCCAGCATCACCGGGAGCGGCCCGGCCGGCTCCTGCGACGTCTGGTGGAGCGCGTAGATCGCGGCACGCAGCCGCTCCACGGCCTGCCGGTTGAGATCCTTGGCGGCGGCCAGCCGTTCGGCGATGTCCGCGGCCCGCCCGCCCATGCCCTCCAGCTCCGCCCGGCACACCTCGACGGTCATCCCCGCGCTGAGCACGTACTGCGAGACGCTGTCGTGCAGTTCGCGCGCGATGCGCCGCCGCTCGTCGTCGAGCGTCTGCCGCTGCATCGCGTCGAGCAGCCGTGCCTGCGTCTCGGCCAGCTCGGCGCTGCGCGCGGCCAGGTCCCGGGCTTGCCGCTCGGCCGCCTCGGAAAGTTCCTCGGCCCGCCCGCGCAAAGTGGTCGCCGCGTGGAACAGAAACGTGTGGTGCAGCGCCACGGCGGCCTGGTTGGCCAGGACCCGCAGGATGGCCAGGTCGGTGTCCGCCACCTCGACACCGGCACCGGGCTCCGCCGCGATCCCGCCGACCGGTTCGTCGTCGAGGGTCATCGGCACCCGCACCCAGCCCCGGCCGCGTTCCGGAGTACCGGCCTCCCAAGGGCGGGTGCGCAGCACTTGCAGATGTCGTCGCACCTCGGCGGGCACCCGGGTCTCGTTGTCGATCAGCACGTCGTCGGCGTACAGCAGGAACCGCGGCCGGGCCGCGCGCAACGCGCCGTCCGCCACGGCCAGCAGCAGCCAACGCGCGTGCAGGTGCTCGGCCGCCGTCCGCACAACCGCCTCGACCAGGGCCCGTGGGCCCTCCGCTGTGCGCACCAGGGCACGGGAGATGCCGTCGAGTGCCTCCACCGTCCGCTCGAGCCGTTCGGTGGACCGCACGTACGCCGGATAGAACGACCGCTTGCCGGACCGCAGTCCGGTGAGCACCCCCAGGTCGGCCGGCTGGGGTGACCGTTCGGGGACGCTCACTCGTATCGCCTCACAGGGCTTCGCGGAACAGCTTCTCGATGTCCCGCACGTCGACATCCCTGGGGTTGGTGGCCATGCAGGCGTCCTTCAGCGTCGTGCGGGCCAGCACCGGCACGTCGCGCTCCGCGACCCCCAGGCTCGCCAGTCCCTTCGGAACGCCGACGTCGTCCGCCAGCGCGCGCACCAGGTCCGCGAGCTGCTCGGCCACCTCGTGCGGTGGCACCCCGGCGGTGGTGAGGCCGGCCGCCGCGCCCAGCGCGACGAACCGCTCCGGCCATGCCTCGGCGTTGAACCGGATGACGTGCGGCAGCAGGACGCCGTTGACCACCCCGTGCGGGGCGTCCAGCAGCCCGCCGACCTGGTGGCTCATGGCGTGGGTCGCGCCGAGGATCGCGTTCGTGAAGGCCATGCCGGCCTCCAGCGACGCCTGGGCCATCGCCAGCCGGGCGCCGAAGTCCTTCGGCTGCACCTGGGTGCGCACCAGGTTGCCGATGATCAGCTCGACCGCGTGGAGTGCGTGGTTGTCCGTCAGCGGGTTGTGCGCCCGGGACACGAACGCCTCGACGGCGTGGGTCAGGGCGTCCAGACCGGTCGCCGCGTTCAGCCAGTCCGGCATGGTGGTCAGCAGCCGCGGGTCGATCACCGAGATCTCCGGCACCAGCGTGCGGCTCACGATGGTGATCTTGGTGTGTTCGGCCGTGTCGGTGATCACGGCGAACTGGGACACATCCGCCCCGGTGCCGGACGTGGAGGGCACCATCACCGTGGGCGGGATGGGCTGGACGACTTGGTCCACACCCTCGTAGTCGAGGATGCGCCCACCGTTTCCGGACAGGATCGCCACGCCCTTGGCCGCGTCGATGACCGAGCCGCCGCCCACCCCGACGATCACGTCGCAGCCCCTCTCCGCGTACCGCTCGTACGCGGCCTGGACCTCGTGGTCCTTGGGGTTGGGCGTCACGTCGTACCACACGACGGGGCGCAGGCCGACACGCCTGAGATGCCCGACCGCCTCGTCCGTCCAGCCCGCCTCCATCAGTCCGGGGTCGGTGACGAGGAACGGCCGGCGGCCGCCCAGGCGCAGCGCGCAGTGACCGAGCTCGGACAGTGAACCGGGCCCGAACACGATCTCGGGGACATGGAACTTGGCCAGCCGGGCCGATCGGCGGAGGGCGTCCGTGCTCGTCTGCTGCGGCCCCAGCAGCTCGCACTGGCACTCGTCGCGACTCCAGTCGGCGCTCGGGTCATTACCGGCGGTCACCACGGCGCCGGGCGTGAGCGACATGCGACCTCCAAACGGCGCGAACGCCCATAACGCATGCGTAACCTTGATTTTACTGCGTGATTGGCCGATAACACTGTCGTCAAACCGAAGACCAAGCTAGGCGCGCGACCGAGGCCGCCGCACCTGTCCGATCGGACAGGGCGGACTGGCCCGACCGGTCAGGTGCGCCGGCAAAGTCATTGCGGACAATAGTCGATTGTCCCCGTTCGACGGCAGGGGAGTACATGTCACAGCGCAGTGACCTCAAGCGGCGCCGGGCCACGCTGGAGAGCGAATGGTCCCGTTGGGTGCCGCGGCTGAGGTCCGCGGGGTCGAAACCGAGCGGTGTCGAGGCGTTGCGCGATGAAGTGGCCGAGTCCTGGGCGCGCTCGCTGAGCAGCGTGGACCCCGGTCGGGACAGCGCCCCGGTCACGGACGGCGGCATGGTGCACCACCGCTGGACCGCATCGCCGCTGCGTCGGCCGGTCAACGACCTCGCCGACGAATTGCACAGCATTGCCGTCGACGCCGGGTTCGTCACCGCGGTCACCGACGAGTCGGGCACCATCCTGTGGACGTGCGGCGGCCCGACCATGCGCCGACGGGCCGAGCGCGTCAACTTCGCGCCCGGCGGGCGGTGGGACGAGCAGGCCATGGGCACCAACGCCCTCTCCCTCGCGCTGCGCACCGGCCGCCCCAGCTCCGTCTTCTCCGCCGAACACCTGGTGACGGCCCTGCACGGCTGGGTCTGTTACTGCGCACCCATCCACGCCCCGGACGGACGCGTCCTCGGCGTCCTGGACATGTCCACCACCTGGGACCGCTCGCACCCCCTGGCCATGTCCACCGTGCGCTCACTGGTGTCGACCATCGAGGCCCGCCTCGGGACGGGGCTGCCTCGTCAGACCCGCGGAACCGAGAGTCAGGTGCGGCTGAACTGCCTGGGCGCGGAACAGGCCGTACGTGAGGGCCGGCCCCTTCCCCTGCGCCCCCGGCAGCTGGAGATCCTCACCCTGCTCGCGCTGGAACCGGACGGATTCTCACCGGAACGCCTCCGTGAAGCCCTGTACGGCGGCCGGGTGGTCACCACGTCCACGTTCAAGGCGGAGATCTCCCATCTCCGCCGGGCCCTCGGGGGCGGCATCGCCACCCGCCGCTACGCGCTGACCACACCCGTGTCCTGCGACGCCACCGACGTGCTGCGGGCGCTTGAGAGGGGTGACGGGGAGACCGCGCTGCGCCTGTACCGCGGCCCGCTGCTTCCCCGATCCGAGGCGCCGGGCATCGAGGAGTGGCGTACGCACCTGGAGGTGGCCGTGCGCGAGGCGGTGCTGGCGAGCACCCACCCGGAGCACGCCCTGCGCTACGGCGAACGGGCCCCGTACGACGCGGAGGTGCACGAGCACGCGCTGCGCCTGCTCGGCCAGGGCGACACCCGCCGCGCGATCGCGGCCGGCCGGCTCACCACGGCCCTGCGCTGACGTCCGGCGGCGGACGGGCCAGGACAGCCGCAGAGGCCCGGCATCCGAAGGGCGGACGAAAGAGCCGAGGCGGAGAGAGCGGGCGGACACCTCAGCGCGCGAGCGAAGCCGAACGCGGTGGGCGCCAACCTCGCGCCAACCTTCCGGGGCCAGGGTGAACGGCATCACGACGGCGTGGACCGTCGGACCACCGCATTCGCCATCCACCGAGGAGAGCCGCCATGGTGTACGCGCAGCCAGGAACAGACGGCAGCATCGTCAGCTTCGCCCGCCGCTACGACAACTTCATCGGTGGCGACTGGGTCGCCCCCGTGGAGGGCCGGTACTTCGAGAACACGACGCCGGTGACGGGCAAGACCTTCTGCGAGGTCGCCCGCTCGTCCGCGGCGGACGTCGACCTGGCCCTCGACGCCGCCCACGCCGCGGCGCCCGCGTGGGGCCGGACCTCCACCACGGAGCGGGCCAACATCCTCAACAGGATCGCGGACCGGATCGAGCAGAACCTCGAGAAGATCGCCGTCGCCGAGACCTGGGAGAACGGCAAGCCGGTACGCGAGACGCTGGCCGCCGACATCCCGCTCGCCGTGGACCACTTCCGCTACTTCGCCGGGGTCGTGCGGGCCCAGGAGGGCAGCATCGCCGAGATCGACGCCGACACGGTCGCGTACCACTTCCACGAGCCGCTGGGCGTGGTCGGCCAGATCATCCCGTGGAACTTCCCCATCCTGATGGCCGCCTGGAAGCTGGCGCCCGCGCTGGCCGCCGGCAACTGCGTGGTCATCAAGCCCGCCGAGCAGACGCCGGTCAGCCTGCTGTACGTGATCGAGCTGATCGCGGACCTGCTTCCGCCCGGGGTGGTCAACGTCGTCAACGGCTTCGGCGTCGAGGCGGGCAAGCCACTGGCCTCCAGCCCGCGCGTGGCCAAGGTGGCGTTCACCGGTGAGACCACCACGGGCCGCCTGATCATGCAGTACGCGAGCGAGAACATCATCCCCGTCACGCTGGAACTCGGCGGCAAGAGCCCGAACATCTTCCTGCCCGACGTGATGGCGGCCGACGACGACTTCCTGGACAAGGCCGTCGAGGGCTTCGTGATGTTCGCCCTCAACCAGGGCGAGGTGTGCACCTGCCCGTCCCGCGCCCTGATCCACTCGTCGATCTACGACGAGTTCATGGCCCGCTGCGTCGAGCGCACCAAGGCCATCGTCAGCGGCGACCCGCTGGACCCGGAGACCATGATCGGCGCCCAGGCCAGCAACGACCAGTACGAGAAGATCCTGTCCTACATCGACATCGGCAAGCAGGAGGGCGCCGAACTCCTCACCGGCGGCAACCCCCGAGCCGTCGCCGGCCTCGAGGGCGGCTACTACATCGAGCCGACGATCTTCCGCGGCACCAATGACATGCGGATCTTCCAGGAGGAGATCTTCGGCCCGGTTGTCTCCGTCACCACCTACGACTCGGTCGACGAGGCCCTGAAGATCGCCAACGACACGCTGTACGGCCTGGGGGCCGGCGTGTGGACCCGGGACGGCAACACCGCCTACCGCCTCGGCCGGGAGATCAAGGCCGGACGGGTGTGGACCAACTGCTACCACGCCTACCCGGCACACGCGGCCTTCGGCGGCTACAAGAAGTCCGGCATCGGCCGTGAGACCCACAAGATGATGCTCGACCACTACCAGCAGACGAAGAACCTGCTGGTCAGCTACGCGCCGCAGAAGCTCGGGTTCTTCTGATGGGTGCCCGCACCAGGCGCGTCGAGCTGACGCCGGCCGCCGAGGACCTGGTGCGGCGGCTGGCCGCCCGGCACGGACCGGTGATGTTCCACCAGTCCGGCGGCTGCTGCGACGGCAGCGCCCCCATGTGCTACCCGCGCGGCGAGTTCCGGGTCGGCGCCTCGGACGTCCTGCTCGGCCACGTGGCCGGTGACATCCCGTTCTGGATGAGCGCCGACCAGCACGCCTACTGGTCGCACACCCACCTCACCGTCGACGTGGTCCCGGGCCGGGGCAGTGGCTTCTCCCTCGAAGCCCCCGAGGGCCTGCGGTTCCTGATCCGCTCCCGGGTGTTCACGGACGAGGAGTGGCAGCGCATGGAGGCGGAGCCCCCACTGCCCACGGGGGCCGATGTGACGGGATGACCGAGTGACCCGGCGCTTCGGGTCACCGAGGACCACCGCGCCGGCGCAGGCGGTGGCGACGGCGGGGCCGGACGCCCGAAGTGTCCGGCCCCGCACGCGCGTCCGCGGGGCGCTGACGCCTCCGTCCCCGGCTCCGACGATTGACTCACCACCTGGGCGGCAGGAAGCCGCACTTCAGGTACTCGCGTCATGGACGGCTGGAAGAACCGCGAAGGCCACATCCCTTCCAGGCCCGCTTCGGGACCGACCTTCCAGGCCCGCTCGGGACCGACCCTGAGCTCCGCGACTCTCCGCAGGACGACGCGGCCGACCACCGGGCCCCGCACGGCCACACCTCGCCCACGCGCGGCGCCGACACGTCGATCGTCATTGTGCTGCCGGCTCGTCCTCGTCGTGCCGGGGTGTGGTTCGACCGGTGCTGTGTCCGAGATCCCAGCGGGCGGACGGCGAGCGCGTGGTGCACTGTGGCACCCGGCTGGTCCCTCGGCGGGCTGCGTCAGTCGAGGGCGGCGAGGATGTCGGCTGGTTCGGCCCGCTTGGTGTAGTCGGTGTTGACGAAGGCCCAGCGGATCGTACCGTCGCGGTCGATGACGTACGTGGCGGGGAGCGGCAGGGTGCGGGAGTGGCCGTCATCGACGCGCTGGAGGTCGAAGCCGAGCTTGTCGTAGACGGCGGCGAGGTCGTCGGGGAGGTCGAAGGCGAGGCCGTACTGCTTGGCGGTGTCGGAGCCGATGTCGCTGAGGACGTCGAAGGCGAGGGCGTGCTTCTCTGTGAGGGACAGGGACTCGTCCGGGATCTGTGGGGAGATGGCCACCAGGCGGGCGCCGCGTGCGGTGCGACTCCTTCTTGTCGGCGAGGCCGTACGCCTGCTTGAAGGCGGCCTTGATGTTGCGGAGCAGCGACTCGCGCTGGGTCTCAAAGGAGTCCCTTGGCGCGGGCCCTGTTGTCGGCGTTGAGGTGGCCGGCGTAGTGGCCGTTGAACCGCTGCTCGTCGGCGAGCGCCTTGTCGATGACGACGAGCCGCCGGAAGTCCGCGTACCGCTGCGGGGACAGGTGCGCGGGGAGCCAGGCGACGGTCCGCGACCGCTCGCCCTGCTACCGCTCCCGCAGCCGCTGCATACGCATGGCGTCCTCGCGGGGCCCGTACTCGCCCTCGTCGTACGGCAGGTCGATGACGATCCGCCACTGCCCCTCCTCCTGGGGCGCCAGGTCGTGGTCGGGCAGCTCGTCCTCGTCGGCGACGTTCCCGAACACGACCTCGGCACTGCGCTGCGTGCCCCGCCACACGAAGTCGAGTCGGGCCGTCAACTGCCCCTGCTCCTCCACCCCCAGTTCCTCGGCGAGCAGTCGCTTGGCGAGCGCCTGCCGGTTGGCCGGGTTGTCGTTGACCTGGGCGTGGGCGATGACGGAGTCGACGTCCACGCCGGACAGTTCGAGCCGCACGCCCGGGTTGGCGTCGGTGCCGGTCTCCTTGATCTCCGGGAACCGGCCGGCCCATCTTGTTCTTCAGGATGCCGTACTCCCGCCCCGGGATCGGGGCGACGACGGAACGGGGCCTTCCCGGCCGGTGGTTGAGGGGTGCCCGCTGGTGGGAGGCGGTCGGTCACGGTCACGGGATGTCCCTGCGGCTGCGGGCATTCGTCTCGGCGAGGCGGGCGTGCAGTAACTCCGCCGGGGTGAGCGGCAGGACGTGGTCGGGCTCGGCGTCCCATTCCCGGCCACCGGAAAGGGGGCGGAGCTGGAGGTACGGGCCCTCGTGCCCCATGACGATCCCGATGCGGTCGCGGGCGGTGTCGCGGACCGCCGTGCCGGGCGGGGGAGGCGCGCCGGGCTCGGGAGTGGAAGGGGCGTGCGGGGCGATCATCGAGCGGCGCCCCTTGCGATGACGGCGGCGAGGGCGAGGGCGACGGGGGCCGAGCAGACGCCGAGGTGGACGAGGGCGTAGCGGGCGCTGGCCGGGGTGTTGTAGTCGTCCGGCGCGGTCTCCCGCGTCTGCTCCGGGTCGCCGGGGAGGGGGTCGCCCCAGGGGGTGCGGACGTCCATCGCGGGGAGCTGGATGCCGGCGCGGGTGAGGGCGGCGGCGAGAGCGTCGCGGGCGGCGGTCGCTTCCTGGAGCTTGGGGGCGAGCTTCCGGTTCTTGCCGCGGTTCGCCTGCGGGGCGGGGTTCGGGTTCGGCATCGGTCGTCGTCCTTCCGGCAGGGGAGAGGTCGGATTCGTGATTCGGCCGTCGTGTCCGCGTCCGGTGAATTACCGTGCGTAGTCGGCGCTTTACGAGAATGCCGCCGGGGTGGGCCGGGAAGTGCCGTCGAGGCGGTCTCGTTCCCCGCTGGGTGGCGCACGTTCCACAACTTCCACAGGGGTCGCGGTGGGCGTGTGGGCACGTGTGATGTGTGAGTACGGGTACGAAGGGTTTCCGGGACGGTCGGCGACCGGGAGGCCCTGGAGGGGAGTCACCTTGCCGCAGCGACGCCTTGTCACGGGCCGCAGCCAGGAACCGCGTCAGCGGTTCGCCGAGGAGTTACGGCAGTTGCGGGCGGGGAAGGGCGACAGTCTGCGGCAGCTCGGGGAGCGGCTGGGGTGGGACTGGTCGCTGTTCGGGAAGATGGAGAAGGGGGAGACGCTGGGCGGTCCCGAGGTCGTCCAGGCGCTGGACCAGTACTTCGGGACGCCGGGGATGCTGCTCGCGCTGTGGGAGCTGGCGCGGGGGGACCATACGCAGTTTCGGGAGCAGTATCGGCAGTACATGGCGCTTGAGGCGGAGGCGGTCAGCCTGTGGCACTTCGCCGTGAGCGTTCTGCCGGGGTTGTTGCAGACGCCGGGGTATGCGCGGGAGGTTCTGGCTGCCGGTGGGCTCAAGGGGGCGGAGCTGGAACAGCAGGTCGAGGCGCGAATGGGGCGGCGGGAGTTGCTGGAGGGGGAGGATGCGCCGCCGTTCCGGACGATCCTCTCGGAGGCCGTCCTTCTCACGCCGTTGCGGGACGCGGGAGAGTGGCGGGCGCAGTTGGAGCACCTGTTGGAGATGTCGGAGCGCGAAGACGTGACCGTCCATGTGCTGCCGAACAGTGCTGGACTGCATGCGTTGATGGGCTTCGACCTGTGGTACTTGCTTCTGCCGGACGGCCGCACTGTGGCGTACACCGAGAACGGGTACAGGGGCGAACTCATCGAGGAAACCGCGCCGGTTGTGCGCTTGCAGAAGGCGTACGATTCTGTGCGCGACCTGGCGCTGTCCCCAGCCGAGTCGCGGAAGTACATCCTGCGCAAGTTGGAGGAAGTGCCGTGCGGATCGTCGACCTGAGCGCTGCTTCGTGGCGCAAGAGCAGCTACAGCAATCAGGACGGTGGCGCGTGCATTGAGGTCTCCGACGACTTCGACGCCGTCGTGCCTGTGCGCGACAGCAAGCACGCGTACGGCCCTGTGATCACGTTTGCAGCTGAGGGTTGGGCTTCGTTCGTAACCGCTGTGAAGTGTGGCGAGTTGGGAGTCTGACCCACGCGTCCAGGGAGTCGAAACGTCACAACGGCCCCACGCCCACCGACTCGGTAGGCGTGGGGCCGTTGCCGTACTGGGCCGACTCGGTGTCGGCGTTACTTCTTGGTGCTACGGCGTCCACGGGTCGCGGCAGCCGGGCGCCAGGCCTTCAGGTCTTCGTCCGTGAGGCCGTGCTCGCCCTGGGCCATCTGCCGGTCACCCTTGATGAACGCGGCCGGGGAGACACCGAAAAGTCCGGCCCGGCCGAGGAGGGGCGGGCTGCCTGGCCGTTGGTGCGCCTCCATCGCGTCCTCGACCGCGAGTGGATGCAGGTCGAACTCCGCGGCCAGGGAGAGGAGTTCGCGTTCGGTGGGGCGGGCCAGCCCGATCCATGCCATGCCGTCGGGCTGCTCGCGCAGCTCGCGGAAGGTCTCGGCGAGGCTGGCGGGGGAGGAGACCCTGACGCCGTCGCGGTACAGGGCCGCCTGGACCACGCTCGCCACCTCGGCCGGCCACATCCCGGCCGAGGCCGTGCAGGTGTGGATCCACGAGGTCCCGGCGGACAGCTGGGGCGCCGCCGGAAAGCTCACCGCCGACCGGTGAGCGCGGAGACCATCGACCAGTGAGCGCGGAGACCATCGACCGGTGAGCGTGGAAAGGGGGCGTTGCGGGCTGCTCGTGGTGGCTCGCAACGCCCCCTGGCATTCACCTGAGGGGTTTCTCAGGAGTCCTTCACCGGGTCACGAGTTGACCTGCGCGGTCACGAGGCTGGAGAAGGTGGTCAGCCGGGTGTAGACACCCGGGTAACCGGCCTCGGCGCAGCCGTTGCCCCAGGAAGTGATCCCTGCCAGGACGCCCCCGATGAGCAGGGGACCGCCGCTGTCGCCCTGGCAGGTGTCGACGCCGCCGGTGGAGTATCCGGCGCAAACCATGTCGCTCGCGACGAAGTCGGAGCCGTAGGAGCTCCTGCAGCTGGAGTCGGACACGATCGGCACGGTCGCGGTCCGCAGCTGGTTGGAGGAGCTGCCGTTCTCGGAGGTGGTGCCCCAGCCGAGGATGCGGGCGGTGGTGCCGGCCGCGTACACGCCCGTGTCGGAGGAGGAGACGTACTTCGCCGTCGTGTACGGCATCGAGGTCGACAGGGTCAGCACCGCCACGTCGTCGCCGTTGGTGGCATCCGTGTAGCCCGGGTTGATCCAGATCTTGCTGACCTTGCTGACCGTGCCGTTCGTACCGTTCAGGTACGTGCGGCCGCCGACCACCCGGACGCTGCTGGTGGACTCGCCGACCATGCAGTGCGCGGCGGTGACCACCTTCTTGGCCGCGACCAGGGTGCCGCCGCAGAACTGGTTGCCGGACGCGTCCGTGATCTGCGTGACGAACGGATACGCGGTCGTCGTGGTCGTCGTGCCACCGACGATGGGCTGGGGAGCGGCGACCGCGGAGGGGGCGGTGAGCAGCGCGGTCGCGGCGGCGGCAGCGGAGGCCGCGACGACGGCGGCGGTCTGTCTGGCGCGGGTGAGCCCGAACATGAGTCTCCTCAAGGGGGTTGCCGGTGGGGGTCGCGCGGGTGGGGGGTGATGCACGGGGGTCTCGGGACAGACCCCCGTGTGCCCGGGCGAGCGGCACGCCCCTACGCTAGGACTCGGCCCACCCTCCTCCAATGAGGGAACCCCCTAAGGGAGTTGGGCAGGGAAAACCCTCGGTCGTCCCTCGCTGCACCCGCGGTGGCGTCCCGCACTGAACCCACCCGGGGAGTTGACCCGGGCCGCCCTCACTTCGCGCGCCGGCCTGCCGCCAATCGGACGATGTCGACCCGCGAACGGATCCCCAGCTTGCGGTAGACCCGGGTCAGGGTCGCCTCGACCGTCTTGACGCTGACGAACAGCCGCGCGGCGATCTCCCGGTTGGTCGCGCCCTCCATGACGAGCGCGGCGACCTGACGCTCCATCGCGGCGAGCCCGTCCAGCGCCGCCGGTACGACCTCCGGTTCCGCCGGACGGGCGGCGGCGGCCGCGTCCACCTGACGCAGCCACGGCAGCGCGCGACAGCGCCGGAACAGGCGTGCCGCCTCGTCGTACGAGGTCGGCCCGGGCCGCCGGGTGCGCAGCCGGGCCAGCGCGAAGGCGGCCCGCGCCTCCTCCAGCCCGTGCCCCAGCTTCGCCAGCCGGTCCTGCACGGACGTCAACCGGGCGACGGCGGCCTCCTGTTCGCCGCGCGCCGCCCGCACCAGCGCCTCGGACCGGTCCAGCACGGCCAGCACGCTCTCCCGGCCGAGCCGCAGCGCGTGCTCGCGCGCACCGTCGATGACGTCCTGCGCCTCGGCCGGCTCCCCGATCCGTACGAGGGCCTCGGCCAGGTCGCCCGCCCAGCGGCCGCGTGCCGGGTCGGTGATGCCGAGCCCGTGCTCCAGCTCCCGCACCCGGCGCAGCGCCCCGACCGCGGCCTGCGCGTCCCCGGCCACCAACTGGGCGTACCCCAGGGCGGCCAGGGCCCGGGACAGGTACATCTGGTCGCCGTCCTCCTCGGCGTGCCCCACCGCCTCCCGGGCAAGCGCCAGCGCCCGCTCCGTGTCGCCCCCGGAAGCCTCGGCCAGGGAGGTGAGCATGGCGGAGGCGCCCTCGCCGATGCCGGTGTCCCGGGCCAGCCGCAGGCTCTCCCGGGCGAGGTCCAGCGCCCGGCCGCAGTGCCCGGAGCGCAGCTCGGTCTCGGCGAGGAAGCGCAGGAAGTGCACCTCGCTCTCGACCATGCCGCGCCGCCGCACCTCGCGCAGCAGCGCGGTGATGGTGGTCCGCGCCTCGGCCAGCTGGTCGCTCATCAGCAGCCAGCGGAAGCGCGCCGAACCGACACCGTTGTGGTGACAGGCCACGTACGGATCCTGAGGCTCCTTCAGCGCCCGCTTGATGGTCGCGGGGGCGTCGGGGTGCCCCATCAGGGTCTCGGTCGAGGCCTGGAAGGCGAGCGCCATGAGCTCGGTGCGCCGGTCCTCGCCCCGCGCCGCCAGCTCCGCCGCGTGCGCGGCCTCCTGCCGGGCCTCGGCGAAGTCGCCCTCCACGACCAGCCCGCGCCAGGCCAGTTGATAGTGGACCAGGGCCAGCAGCCGCGGGTCGTCGCCCGCGTCCGCCAGCGCCTGCGGGAAGACGGCGTCGACGTCCCCGAGGGCCTGACCGGCCGCCTCGATCACCACCATCCACGCGCGCACCCGGTCCGCGGGCACGGTGGCCCGGGTCAGCACCTCACGGGCGATGTCCCGGGCCAGGTCGACCTCGCCGGCAGTGATGGCGTCCTCGGCGGCCTGCAACCGCCGCTCGTCCGGACCGGGCGTGCTGTCCGCCGGGGTGTGCCGGGCCGCGAGCAGCCCGAGGGATGCGGCCACCGACGGCGCCCCGCGGTCCCGGGCCAGCGCGGCGGCCCCGGCGAGCCGGGCGGCCACCTCCGGGTCGGTGCCCGTGGTGGCCAGGGCCAGGTGCCGGGCCCGCTCGATGGGGTCTGAGGCCGCCGTGGACAGCGCGGCGTGTGCGGCGCGCCGCTCCTGCGCGGGCGCCTCCGCGTACAGCGCGGCCGAGATCAGCGGGTGCGCGAACCGTACGGCCGGGCCCTCCGGCTCCGTCGCCAGCAGCCCCAGCGCGGCGGCCTGGGCACACTCGGCCTCGACGTTCTCCCGGCCGGCCGCATGCAGCAGGGCCGGCGTGGGGCGGGCGCCGGCGCTGGCGACGAGGAGGGTGCGGCGGGCCTCGTCCGACAGCATCTCCAGCCGGCTCAGCACCAGGGCGCGCAAGGAGGTCGGCACCGGCAGCGGCTCGCCCGGCCGTGGCGGGGTCGGGCTCTCGGCCAGGGCACGGCCCAGCTCCAGGGCGAACAGGGGGTTGCCGCCGCTGGTGCGGTGGATGTCGCGGACCGTGGAGCGGGACAGGCCGGTGTAGCCGCGGTGGTCGAGCAGCGCGGAGACCTGGGCCCGGGAGAGCGGGCCCAGCCGGACGGCAAGGGTGTCGGGCGGGCAGGCGCGCAGGTGGCGGTCGTACTCCTGGCCCTCGGTACGCACCGCGCACACCATCTGCACCGGGGTCTCGCCCAGGCGGCGGGCGGCGAAGCCGAGCAGCTCCGCGCTCGCGGAGTCCAGCCACTGCAGGTCGTCGGCGACGACCAGGACGGGTCCCTCGGCGGCGAGCGCGCGCAGCGCGGACAGCACGGCGAGGCGCAGGGCGAGGCCGTCCCGCTGGAGGGTGGACTCGCCGCGGCCGGTGAGCGCCGACTCCAGGGCGGTGCGCTGGGCGGCGGGCAGTTTGCCGGACACCTCGTCCAGGACCAGGCCGAGCAGGTCGGCCAGGGCGAGGAAGGGCAGGTGGGATTCGGACTCGGTGGCGGAGCAGCGCAACACGGTGCGGGCCGCAGGGGCGTATTCCGCGGCCAAAGACCGAAGGACGGTCGACTTTCCTATTCCGGCCGGGCCGTGGAGCAGCACACTGCCGCCGCGGGCGAGCTGCGCACGCGCCGCCGCGGACGGCTCCTCGCGGCCGATGACCAGGTCGGAGCGGCAGCTCGCAGGGTCCTTGAAGTCCCGTCGCACGGTCACCGCTCCCCTCGAGTGTCGTGTTCGGGCCAAATTCTAGGCAACGAGCCCTTGAATTTCGGACCGCCGGGGTGGTGAGGGAAATAACAGCGGCAGGGGCATGGGTGAATTCAAAGCGGGCCCGGGTGAATAGAACCCCCACGTGAGGCCCCCTTCGCCGGCCCTCCCGACCGCCCCTGGGCCCTCCGACCGCGCTGCAGACACCACTTCGGACCGCGCCCGACATCCCGGGACGGCGCAGTTCCCGCCGCATCCGACGACGGTATCCGGAACCGGACCGGCTCCGCGACGGGGTCGCGGGCCGCGCCGGACGCGGTGTCGCGCTGCGTCCTGCGACGGTGTTCGGACGGCTCTGACGACGGGGTTGCGGGCCGGGCCGGACGGGGGTGTACCCACGGCTCCCGACCGACATCCGACGACAGGAGCGTGCCGCTCGACGGCGCTGCTCCCGCCCGCGTCCCACCGCCGCGGACCATGCGGCCCGCCGGCGCCTGCCTGCGCCCCGACGGCAATGCTCCGGAGTGCACGGCCGGCGGCGCTTCTCCGCCCTGTGCTCCGAGGGCGGCGCTCCGGATCGCGCCGTCCATGG
>NZ_JBEXHW010000002.1:292334-312111 GCF_040608235.1 Streptomyces sp. NPDC005202 | reverse complement strand
GTGCTTCTCGCGCTTGTGCTCCGGGGGCGGCGCTCCGGTCCGTGCCGTCCATGGTGCTTCTCGCGCTTGTGCTCCGGGGGCGGCGCTCCGGTCCGTGCCGTCCATGGTGCTTCTCGCGCTTGTGCTCCGGGGGCGGCGCTCCGGTCCGCACCGCCGACCGCGGTTCTCCCGCCCGCGTCCCAAGGCGGTGCTCCCTCCTGCGATCGCGCTGCACTCGTCGGCACCCGCGTTCTACGGCAGCAGCCCCGCTCGGCGGGCCGCCACCACCGCCTCTCCTCGCGTGTGTGCGCCCAGCTTGCGCATCGCCGACCGCAGGTAGCTCTTGACGGTCTCGGGGCTCAGGCCCAGGCGCGCGGCGGCCGCCGCGTTCGTCGCCCCGGCGGCCACGCACGCCAGGACGTCCACCTCCCGGGGGGCCAGGCTCGTCCCCTCCCGAGGCGCGGCCGCGGTCAGCAGGCCGCAGGCGTCGAGGAGCTCGGCCCGGAGCTCCGGGTCCGCGATCCGCGGCGCGAGTGCGCGTAGCGCCGCGTGAGCTTCCCGCACCTGTTCCCAGGCGGCGCCCGCGTCTCGGGCGACGGGTTCCGGGCGCGCCGCCGCCAGCAGTCCCCGCGCCTCCTCCCGCACCACCAGCGCATGCTCCACGTCCCGCGCCGCCTCCACGGCCGCGCTCAGCGTGCGGTCGCCGAGCGGCTGGGCCGTGCGCAGCGCGCCGTACAGCACCCCGCGGACCCGGCGCCGTACCACCACGGGCACCGCCACCACCGAGCGCAGCCCCTCCGCGGCGACGGCGGCGTCGTACTCGTGGCTGATCTGCCGCGAGGAGGAGTAGTCCGTCACCGCGCACGGGCGGGCGAGCGCCACCGCCTTCCCGCCCAGCCCATTGCCGGAGGTCACCGCGAGCGCGCTGAGCGCGAGCGTCGTCGTGCCGCTCAGCTCGCTGATGCGCACCTGCGGCCGGCCGGACTCCACCAGGCCGCCGAAGGCGACCGGGAGCCCCGTCGCACGACGCAACCGCACCAGCGCACCCCGTATCTCCACCGCCCCGGTCGCGTCTGCTGCCACGTGCTCGCCCCTTCGTCGCCGCCACTCTGCGGCCCACCCCCCCGTTCGGGGGTAGTGAGATGCGCATCACGGATTACACGATGTCGGAGAGCCGCCCGGCAATGGTCCGGCACCGAGGAGGACAAATGACGACGGCGACGGAGCTCTTCCGCAGGGCGCGGGACTTCCTGCTGGAACACCGCGAGGACTACCCCACGGCCTACGAGGGCTTCGAATGGCCCCGGCCCTCGCACTTCAACTGGGCGCTGGACTGGTTCGACGTCGTCGCGGACGGCAACGACCGCACCGCCCTGCACATCGTCGAGGAGGACGGCACCGAGACCCGGCTCTCCTTCGCCGAGGTGTCCGAGCGTTCGAACCGCGCCGCGAACTGGCTGCGCGACCGGGGCGTCGGCGCCGAGGACCGCATCCTCGTCATGCTCGGCAACCAGGTCGAGCTGTGGGAGACGGCGCTGGCCGCGATGAAGCTGCGTGCCGTCGTCATCCCCGCCACCCCGCTGCTCGGCCCCGCCGACCTGCGCGACCGCGTCGAACGCGGCCGCGTGAAGCACGTGATCGCGCGGGCCGAGGACACCGCCAAGTTCGCCGACGTGCCCGGTGCCTACACCCGCATCGCCGTCGGCGGCCTGCCCGAGCAGGGCTGGGAGCCGTACGAGGACGCGTACGCAGCTTCCGCGGACTTCCTCCCGGACGGGCCCACCCTCGCCGACGACCCGCTGATGCTCTACTTCACCTCGGGCACGACCGCCCGCCCCAAGCTGGTCGAGCACACCCACACCTCGTACCCGATCGGGCACCTGGCCACCATGTACTGGGTCGGCCTCAAGCCCGGCGACGTGCACCTGAACATCTCCTCGCCCGGCTGGGCCAAGCACGCCTGGTCGAACCTGTTCGCCCCGTGGAACGCGGAGGCGACCGTCTTCATCCACAACTACACGCGCTTCGACGCGGCCCGGCTGATGTCCGAGATGGACCGCGCGGGCGTCACCACCTTCTGCGCCCCGCCGACCGTGTGGCGCATGCTCATCCAGGCGGACCTCACCCAGTTGCGCACCCCGCCCCGCGAGGCCGTGGCCGCCGGGGAGCCGCTCAACCCCGAGGTCATCGAGCAGGTGCGCCGGGCCTGGGGCGTGACCATCCGGGACGGCTTCGGGCAGACCGAGACGGCCGTGCAGGTCTCCAACAGCCCCGGCCAGCCCCTGAAGACCGGCTCCATGGGGCGGCCGAGCCCGGGCTACCGCGTCGAGCTGCTCGACCCGGTCTCGGGCGCGCCCGGCGTCGACGAGGGCGAGATCGCGCTCGACCTGTCCGTGCGCCCGGTCGGCGTGATGACCGGCTACCACGGGGACGCGGACCGCACGGCGGAGGCGATGGCGGGCGGCTACTACCGCACCGGGGACATCGGCTCGCGGGACGCGGACGGATACATCACGTACGTGGGGCGCGCGGACGATGTGTTCAAGGCCTCCGACTACAAGATCAGCCCCTTCGAGCTGGAGAGCGCCCTGCTGGAGCACGAGGCGGTGGCCGAGGCGGCCGTCGTGCCCGCGCCGGACGAGCTGCGGCTGGCCGTCCCCAAGGCGTACATCGTGCTGGCCGAGGGCTGGCAGCCCGGCCCCGACACCGCGAAGGTGCTCTTCGAGCACTCCCGCGAGGTCCTCGCCCCCTACAAGCGCATCCGCCGCCTGGAGTTCGGCGAGCTGCCCAAGACCGTGTCCGGCAAGATCCGCCGTATCGAGCTGCGCGAGGCCACGGCCGTGGGGTCGGAGAACGAGTACCGCGAGGAGGACTTCCGGTGAGCGAGCCGTCGTACAGCCACGGGACCAGTAGGACGCCCCTGCTCGGGGACACCATCGGCGCCAACCTCGACCGGGCGATCGCCGCGTTCCCGGACCGCGAGGCCCTCGTCGACGTGCCCTCCGGGCGCCGCTGGACGTACGCCGAGTTCGGCGCCGCGGTCGACGAGGTGGCGCGCGGGCTGCTCGCCAAGGGCGTGGTCAAGGGCGACCGGGTGGGAATCTGGGCGATCAACTGCCCCGAGTGGGTGCTCGTCCAGTACGCCACCGCCCGCATCGGCGCCATCATGGTGAACATCAACCCGGCCTACCGCGCCCACGAGCTGGAGTACGTCCTCAAACAGGCCGGCGTCTCCGTGCTCATCGCCTCGCTGGCGCACAAGAGCAGCGACTACCGGGCGCTGGTGGAGCAAGTCCGCGGGCGGTGCCCCGAGTTGCGGGAGACCGTCTACATCGGCGACCCGTCCTGGGACGCGCTGACGGCCGGGGCGGCCTCCGTGCCGCCCGAGCAACCGGCGGCCGCACAGGCCGAGTTGCGCTGCGACGACCCGGTCAACATCCAGTACACCTCGGGCACGACGGGCTTCCCCAAGGGCGCCACGCTCTCCCACCACAACATCCTCAACAACGGCTACTGGGTGGGCCGTACGATCGGCTACACCGAGCAGGACCGAGTCTGCCTGCCCGTGCCCTTCTACCACTGCTTCGGCATGGTGATGGGCAACCTGGGGGCCACCTCGCACGGGGCCTGCATCGTCATCCCGGCGCCCTCCTTCGAACCGAAGGCCACGCTGGAGGCCGTGCAGCAGGAGCGGTGCACGTCGCTGTACGGCGTGCCGACGATGTTCATCGCGGAGCTGAACCTCCCCGACTTCGCGACGTACGACCTGTCCTCCCTCCGCACCGGCATCATGGCGGGCTCGCCCTGCCCGGTGGAGGTGATGAAGCGGGTGGTCGCCGAGATGCACATGGAGGAGGTCTCCATCTGCTACGGCATGACCGAGACGTCCCCCGTCTCCCTCCAGACGCGGAGGGACGACGACCTCGAACACCGCACCGGCACGGTGGGGCGGGTGCTGCCGCACATCGAGGTGAAGGTCGTCGACCCGGTGACCGGCGTGACCCAGCCGCGCGGCACGGCGGGCGAGCTGTGCACCCGCGGCTACAGCGTGATGCTCGGCTACTGGAACGAGCCGGAGAAGACCGCCGAGGCCGTCGACCCCGGCCGCTGGATGCACACCGGGGACCTGGCGGTGATGCGCGAGGACGGGTACGTCGAGATCGTCGGCCGCATCAAGGACATGATCATCCGGGGCGGGGAGAACATCTACCCGCGGGAGATCGAGGAGTTCCTCTACGCCCACCCGAAGATCCGGGACGTGCAGGTCGTCGGCGTACCGCACGAGAAGTACGGCGAGGAGGTCCTCGCCTGCGTCATCCCGCGCGATGCGGCCGACCCGCTCACCCTCGAGGAGCTGCGGGCCTTCTGCGAGGGGCAGTTGGCGCACTACAAGATCCCGAGCCGGCTGCGGATCCTGGACTCCTTCCCGATGACGGTGTCCGGAAAGGTGCGCAAGGTCGAGCTGCGGGAGAAGTACGGCGTGTGAACCGCACGAAAACGAGCGTCCGGTAGGAGCTCACCGGCGGGCCCCGGTGGCGTGCGCAGTCGGTGGCGCACGCGTCGGCCGGGGCCCAGCCCATGTCCCCGGGCGCAGGGCGCCTGTGGTGTTCGGCTGTTCCGGGGGTGTTGGGCGCCGTGGTGTCGGCTGTTCCGGGGGTGTTGGGCGCCGTGGTGTTCGGCTGTCCCCGGGGCGTCAGGCGCCCGTGGCGTTCAGCGCGTCGGCCGGGTCGTTCACCGGTTGCGGGGTGCCCGTGAGGTCGAGGACGAACAGCGGGATGCCCAGGGCGTCGGCGCGCGAGCGGGCGTCGTCGGTGTATCCGGCGAGGGAGAAGCAGACGCAGCCGGCGGACTCCGCCATGGCCGTCAGCCACAGGCATTCCACGTCCCGCAGCGTGGCCCGGTGCACGGTGGGCTCCACCTGGGCCAGCAGGCCCCGGGCGGCGAGACCGATCCCGGACGGGGGCCGCTGGTCGGCCCGGCGGATGCCCTCGTAGCCGAGCCAACGCAGATACAGCGCGGCGGCGGTGACCGCGTCGCGGGCGGTGCGTATGGCGACGGGCTGGAAGGCGGCGCGCGCCGAGCGGGCGACGGCACCCGTCCTGGTGCCCACGTCCGCTGCCGGGTCCGTCCCCGCCACCGGAACCCGCAGCACCGTCCCGCACGGGCAGCCCAGCTCCGGTCGCGGCCACTGGTCCCGGCGGCCGCAGGACCCGCAGCGGACGGTGATCCAGTCCTCGTCCCAGCTGCGGTGGGCGACGGCCGTGGGCGCGGCCCGGCGGTCCAGCAGCGGGGCGACCGGCGCGCCGCACGCGCACGGATAGGACGGCGCGGTGTAAACGTGCTCGCGCCGGCAGGCCGGGCAGCGCACCGGCACGCTCTCGGGCATGACCCACTCCAAGGCGTCGCATCGAGGCAGCGGTCGAGGCAGCGCCTCCATCGTGCTCCAGCGGACCCCTGCCTGTCCGCCGCTTCGCCCAGCGGCGAACCCCTCGTTGCCGTCTCTTGACGCCCTTCGTCCACCCACCTACATTGCTTCCAGATGGTAGAAGTATTTTTCCGCTATACGGAAGAAGCTCACCGCGGGGCGCGACGGGAGTGCGAATCCGACAGCCGAAGCAGGAGTACTCGATGGCTCGTATGACCGCTGCCCGCACGGCAGTTGAGATCCTCAAGCGCGAGGGCGTCACCGACGCGTTCGGTGTGCCGGGCGCGGCGATCAACCCCTTCTACGCGGCGCTCAAGGCCTCCGGCGGCATCCACCACACCCTCGCCCGCCACGTCGAGGGCGCCTCGCACATGGCCGAGGGCTACACCCGTACCCACCCGGGCAACATCGGCGTCTGCATCGGCACCTCCGGCCCCGCCGGCACCGACATGATCACGGGCCTGTACTCCGCCATCGGCGACTCCATCCCGATCCTGTGCATCACGGGCCAGGCCCCGACCGCCGTGATCCACAAGGAGGACTTCCAGGCCGTCGACATCGCCTCCATCGCCAAGCCGGTGACCAAGATGGCGGTCACCGTCCTCGAGGCCGCGCAGGTCCCCGGCGTCTTCCAGCAGGCCTTCCACCTGATGCGCTCCGGCCGCCCCGGACCGGTCCTGATCGACCTGCCGATCGATGTCCAGCTCACCGAGATCGAGTTCGACCCGGAGACGTACGAGCCGCTCCCGGTCCACAAGCCGGCCGCGACCCGCGCCCAGATCGAGAAGGCGATCGGGATGCTGGTCGCCGCCGAGCGGCCGCTGATCGTCGCCGGCGGAGGCGTCATCAACGCCGACGCCTCCGAACTCCTCGTCGAGTTCGCCGAGTTGACCGGCACCCCGGTCGTCCCGACCCTGATGGGCTGGGGCGTCATTCCCGACGACCACGAGCTGAACGCCGGCATGGTCGGCCTGCAGACCTCGCACCGCTACGGCAACGCGACCTTCCTCGAGTCCGACTTCGTCCTCGGCATCGGCAACCGCTGGGCCAACCGCCACACCGGCCGGCTGGACGTCTACACCGAGGGCCGCACCTTCGTCCACGTCGACATCGAGCCGACCCAGATCGGCAAGATCTTCGCCCCCGACTACGGCATCACCTCCGACGCGAAGGCGGCCCTGGAGCTCTTCGTCGAGGTGGCGAAGGAGTTGAAGACGGCCGGCAGGCTGCCCGACCGCTCCGAGTGGGCCGCCGCCGCGCAGGAGAAGAAGGCCCGCCTCCAACGCCGTACGCACTACGACGACATCCCGATCAAGCCGCAGCGCGTCTACGAGGAGATGAACAAGGCCTTCGGCCCGGAGACCCGGTACGTGTCGACGATCGGCCTCTCGCAGATCGCCGGCGCCCAGATGCTGCACGTCTTCAAGCCGCGGCACTGGATCAACTGCGGCCAGGCGGGCCCCCTCGGCTGGACCGTCCCGGCCGCGCTCGGCGTCGCCAAGGCCGACCCGCAGGCGCAGGTCGTCGCCCTGTCCGGCGACTACGACTTCCAGTTCATGATCGAGGAGCTGGCCGTCGGCGCCCAGCACAAGATCCCGTACGTCCACGTCCTCGTCAACAACGCCTACCTGGGCCTGATCCGCCAGGCGCAGCGGGCGTTCGACATCGACTTCCAGGTCAAGCTGGAGTTCGAGAACATCAACTCGCCCGAGCTGGGCGTCTACGGCGTCGACCACGTCAAGGTCGCCGAGGGCCTCGGCTGCAAGGCGATCCGCGTGACCGACCCGAACGAACTCGGCGCCGCCTTCGAGCAGGCCAAGAAGCTCGCCGCCGAGCACCAAGTGCCGGTCGTCGTCGAGGCGATCCTGGAGCGCGTCACCAACATCTCCATGTCGACCACCAACGACATCAGCAACGTCGTCGAGTTCGAGGAACTCGCGACCGAGCCCGGCCACGCGCCGACCTCGATCAAGACGCTGAAGGTCTGACCCACGCCTGGAGGAGGGGCGGCCCATCCCCTGAAGGGGCCGCCCCTCGCGCTGTTCCCAGGCGCGGGCCGGTCCGGCATGCTCGGCCCATGCGGATGACGGTTCCCACGGTGCTCGGTGACATCGCCGTGCGCTGCGACGGCGCGCCCGGGGCGCCCGCGCTGCTGCTCCTGCACGCCAACCCCGGCGACGGCCGGGACTACGACGCCGTGCTGCCCGCCCTCGCCGACCACCACCGCACCTTCGTGGTCGACTGGCCCGGCTGCGGCGACTCCACGGCGCCGGAGCCCGGGCGGGTCACCCCGGAGCGGCTGGTGGAGGCCGCCGAGCAGGTCCTCGACGTGCTCGCCGCCGAGCACGGCGTACGGCGGCTCGCCGTGCTCGGCAACAGCGTCGGCGGATACGTCGCCTGCCGTCTGGCCGAGGGGCGCCACGCCCACGCGGTCACGTCCCTGGTGCTGGTCGACCCGGCGGGCTTCACCGCGCAGAACGCGCTCACCCGCTGGTTCTGCCGCGCGGTCATGGGACGCCCCGACCGCGCCCGCCGGCTCGTCGTCCCCCTCGCCCGCGCCTACCTGGGTGCCCTGCGGACGCCGAGCGCCCGGGCCACGTACGCGCGGGCGCGCCGGCTGCCGTACGACGAGCGGAGGCTGGCCGTCCACTGCGCGATCTGGCGTGGCTTCGCGGAGGCGGAGTTCGGCCTGACGGACCCCGGCGGCATCGGCGCACCCGTCCTGCTGCTGTGGGGCAGGCGCGACCCGGTGGTCCCGGCCTTCCTCGACGGACGCAGCGCCCGGCGCGCCTTGCCGGCCCGTACGGTGAGCGTTCTGCTGCCGACGGCCCACGAGCCGTACAACGAACGCCCGGACCTGTTCCTGCGCCACACCCTGGCGTTCCTCGACAACCCCCGGTCGGTCACGGGGAGCAGCCACAGCTGAAGCCGCTCCCGCACGCGGACCGCGGCACCTCCTGGTCCCCCGTGCCCCCGCGGCCGATCAGCCCGGCCACGCCCCTCAGGCGCGGGGCGAACACGGTCAGGGCCCGGTCGCCGTGTGGCGGACCGCCATGAGGACCGCGTCCGTCGCGAGACGCTCCGGGCTCGCCGGGAAGGCCACGCGGCTCGCCGGGAGCGGATGCCGGTCGCACAGCTCCCTCAGGGCGCGGCGGGCGGCCCGGGGCCGGACGGGAGGGAAGGCACGCAGCAGCCCGGCAGCCGCGCCCTCGGCGCGCAGCTCGCCGAGGGCGCGGTGGACGTCCGGCCGCCGGAGCAACTCCCGCACGTCCGCGGGCCGTAAGAGGGCGCCGTGCACCGGCTTCGCCGGCGGCGGCAGGGTCGGCAGATCCTGCCCACTGCCCGAGGACGCCCCCGTGGTCCGCATCGTTCCCGGGCGGTCGGCGTCGACGGCGCCCCTCAGGTGCGGGGCGAGCACGGCGACCGTACGGCGGCGCGCGGGCCGCCCCGCAGCAGGGAGCCCCCCCGTGCGGCGAGAGCCTGCCCGTCGTACCGCTGGTCATGACATCCCCCTGCCGGGGCCCGCCGCCCCCGTGCCGGCGGGCCCCGCGTGATGGCAATCTGCCCGGCCCCGGGGGCGGTTGAAGCCTCTTCCGCCGTGTTCAGAGGTTGATTTGAGGATGTCGTAGCCGGGGTACGCCCCCTGCCGTACGCGAGCCGTGGGACGCCTGCCGGCGTGCGCGGCTCAGATGTCGTGCTCCGACAGACCCGGCCAGTCGTCCGGACCGCCGCCCTGCCACTCGATGAGTTCGCTCTCCTCGACCTCGATCCGGTCCAGGTCGGCCAGCCGCAGGATCTCGACGACGTCGTCCAGGTGGGACGCGATCCCCAGGGTCAGGTCACCCTCGGTGACCCGCCGGGAGCCGTCCAGGGCCGGCGGATGCACCACGATGTGCGGGTACTGCGTGGTGTTCTCCATGCCTTCAGGCTCCTGCCGGCGGGGCGGATCCGCACCCCGGAGATGACGTAAGACACGTAAGACGCCGGAGACGCCGGAGACGCCGGAGACGCCGGAGACGCCGAAGGCACCGAAGACGCCGAGGAGCGCCGGATGCGGGATGTGGTCCGCATCCGGCGCTCCCCGGCCGGTGAGGCATTCGGATGTGGCCGTCCGACGGTGCGAGGCTGTTCGCGACAGGACGTTCGCGCCGCCGGACGGAGTCTGCGGGCCTCGCATGGCGAGGCGTGTGGCTGGGACCGCGGCGGATGCGACGGAGCCGGGACGCCTTCCCTCTGGTCGAGAAGGCGGTCTCGGGACCTTCACCACCGCACTGGCTCGCACGCGCCGCGGTCCTCGCCCCGGCCGCGCCGCCGCCGGGCGACCACCCCTCATCCGGGTCGCCCGAGGGACCGCGCGGGCTGCGCGTCCGGAATCATAACTCTTCGTCAGACTCCGTGCGCGGCATCGGTGTTCAGTCCTCGCGCAGGGCGCGGACCGCCTCCTCCACGCGCCGGCCGTAGTCCGGGTCGGCGGCGTGGAAGTGCGCAAGGTTCTTCTCGATCACGTCGTCGCGGGAGACCTGCGACAGGCCACCGGCGATGTTCGCGACCAGACGCTGCTTCTCCTCCCGAGACATCAGCCGGTACAGCTCGCCGGCCTGGAAGAAGTCGTCGTCCTTGCTGTGCAGCGGGGCCTCGTGGGTGCCCGTGTGACCGCTGACGGCCAGCGGGGCCGACAGCGGGCGGCCGGTCTCGACCGGGCCGTCGTAGGAGTTCGGCTCGTAGTTCTTCGCGTGCCGGCCCTGGGGGTTGCTCGCCATGAAGCCGTCGCGGCCGTAGTTGTTCGCGCCGCCGGGCACGGCCTTCGGGGCGTTCACCGCGAGCTTGGTGTGGTTGACGCCCAGACGGTAGCGGTGGGCGTCCGCGTAGGCGAACAGGCGGCCCTGGAGCATCTTGTCCGGCGACGGGCCGATGCCCGGCACGAAGTTGTTCGGGGAGAACGCGGCCTGCTCCACCTCGGCGAACACGTTGTCCGGGTTGCGGTCGAGGACCAGGCGGCCCACACGCTGCAGCGGGTAGTCCTTGTGCGGCCAGACCTTGGTGACGTCGAACGGGTTGAAGCGGTAGTCCGCCGCCTCGGCCGCAGGCATGATCTGGACATACAGCGTCCAGGACGGGTGCACCCCGCGCTCGATCGCCTGCAGCAGGTCCGTCTGGTGGGAGTTGGGGTCCTTGCCTGCGATCTCCTGGGCCTGCTCGGTGGACAGGCAGCGGATGCCCTGGTTCGTCTTGAAGTGGTACTTGACGAAGAAGGCCTCGCCCTCCGCGTTCGTCCACTGGTAGGTGTGCGAGCCGTAGCCGTTCATGTGCCGGTAGGAGGCCGGGATGCCGCGGTCGCCCATCAGCCAGGTCACCTGGTGCGTGGCCTCGGGGGAGTGCGCCCAGAAGTCCCAGACGTTGTCCGGCTCCTGCCTGCCGGTGAACGGGTCGCGCTTCTGCGAGTGGATGAAGTCCGGGAACTTGATCGGGTCCTTGATGAAGAAGACCGGCGTGTTGTTCCCGACGAGGTCGTAATTGCCTTCTTCCGTGTAGAACTTGACCGCGAAGCCGCGCGGGTCGCGTACCGCGTCCGCACCGCCGAGGGAGTCCGCCACGGTGGAGAAGCGCACGAACACCTCGGTGCGCTTGCCGATCGTGTTCAGGAAGTCGGCGCAGGTGTAGCCGGTGACGTCGTCGGTCACCTCGAAGTGGCCGTACGCGCCGGAGCCGCGGGCGTGCACCACGCGCTCCGGGATGCGCTCACGGTTGAAGCGCGCCAGCTTCTCCAGGAGGTGCTGGTCCTGGAGGAGGAGCGGGCCGCCGACACCTGCGGTGGCGGAATTCTGGTTGTCTGCGACCGGGGCGCCGGACTCAGTAGTGAGTGTTCTCGCCGTGAGCACGCGCTTCGACATCGTTGACCTTCCGTACGAGGGGCAGCGGAAACCTGTTTCCGCTTTGTGGAGCCTAGGTTTGGGGTGATCTGGACGTCAACAGTTTGTTGAAGGTGGTTCCGGGTGGCGCCGCCGCCTGGGCGCGACAGGACAGGTGTCGGCGACGGCGCCACCCGGAGATCTCGGGAATGTCAGACCTGGGCGCCGGACAGGCGTTCCACGGCCCGCAGCAGGGCCGAGTGGTCCAGGCCGCCGTCGCCCTGCGCACGCAGACTGGCGACCAGCTGGGCGACCACGGCACCGACGGGCAGGGCGGCGCCGACGGCGCGGGCCGCGTCCGTGACGATGCCCATGTCCTTGTGGTGCAGGTCGATGCGGAAGCCCGGCTTGAAGTCGCGGTTGAGGAAGTTGTCCTTCTTGCGCGTCAGCACGGTCGAGCCCGCCAGGCCGCCGCCCAGGACGTCCAGGGCCGCCTTCAGGTCCACGCCGGACTTCTCCAGGAAGACCACGGCCTCGGCGCACGCCTGGAGGTTCACGGCGACGATCAGCTGGTTCGCGGCCTTCACGGTCTGGCCCGAGCCGTGCGGACCGCACAGCACGATGGTCCTGCCCAGCGCCTCGAAGATCGGCTTCGCCGCGTCGAAGTCGGCCTGCTCGCCCCCGACCATGATCGACAGTACGGCCTCGATGGCGCCGGCCTCACCGCCGGACACCGGGGCGTCGAGCACCCGGATGCCCTTCTCGGCGGCGTTCTTCGCCAGGTCGATCGACGTCTGCGGGGTGATCGAGGACATGTCGATCAGCAGGGCGCCGGACTTCGCGTTCTCGAGGATGCCGTCCGGGCCGTAGGCGACCGCCTCCACCTGCGGGGACGCGGGCACCATCGTGATGATGACGTCGGCGTCGCGGACGGCCTCGGCGACGGAACCGGCCGCGGTGCCGCCGGCGGCGGCCAGACGGTCCAGCTTTTCCTGCTCCAGGGTGTAGCCGGTGACGTCGTAACCCGCCTTGATCAGGTTCTCGGACATGGGGGAGCCCATGATGCCGAGGCCGATCCAGGCGATCGACGGGCGGGTCGGCTGGGAGGAAGCTGCAAGGGTGCTCATGGTGGGGGTGCCTCTCTGACTGCTTGGCGACGTCTGTGGGTTGGCGCTCAGCGGGCCGCGCGGGCCTCGATCGGCAGCCAGTCGAAGGCCTCGGCGCTCGGGCGGTCGCCCGGCTTGTACTCCAGGCCGACCCAGCCCTCGTAACCGGCCTTGTTCAGCTGGTCGAGGAGGTCCTCCAGCGGAAGCGAACCCGTGCCGGGGGCGCCGCGGCCGGGGTTGTCGGCGATCTGGACGTAACCCGTCGTGGCCGCGTACTGCTCGATCACCTGCGGCAGGTCCTCGCCGTTCATCGACAGGTGGTACAGGTCCATCAGGAACTTCGCGTTGCCGAGGCCGGTCGCGTTGTTGACCTTGTCCACGACTCCGACGGCGGCGGGGGCGCTCACCAGCGGGTACAGCGGCGACTCGGGCTGGTTCAGGGCCTCGATCAGCAGGATCGCGCCGATCCGGTCGGCGGCCCTGGCCGCGAGGACCAGGTTCTCCAGCGCGAGCGCGTCCTGCTCGGCCGGGTCCACGCCCTCGACGCGGTTGCCGTAGAGGGCGTTGAGGGCCTTGCAGCCCAGTGCCTCGGCGAAGTCGGCGGCCACGTCGATGTTGGCGCGGAACCGCTCCGACTCCTCGCCGGGGACCGACAGGGCGCCGCGGTCCGGGCCCGGGAGCTGCCCGGCGTAGAAGTTCAGGCCCGTGAGCTGCACGCCCGCGTCCTCGATCGCCTTCTTCAGGGCGTCGAGCTCGGACTGCTCCGGGGTGGGGGTGTCGACCCAGGGCCACCACAGCTCGACCGCGGTGAAGCCGGCCGCGGCGGCGGTCGCGGGACGCTCCAGGAGCGGGAGTTCCGTGAAGAGGATCGACAGGTTGACGGTGAAGCGCTGGTCGGCGAATCCCATCGGGGCGGCGCTCCCTTCCTACCGGTCCTACCGGTGATTCCGTGTCGATTCCGCAAATACCACACTTCCGTATTGCGGAAGTTTATTTCTGCTTAATGGAAGGCTGCCCGTGATCGGGGACGACTGTCAAGACCGCTCACGAAAAAGTGCCCCTGCGCGGCCTGCGCAGGGGCACTTCCAGAGGCGGACGCGGCGGTCCTCCCGGCGTCGGTCAGAGCGCGTCCACGGCACTCACCTTCCAGCCCGACGAGGTGCGGGTCAGCGTCATCCGCACCCGGTTCAGATCCAGGCGGGATCCCGAGACCTGGGTGCTCTGGGTGACCTGGTTGACGAACAGCAGCACGACGGCCCTGTCCGGCGCGGCCGACACGACGGAGGCCGCCGGGGTGCCGCCCGTGGGCGCCGCCACCGTCGCCTTCACCACGCCGTGGTACTTCCTCGCCGTCGGCCCGACCACCGCCCTCGTGGTCTTGAGGTACTCGTCGCGGAAGGCCCCGGTCAGCTGGGCGCGGGCCCGCGCGAAGTCCCGGTCCAGATGCCGGTAGTCGTACGACAGCACGACCGGTGCCGCCTTCTGCGCGGCCGCGAGCGCCTGTCCCTGGGCCTGTTCGGCCTGCCGCGCCTCCCGGTACTGCCACCCGAGCACGGCGACGGCGACCAGGCCTGCCAGCAGCAGCACGCAGAAGGCGGCGGTGAGCAGTCTCCGCCCGGTCCGCCACGCGGGCGTGCTCTCCTCCGCATCCTCGTCCACCTGCTCCCGCGCCTGCTCCTGCGCTTCCTCCCCCGCTTCCTCCTCCACGGACTCCGGCGACGGCTCCGGCGGGTCGTCCCAGCCGTCCGCCGGGGGGTCGATGAGCAGGGTGCGCCCGGACTGCTCCTCCTCGTTCCGCCGCCGTCCCTCGTCCGCCGGGCGCGAGGCGGTACGGGCGCCGCGCGCCTCGCGCGCCGGCTGCTGGGCGCGCTTGGCCGCCGCGCGGGCGGACGCGGCCAGGGTGCGGCGGGCGGGGGAGCCCGCGCCGCGGCTTCGGGAGGTCGGGTTCGCCACGGTCTTTCTCCTCACTGGTGGTGCCTGGTGGTACGCGACGGGGCCGGTCAGCCCACGAACTCGACATCGGAGGTCAGCCAGCGGCCGCCCTGGCGCACGAGATCGAGCTGGAGCCGGTACGTGCGCGCCTGTCCCTCGGGCACGGCGGTGTTGGTCACCTTGCTGTCGGCGACGACCAGGACCCGGGCCGAGCGCGCGTCGGACCGCACGATGCCCGCTTCGAGGACCTGCCCCTCGGACACCGACTTGTTCCGGGCGACGAGCTTCGTCAACTCCTCGGTCTGCGCGGCGAACTGCTTCTTGAAGTCGCCGGTGGCGCCCTTCAGCACGTTCTGGCTGTCCTGGCCGTAGTGCCGGTAGTCGAGCGAGGTGAAGTTCAGCGCCGACTGTCGGGCCGCGGCCAGGATGTCCTGGCGGCGCTGCTCCGCCGCGCGCTGGTCGGACAGCCGCAGGCCCAGCCAGATTGACAGCGCGGTCGTCAGCACCGTTGCGGCGACGAGGCCCGCGGTCAGGGCCCTGCGGCGCCCCTTGTTCAAGCCACGCCCGTTGCTCAAGGCACCGGTGTTCACGGCCTCGGCGTTCATGTCCTCGGCGTTCATGTCCTGGGCGTTCATGTCCTGGGCGTTCATGTCCTGGGCGTTCATGTCCTCGGCGTTCAGGCCATCGGCCCGACGAGCAGCCATTGCCACGACTCCTTTCCGAACGTGGTCTGTTCGCCACCCGTCGAGCCGATCTCGACGGGTGTCCCGTCCGGGCCGGTGGCGGTGCCGGTCTCCGGGTCGTACGGGGTGACGTACGCGGCCTGCCCGGCACGGCCCGAACCGGCCGACGCACCGGGGGCGTTCTGCGCGCCGCGCACCGAGGTCCTGCCGCCGCGCGGGGCCGTGCAGTGTGCGTCGGTGTTTGCCGGACGCGTGCTGGTGTCGGCGGGGTCGCGCCGCCGTGTCCCGTAGCCCTGGGTGCACGCGGGCGGGTCGTTGGCGTTCACCACCATCCCGAAGTGGGTGGTGCCGTCGCCGGGCACGACCGTGTAGCTGCCCGCGACCACCGCTGGAAAGGTGACCAGGGCCTGCTCCACTCCGGGCAGCCGGGCCAGGGTGACCTGGCCGCCGCTGATGAGGTTGGTCAGCAGGACCGGTAGGTGCGGCCGGGTGGACTTCAGCAGGGAGTCGACCTCCTCGGCGGCGGGCGCCGCGTTGTCGATCAGCCGGCGCACATCCCCGTCGCTCGACTTCAACTGGGCGGCGAGCGCCGCCAGATCGCGGGAGAACGACTTGATGGACGAACCCTGGTCGGCCTGTGTCTTGAGCACCTTACGCGAGTCCTCGATCAGCGAGACCGTCTGAGGAAGGGAGTCGGACGCCGACTCGACGAGCGCGTTGCCGGAGTCCACCAGACGGCTCAGCCCCGGTCCGGTGCCGGCGAAGGCCTTGCCCAACTCGTCGACGGTGGTGCGCAGATCGTCCTTGCCGACGGAGTTGACCAGCCGGTCCAGGCCGAGGACGAGGTCGGTGACGGGCAGCGGGGTCCGGGTGCTGCTGCGCGGGATCGGGCTGCCGTCCGTCAGATACGGGCCGCCGGAGTGCCGGGGCTGCAGGTCGACGTACTGCTCGCCCACCGCCGAACGGTTGGCGACCACCGCCAGGGTGTCGGCCGGGATCCGCGGCGCGCCGTCCTCGATCCGCAGCGCCACCGACACCCCGGACCCGGTCAGCCGCAGGTCACTCACGCGGCCCACCGGCACCCCGCGGTAGGTGACCTCGGCGCCCGGGAAGACGCCCCCGGACTCGGCGAAGTCGGCCCGCACCGTGTAGCCGCGGTCGAGGAGGGCGTCCGCCAGGCCCGTGTACTGGACGCCGACGTACGACACCCCGAGGGCGGTGACGGCGGCGAAGGCGAGCAGCTGGCCCTTGACCGTACGTGTGATCACGGCTGTATCCCCTTCAGCAGGAGCTCGGCGAGCGCGAGGTTGATCCCGGGCGGGAGGCGGCGCGCGTCTCCCGAGGTGCCGTAGCTCGCGGTGCACACCGGCGGGCAGAGCACATCGCCACCGCCGCCCGCCGATGCCGAGGGCTGGGCCGGCGTCTTCGGCACCTTCGGCAGGCTCGGGGTGCTGGGCAGCGCGGTGGGCGGCGGTACGTCCGGCAGGTTCGGGAGCGAGGGACTCGGGGTCGGCTGCTTCCCGGAGCCGCCGCCGTCCTTGCCGGGCTTGTCGGTGAGGTTGCCGTAGAGGCCCGCCAGGTCGAGGTCGGCGGTGATCTTCAGGTTGACGTAGTCGCCCTTCACGGCGTCCACCACGTTGCGCGGGAACGGGTACGTGGTCAGCAGCTCCAAGGAGTTGGGCAGGTCGTCGCCCGCCTTGTTGAGCTGCTGCAGGATCGGCCGCAGCTGCTTGAGGTTGGCGACGGCGTCGTCCCGCGAGGCGTTGACGACTCTGGTTCCGGTCTTGCCGAGCTTGGACAGTGCGGTGAGCATCTTCGTCAGGTCGCGGCGCTGGTCGGCGAGGACCTTCAGCGCGGGCGGGATCGTGTCGACGGCCGCGGCGATCGTCTTCTTCTCCTTCCCCAGGCGCTTGGCGAGCCGGTCGACGCCCTTGAGCGCGCGGACGATCTCCCCGCGCTGCTCGTCCAGGCTGCCGAGGAACGTGTCGAGCTGTGTGAGCAGGGACTTGACCCGGTTCTCGCGGCCCTGAAGGGCCTTGTTCAGCTCCACGGTGATGGTCTTGAGCTGGGCCACGCCGCCGCCGTTGAGGAGCGCGGACAACGCGGACAGCACCTCCTCGACCTCCGGGTTGCGGCCGCTGCGGGACAGCGGGATCACGGCGCCGTCGCGGAGCCGCCCGACGGGCGGGGTGCCGACCGGCGCGGACAGTGCCACGTACTTCTCGCCGAGCATGCTGGTCTGCCCGAGGTCGGCGACCGCGTTGGCCGGCAGCTTCACCGAGTCGGCGACGCGCAGCCGCACGCGCGCGTGCCAGCCGTCCAGCTCCACCTTCTCGACCGCGCCCACGGGGACGTTGTCGACCTTGACCGCCGACTGCGGCACCAGGTCGAGTACGTCCCTGAACTCGACCGTGACGTGGTAGGCGTGGCCGTCGGCCGCGGCGCCCCCGGGGAGCGGGACGTCGTACCAGCCGTTGAACTCGCACCCCGACAGCAGCAGCGAACCGGCCGCCGTCCATGCGACCACCCGGCCCTTGCGCACCATGCTCATGCCCTGGCCCCCAGGATTCCGCTCAGTGTCCGGTCGACCGTGCCCGTCCCCGCCGGGGCGGCCGGAAGCTCAGGCAGCGAGTCGAAGAGCTTGTGCAGCTCCTTGCAGTCGGGGTTCTTGCCGCCCGCGTCCCCGGTCGTCTTGAGCAGGGAGCACAGCAGGGACGCCGGGTCCTGCGGGCTCTGCGGGTTGTTGCGGGTGTCGAGGGTGCCGGAGGAGGGGTTGTAGGCGTTGTGCAGGTTCGACAGACCGGTGGGGGCGACCGTCAACAGCTCCTCCAGTGCGGCCCGTTGGGTGACGAGGAGCTTGGTGACCTTGCTGAGTCCCTTGACGTCCGAGGCCAGTGTTGTCTTGTTGTGCTTCACGAAGTCGGACACGTCGCCGAGCGCCGTACCCAGGTGCTGCAGCGCCGCCGCGAGGTCCTTGCGCTCCCCGGAGAGCTGCTGGGCCACCTTGGCGAGGCTGGTGTTGAACGACCGCACGCTCTTGTCGTCGGCCGCCAGGGCGGCCGTGAAGACCTGCAGGTTGCGTACGGTGCCGAACAGGTCGCCCCGCCCTTCGGACAGTGTGGTGACCGCCTGCGAGAGGTTCTCGACCGTCTGGTGGAGGTGCGCGCCCTGGCCCTGGAGGTTGTCCGCGCTCACCCCGAGCAGCCGCGACAGGGAGCCGTCCTTGTTCGCGCCCTTGGGGCCGAGCGCCTCGGCGGTGGTGTGCAGGCTGTCGAAGATCCGGTCCAGCTCCACGGGGACGGCCGTGCGCGACTCGGGGATGACGGCGCCGTCCCGCAGCACCGGGCCCTTCCGGTACACCGGCAGCAGCTGCACGTAACGGTCGCTGACCACCGAGGAGTTGATGATGGCGGCCTGCGCGTCGGCGGGCACCTTGCGCCCTTGGTCGAACTCCAGGTCCACCCGGACCCGGCCGCCCTCCGGCGTGATCTTCCTGACCTCGCCGATGCGGACGCCGAGGACGCGGACGTCGGAGCCGGGGTAGATGCCGACGGTGCGCGGGAAGTACGCGGTGACGCGGACGGTGTCGGAGTGCGGCCACAGCACGACGGCGAGGCCGGCGGCGACCGCGAGCGTGGTGAGCACCGCCCGGGTGCGCCGGACGGGGAAGCGTGTGGTCATCGCGAGCCTCCCGTCCGCGGCACGACCGGGGCGGCGATTAGGTTCTGGACGTAGGAGTCGAACCAGTGGCCGTTGCCGAGGGTGTTGGTGAAGACCCGGATGTAGGGGGCGAGCAGCTTGACGCTGCGGTCGAGGCTCGCCTGGTTGCGTTCGAGCATCGTGACGAAGGTGTTGAGGTTCTTCAGGGCGGGCCCGATCTCCTTGCGGTTGTCCTCGACCAGGCCGGACAGCTCGATGCCCAGCAGCGCGGAGCTCTTGAGCAGGTTGTGGATCGCCGCGCGCCGCTTGCCGATCTCCTTGAACAGCCTGTCGCCGTCCTTCACCAGAGCGGAGAAGTCCTTGGTGTGCTCGGCCAGCACCTTGGTGACTCCGTTCGCGTGGTCGAGGAGCCCGTGCAGCGCCTTGTCGCGCGAGGCGATCGTCTTGGAGATCCTCGACAGTCCCTTGATGGACGCCCGCACCTCCGCGGGCGAGTCCTGGAAGGTGGTGGAGAGGGTGTCCAGCGCCTTCGCGAGCCGCTGGGTGTCGACCTCCTCCGTCGTGGTGGTCAGGTCGCTGAAGGCCTGCACGACGTCGTACGCCGACACCGTTCGCCCGATCGGGATCTCGCTGCCCGGCTTCAACTGGCCGGGCCCTTTCGGGCTCAGCGCGAGGTACTTGGCGCCGAGGATCGTCTTGACCCGGATCGCCGCGCCGGTGTCGGTGCCGAAGGCGGGGTCGCCCTTGACCTTGAACGTCACCTTGACGTGGTCGCCCTCCAGGTCGACGCTCTCGACCTTGCCGACCTTGACCCCGGCGATCCGCACCTCGTCGCCCGGCTTGAGGCCGCCCGCCTCGGAGAAGGCCGCGCTGTACGTCTTTCCGTCGCCTATCAGCGGCAGACTGTCGGCGTTGAACGCGGCGACGGTCAGCAGCGCGAGGACGGTGAGGCCGACGGCGCCGACCACGAGGGGATTCCGCTCACGGAACGGCGTCAGCCGCGGACGGCGCAGCCGGACGCTCGGCAGCCTCGGCGGCAGCACGCGCACCCTCACCAGAGGCTCGGGACGGCGGCGTCGCGTCCTGCGGGGCAGGAGCCGCGGCCTGGGCGGCCTGGGCAGCCTCGGCGGCAGCACGCGCACC
>NZ_JBEXHW010000002.1:261827-292237 GCF_040608235.1 Streptomyces sp. NPDC005202 | reverse complement strand
TCCCTCACCTCAGGCTCGGGACGGCGGCGTCGCGTCCTGCGGGGCAGGAGCCGCGGCCTGGGCAGCCTGGGCAGCCTCGGCGGCAGCACGCGCACCCTCACCTCAGGCTCGGGACGGCGGCGTCGCGTCCTGCGGGGCAGGAGCCGCGGCCTGGGCAGCCTGGGCAGCCTCGGCGGCAGCACGCGCACCTTGATCAGGGGCTCGGGGCGGGGGCGCCGGTTCCTGCCCGGCACGATGCGCATGCTCATCCGCCGCACCTCGCCTGCGCCACATGCAGCTCCGGGGTGAGCACCTGCTTCGTCTTCGGCAGCACGACGCGGCCGTCGAAGTCACAGAGGTAGAAGTTGAACCACGAGCCGTAGGACGCCGTCCCCGTCAGCTCGTTGAGCTTGTTCGGCAGCCGCTTCAGCACGCCCTCCACGGTCTTCTCGTTCTTGTTCAGCGTTCCGGTCAGACCGGTCAGCCCGGCGATGTCGTCCTTCAGTGCCGGACGCGCGTCCTTCAGCAGACCCGAGGTGGCCTCGGCGAGGTCGCCGATGCTCACCAGGGAGTCCCCGATGGGCTTGCGGTCGGCGGTCAGCCCCGAGATCACCCGCCGCAGCTGGGTCAGCAGCCCGGAGAAGCGGGCGCCGCGCCGGTCGAGCGTCTCCAGCACGGTGTTGAGGTTGTCGATCACGGAGCCGATCAGCTGGTCGCGGTCGGCGAGCGTCGTGGTGAGCGACGCCGTGTGCGCGAGCAGGCTGTTCACCGTGCCGCCCTCGCCCTGCAGGGTTTTGATGATCTCGGTGGCGAGCTGGTTGACGTCGTTCGGGCTGAGCGCGGCGAACAGCGGCTTGAAGCCGTTCAGCAGCGCGTTGAGGTCCAGCGCCGGCTGCGTCCTGGACAGCGGGATGGTGCCGCCGGGCCGCAGCCGGGTGTCGTCGCCCGCGCCCTCGGTGAGCGCGATGTACCGCTGCCCGACCAGGTTCCGGTAGCGCACGACCGCGTGGGTGCCGGCGAACAGCGGGCGGTCCGCGGCGACGCTGAAGGTGACCTCGGCCAGCGTCCGGTCCTTGATCCGGATGCCCTCGACCTGGCCGACGCGCACCCCGGCGACCCGGATGTCGTCGCCCTTCTCCAGGCCCGTCACGTCGCTGAACACCGCGTGGTACGTGTCCTTCGGGGTGAAGGAGATGTTGACGATGGTTGCGGCGAGCAGCGCCGTCGCCGCGATCGTGATCAGCGCGAAGAGACTGAACTTGATCAGCGGCGCGGCGGTCTGCCGGGCGCGTGACGTACCCGTACGACGCTTCGTCCTCATGCGACACTCACCGCCGTTCCGCGGGCCAGCGGCCCGAACAGCAGGGTCGTGACGGGCGGCACCTTGTCCGCGGGGACGCCCAGGACGGGGGCCACGAGCGAGTCGACGGCCCGCTGCTCGGCCGCGGTGGCGGACATGTTGACACCTCCGGGCAGTGCGCCGCCCGAACCGCCGGACGACGTACCGTCGTTGAACTTGGGTTTCGGTCCGGGCACCTGCGGATGGGGCATGCCCCAGCAGTTCGGCCCCGACCGCTCGGCATAGCGCGGCTCCTCGCCGGGCCGGTACGCGCCCTGCGCGCGGACGACCTCGAGGGTGATGTGCATCTCGCCGCCGCGGAACGCCTCCTCCGACGCCTGCTCCTCGCGGACCAATCCGTTCAGGAGGCAGGGGTACTCGGGGGAGTAGCGGGCGAAGAGCTCGAGCGTGGGGCGGGAGACCCGGCCGAGCGTGATCAGGCGGTCGCCGTTCGCGTCGAGGAAGTCCTGCGCGGTGCCCGAGACCGTCGCGGTCGTGCGGAGCGCGGTGGCCAGTCGGTCCTTCTTCTCGACGATCGTGCGGCTGGTGGTGACGGTGTTGCGCAGGAACGCCATCAGGTCGGGCGCGGCGTCGCCGTACACCCGGGCGACGTCGGCGAAGCGTGAGATGTCCTCCTTGAGGGAGGGCAGATGCGGGTTGAGGCGGCGCAGATAGCCCTCGACGCGGGTGAGGTTGTCGCCGATCCGGTCGCCGCGGCCCTCCAGCGCGGTGGCGAAGGCCGAGAGCGTGGCGTTGAGTTCACCCGGCCTGACGGCCCGCAGCAGCGGCAGCAGGTCGTTCATCAGCTGCTGCAGCTCGATGCCGACCCTCGTACGGTCCTGGGTGATGACGTCCCCGGCGCGGATGGGCCGGGCAGTGGAGCGGGCGGGCGCCACCAGGTCGACGTACTTCTCGCCGAACAGCGTCTTGGGCAGCAGCCGCGCGTGCACGTCCGAGGGGATGGACGCGACGTACTCCGGCTTGAGGGCGATGTCGAGGCTCGCCTTCGCGCCGTCCGCGTGCACCGCGCGCACCTCGCCGACCAGCAGCCCGCGCAGCTTGACGTCGGCGCGCGGATCGAGCTGGTTGCCGAGCCGGTCGGCCTGGAGCGTGATGCGCACGACGGGCGTGAACGCCTGCCGGTAGACGGCCACGGCCAGCGACAGCAGCAGCGCGAGCACGGCGATGAACGCGATGCCGTACAACCTGAGTCTCAGCACTCTCACCGGCCTCACCCCGCAATCCTCACGGTCGTGTTGGCGCCCCAGATCGCGAGGCTCAGGAAGAAGTCCAGGACGTTGATGGCGACGATCGAGGTCCGCACCGCACGGCCCACCGCGACGCCGACGCCGGCCGGCCCGCCGCTCGCGTAGTAGCCGTAGTAGCAGTGCACCAGGATGATCAGGACGGCGAAGACGATCACCTTGCCGAAGGACCACAGCACGTCCACGGGCGGCAGGTACTGGTGGAAGTAGTGGTCGTACGTGCCCGTCGACTGACCGTAGTAGCCGGTCGTGATGGTGCGGGCGGCCAGGTACGAGGACACCAGCCCGATCACGTACAGCGGGATCACGGCGACGAAGCCAGCGATCATCCGCGTCGTCACCAGGAACGGCAGCGAGGGGACGCCCATCACCTCCAGCGCGTCGGTCTCCTCGCTGATCCGCATCGCGCCGAGCTGCGCGGTGAACCCGGCGCCGACCGTCGCGGACAGGGCGAGGCCGGCCACCAGCGGGGCGATCTCCCGGGTGTTGAAGTACGCCGACAGGAACGCCACGAAGTTGGAGGTGCCGAGCTGGTTGAGAGCCGCGTAGCCCTGAAGGCCGACCTCCGTGCCGGTGAAGAACGACAGGAAGGCGATCACGCCGACCGTGCCGCCGACGACGGCGAGCGCGCCGCGGCCGAAGCTCACCTCGGCGAGCAGCCGCAGGATCTCCTTCTTGTAGCGGCGCAGGGTGCGGCCCGTCCACGCGAGCGAACGGCCGTAGAAGGAGAGTTGGGTGCCCAGGTCGTCGAGCGAGCGCAATGGGCGGTCGAGGAGTCGTTGAGGTCGCATCGGCTAGCCCCTCTGCGGGACGACCTGGAAGTACACCGCGGTCATCACGAAGTTGGTCACGAACAGCAACATGAAGGTGATCACCACTGACTGATTGACGGCGTCGCCGACGCCCTTGGGGCCGCCTTTCGCGGTGAGCCCCTTGTAGGAGGCGACGATCGCGGCGATCGCCCCGAACACCAGCGCCTTCAGCTCGGCCGCCCACAGGTCGGACAGCTGGGCGAGGGTGGTGAAGGACGCCAGATACGCGCCGGGCGTGCCGTTCTGGAGGACGACGTTGAAGAAATAGCCGCCGGCGACGCCGACGACCGACACCAGGCCGTTGAGCAGGACGGCCACCACCATGGAGGCCAGCACGCGGGGGACGACGAGCCGGTGGATCGGGTCGATGCCGAGCACCTGCATGGCGTCGATCTCCTCGCGGATCTTCCGCGCCCCGAGGTCCGCGCAGATCGCCGTGCCGCCCGCGCCCGCGATCAGCAGCGCGGTGACGATCGGCGAGGCCTCCCGCAGCACCGCGAGGACGGAGGCGGCACCGGAGAAGGACTGGGCCCCCAACTGCCGGGTCAGGCTGCCGATCTGCAGCGCGATGACCGCGCCGAAGGGGATCGAGACCAGAGCGGTGGGCAGGATCGTGACGCTGGCGACGAACCACGCCTGCTGGATGAACTCCCGTGCCTGGAACGGCCGTCGGGGCAGGGTCCGGACGACGTCCAGCGCCATCGCGAACAGGTTGCCCGAGTGCCGCAGCGCTCCGGTCGGGGACAGGCTCATGCGCCGGTCACCTCCTTCCGGTGCAGCTCGGTCTCCCGTCTCGCGATCGCCTCCCAGCGGGGTGAGCGGGTGATGCCGGGTCCCGGCAGCAGGCGGGGCGTCAGGTCCCTGACTGCGGGACCCCCGTTGATCTGCGCCAGCTCCTGTTCGACCTGCGCGGCGTCCTTCTCCTCCGCCATGCCGATCGGCCCCTGCATCCGGCCGTTCAGGAACTGGCGGACGACGGGCTCGTCGCTGGTCAGCAGCTTCTCACGGGGCCCGAACATCACCAGCTCGCGCCGGAACAGCAGCCCGATGTTGTCGGGCACCTGGCGGGCCGAGGCGATGTCGTGGGTGACGATCAGGAAGGTCGCGTCGGTCTGTGCGTTGAGGTCGACGATCAGCTGGTTGAGATAGGCCACGCGCACCGGGTCGAGGCCCGAGTCGGGCTCGTCGAAGAGGATGATCTCCGGGTCGAGCACCAGCGCCCGGGCGAGACCGGCCCGCTTGCGCATACCGCCGGAGATCTCGCCGGGCAGCTTCCCCTCGGCGCCGATCAGCCCGACCATGTCCATCCTCTCGAGCACGATCCGCCGGATCTCGCTCTCGGACTTGCGGGTGTGCTCGCGCAGCGGGAAGGCGATGTTGTCGTACAGGTTCATCGAGCCGAACAGCGCGCCGTCCTGGAACAGCACGCCGAACATCTTGCGCACCTCGTACAGGTCGTGTTCGCGCAGCTTGGTGATGTCCCGGCCCGCGACCTTGACCGAGCCGCGGTCCGGCTTCAGCAGCCCGACGAGAGTCTTGAGGAACACCGACTTGCCCGTCCCCGAGGGGCCGAGCATGACCGAGACCTCCCCGGCGGGCAGCGTCAACGACACGTCCTGCCAGATGACCTGGTGACCGAAGGACTTGGTCAGCCCCTCCACACAGATCTCGACACCCATCCGGTTCACCCTTCGCCCGCGTGAGCAGCTCCGACATCTGCTCTACGGGGAGGGGCGGGGCGTCCGTCGCGGCGGAGGCGGAATTTTTTCGGACGGGTTTTTGGGACGGGTTTTTCGGACGGGTTTACGGGAGGCTACGGCAGCTTCACCGGCGGCGTGCTCGGGGTGGGTACGGAGACCGGAGCGGACGGCACGGCGGGAGTGTGCGGGACCGCCGGAAGCGGGACGGCGGACTCGACCGACAGGTCCGGCACCTTGGGCACGTCGGGCACCTGCGGGACCTGCGGCACTTGCGGCACCTCCGGCGTCGGCAACTCCGGGAGCGGGGCCGACGAGACCTTGGGCAGGGACGGCACGGACAGCGGCACGAGCGATCCGTCGGCGGGTGACTCCGTCTCCCCGCGACGCGGGGCCGCCGACGCCGTGGGCGAGGGCGCGCGCGTCTCCGGGGCGCGCACCCGGTCCGTGCTGTCGGTCCGCAGCACCTGCGTGCCGCTGGACACGGCCGGCGGCGGAGCCGGGGCGTCCGCGCCGCCCCCGCCCCCGTCGAGCGCGTACGGCAGCGCCAACCCCGCCACCACCAGGGTCGCCGCCGTCGACGCGACCGCCGCCTGCGCCTTCCCGCCGGTGCGCGGCCGCCCGCGCCCGAGCAGGAACAGCGCGAGCCCGAGCGTCCCGGCCAGCGAGGCGCGCAGCGTCCGCCGGGCGCGGGCCAGGAGCGACTCGACGGTCCGGTAGCTCAGCCCCATCCGTACGGCGACCTGACCGACGTCCAGGTCCTCGGACTTCAGCCGCAACGCCTCCGCCTGCCGGGCGGGCAGTTCCCCACTGCGCACGGCGAGCCACCTGGCCTCGGCCCGGTCGCACACCGCCTCCTCCACGGGCACCGGTCCCGGCGCGACCAGCGTGGGGCTGGTGCGCACCTCGGCCTCCCGGTTGACCTGGCGGTACCGGTCGACGCACAGCCGCATCGTCACGGTCGTCAGCCAGGCGCCGAGGCGCTCGTCGTCGAGGTCCGGGCGCTCCGCGGCGCGCAGCATCGCCTCGTGCACGGCGTCCTCGGCGTCCTCCAGACTCATCGACCTGCGCCTGGCCACCTTGAGCAGCTGCTCGCGGTGGCTCCACATGCGCTGCCAACGGTCGTGGGCCGCCTGTATGTCCGCAGGCGTTATGTCCGCAGGCGTTTCCGCAGGCATGTCCGTCGCCATGAGGGCCCCTTCGCGCTCACCCGCCGGTCTCGTGCTTGTCCGGCGGGTGGCGACATTACCGCCGGGTATCCGCGGTTGTGGAGGGGAAGGCGCCCATCGTGTTCTCACTGTTGCTGGTCAGCGGACCGGCTCCGGGCAGTCCCCCTGTGCCGGGCAGCGTGAGGCTCGGCTCGGGCACGGGGAGCCGTGGCTCGTCCGTCGCCTCCGCCGCAGCCGTGCGGGACGGGGTGGGGGAGGGCGAGGGCGGCCGGGTGGACGGCGTCCGGGACGGGCTCGCGCCGGGCGGGCGGTGGCCGGAGGGCTTCGGCGCGGGCTTGGTCGAGGCGCTCGACCGGGACCGATCCGGTCGGGCCGAGGACGCCGCTCCCCCGTCCGGCACCACCCGGTGCCCTTCCAGGAAGTACGCGTACCAGGCCCTGACCGTGCGCAGATACGCCTCCGAGTGGTTGTAGCCGAGGATCGCCCGGTCCAGGTCGGCGGGGTCGGAGAGGTCCCGTCCGCCGGCGCACAGATAGCGCCCGGCGGCGAGCGCCGCGTCGTAGACGTTGTCGGGGTCGGCCCGTCCGTCGCCGTTGCCGTCCGCGCCCCAGCGGGCCCAGGTCGACGGAATGAACTGCATCGGGCCGACCGCGCGGTCGTACACCGCATCCCCGTCGTACGCGCCGCCGTCGGTGTCCCGGACGACCGCGAACGCCCCGCCGGTCAGCCGGGGCCCGAGGATCGGCGTCACGGTCGTACCGTCCGAGGTCACCCGGCCGCCCCGCGCCTGCCCGGACTCCACCTGGCCGATCGCGGCCAGCAGCTGCCACCGCAGCCGGCACCCGGGCGCCGTGCGCGCGAGCTCCGCCTCGGCATGCCGGTACGCGGCGAACACGCTCGCGGGCAGGGCGCCGCCGGTGACCCCCGACGCGGTGTCCGCCTTCCTCGGCTTCCCGGTCCGCAGCGGCGGGAGCTCGGTGCGGTACGGCGTGTCGCCGGACACGCTGGGACCGTGATCGGCGGGTGCCGCTCGCCGCGCGGGCTCCGCGGCCCCTGCCGAGAACGCCCCCGGCGCCTGCGATGCGGTCAGCGCCGCCATGGCCGCCGCCGCGACCGCCGTGCCCCTGGCCCCCTTGAGTGCACCCTTGGATGTGAATGCCCCTTTGAATGCACGCCGTGCCACCCTGCAGCCCCTCCCTGTGCGGATTCCGTCGTCTGCTCTACGCGGGCGGGCGGGGCGTCCGTCGCGAAGAGGCAGGAGTTTTCGCGTGGCGAGGTCCGTACGCGCGTCCGTTAAGGTCTCACCAAGCGGCCGGGGCGGTCCGACCCCGGGCGCGGACCTGACGGAACGCGCGGGTCGGTGCAGATGCCATGGGGGCACAGTGCGACTGAGAGTGGAGTTCACGACCGAGCCCTTCGACCTCGACGAGGCGCCGGCGCACGCCCTGGCGGCCCGCGAGGTCATCGAGACCGCCGAGCTGGACGCGGTGGACGTCGGCCCGTTCGGCAACACGGCGGAGGGCGGTGCCGACGCCGTGCTCACCGCCGTGGACGCCCTGCTGCGCAAGACCCTGGAGGCCGGCGCCACCCGGATCTCGCTGCAGATCAACGTCGTCGGGGAGGCAAAGTGACCGGCACCGGGGACGAGCCGTTCATCACGGCCGTGAAACCGCTGGTCGACGCCATGGGGGGCGAGATGCTCCCGCCGGACGAGGCCGGCCCCGACGACGTCGTGCTCGCCTGGGAGGGCGTCGACGTCGTCGCCGTGCGGCTGCCGCAACTGGCCGACTCCCTCGACCACATCCTGACGGCGATGGAACGCAAGCAGGGCAGGCCGCTGGCCGAGCTGGACCGCAAGGCGAAGCAGGAGGTCGTCCGGATACTGGAGGCGCGCGGCGCCTTCTCGGTGCGGCACGGCGTGGAGACCGTGGCGAGCGCGCTCGGGGTGAGCCGCTTCACCGTCTACAACTACCTCAACCGCGAAAAGGCCTGACCAGCGCTTTCGGTTGTCGCCGAGCAGCCGCCGCCCCGCATCCGGGCGGCGGCTTTCCGCTGCCCCGATTTTGTACCCCGAATTTTCAACAAAGTGTTGACGCGATGTTTCGGAGGGCGTTAGCTAGCGGCAGCCCGTTCAGCACCAGGCCACGGAGGCTCCCGTGACGTCCACTTCCACGCCGCCGGGCCTCGCCCGCTTCAACGCCCTGGAGGAGCACGCGGCCTTCGCCGCGCTCCACGAGGCGTGCGCCTCCACGGCGTGGGTCAAGTGGTTGCTCGCCGCCCGCCCGTACGCCACCCCCGAGGACCTCTACGCCGCGAGCGACGCCGCCATGGCGGAGCTGACCACCGCGGACCTTCAGGAGGCGATGGCCGGCCACCCGCCGATCGGCCGCCCCAAGCCGGGCGATCCCACGTCGGCCCGCGAGCAGCGCGGCATGGCCGGCGCCTCCGAGGAGCTCAAGGCGGAGATGCTCGAGCTCAACCTGGCCTACCAGGAGAAGTTCGGTCACGTCTTCCTCATCTGCGCCACCGGAAGGACCGGCGAGCAGATGCGGGACGCGGTCAAGGAGCGGATCGGCAACGCGCCGGAGCAGGAGCGGGAGATCGTCCGCACCGAGCTGGGCAAGATCAACCGCATCCGCCTTGCCCGAATGCTTGAAGAGGAAACCGCATGAGCACCGAGACCACCGCCTCCGTGTCCACGCACATCCTGGACACCAGTATCGGCCGCCCCGCCGAGGGCGTCGCCGTCCGCCTCGCCGCCCGCAGCGGCCGCGACGCGGACTGGCAGGCGCTCGGCGGCTCCGCGACCGACGCGGACGGGCGGTGCAAGGACCTCCCGGCCCTGCCGGAGGGGACCACCCACGTGCGGCTCGACTTCGCCGTCGAGCCGTACTTCGCCAAGAAGCAAGCCGATGCGCAGCAGGACGCCCCCGCGAATCGGGACAGCGGTGCGCCGGCCGTGTTCTTCCCGGAGGTGGCGATCACGTTCGCCGTCGTACCGGGCGAGCACTACCACGTACCGCTGCTGCTCAACCCGTTCGGCTACTCCGTTTACCGAGGGAGCTAGCTAAAGATGCCCACGATTCTGGGACAGAACCAGTACGGCAAGGCCGAGAACCGAGTCGTCAAGATCACGCGGGACGGCGCCACCCACCACATCAAGGACCTGAACGTCTCCGTAGCCCTCTCCGGCGACATGGAGGAGGTCCACTACTCCGGCTCGAACGCCAACGTCCTGACGACCGACACCACCAAGAACACGGTGTTCGCGTTCGCCAAGGAATACGGCATCGAGTCCGCCGAGCAGTTCGGCATCCACCTCGCCCGTCACTTCGTCACCAGCCAGGAGGCGATCCACCGGGCCCGCATCCGGATCGAGGAGTACGCCTGGGAGCGGATCGAGACCTCCGAGGCCAACTCCAAGTTCATCGGCGCGGACGAGGTCAAGCACTCCTTCGTCCGCAAGGGCCAGGAGATCCGGCTGACGCAGATCACCTACGACGGCGAGAAGTGGGAGGTCATCTCCGGCCTGAAGGACCTCGTCGTGCTGAACTCGACGAACTCCGAGTTCTGGGGCTTCGTCAAGGACAAGTACACGACGCTTCCGGAGACCCACGACCGCATCCTGGCCACCCAGGTCTCCGGCCGCTGGCGGTTCAACTGGACCAACGACGAGCAGAAGATGCCCAACTGGGACAAGTCCTACGAGCAGACCAAGAAGCACATGCTCCAGGCCTTCGCCGAGACGTACTCCCTGTCGCTGCAGCAGACCCTGTACCAGATGGGCGCGCGGATCATCAACAACCGCAGCGAGATCGACGAGGTCCGCTTCTCGCTCCCGAACAAGCACCACCTCCTGGTGGACCTGGAGCCGTTCGGGCTGAAGAACGACAATGAGGTGTACTTCGCCGCCGACCGCCCGTACGGCCTGATCGAGGCCACCATCCTGCGGGACGGCTGCGAGGCGAGGATCCCGGTGGACCTCACCAACCTGTGACGTACCGGGGTGCCCCCGGCCCCCGGAGGCACCCCCCACCCTCGGCACCCTCGGCCCAGGACCCGCTCCCGGGCCGCGGCACTCAAAACTCCCAGGGTCCTGCCGTGCCCTCTCCACAGAGCGAAAAGGACGAACCATGGCAGCAGCCCAGCGCATCGTCATCGAGAACTGTGCCATCGCGACCGTCGACGCGCACGACACGGAGTACGCCTCCGGGTACCTCGTCGTCGCCGGCAACCGCATCGAGGCGCTCGGCGCGGGCAAGGCCCCCGAGAACCTGGAGAACGTCGTACGCCGCATCGACGCCTCCGGCCACCTCGTGACCCCGGGCCTGGTCAACACCCACCACCACTTCTACCAGTGGATCACCCGGGGCCTGGCCACGGACCACAACCTCTTCAACTGGCTCGTCGCGCTGTACCCGACGTGGGCGCGCATCGACGAGCAGATGGTGTACGCGGCGGCCCAGGGCTCGCTCGCGATGATGGCCCGCGGCGGCGTGACCACCGCCATGGACCACCACTACGTCTACCCGCAGCACTCCGGCGACCTGTCCGGCGCGATCATCCGCGCCGCCCGCGAGATGGGCGTCCGCTTCACCCTGGCCCGCGGCTCGATGGACCGCGGCGCATCGGACGGCGGCCTGCCACCGGACTTCGCCGTCGAGACCCTCGAGGGCGCGCTGGCCGCCACCGAGGCGACCATCGACGAGCACCACGACGCCTCCTTCGACGCCATGACCCAGGTGGCCGTCGCCCCCTGCTCGCCGTTCTCCGTGACCACCGACCTGCTCAAGCAGGGCGCCGAACTGGCCCGCCGCAAGGGCGTACGGCTGCACACGCACGGCTCGGAGACGGTGGAGGAGGAGAAGTTCTGCCACGAGCTGTTCGGCATGGGCCCGACCGACTACTTCGAGTCGACGGGCTGGCTCGGCGAGGACGTGTGGATGGCGCACTGCGTCCACATGAACGACTCCGACATCGCCGCCTTCGCCCGGACCAGGACGGGCGTCGCCCACTGCCCCTCCTCCAACGCCCGCCTCGCGGCCGGCATCGCCCGCGTCCCCGACATGCTCGCGGCCGGCGTCCCGGTCGGCCTCGGCGTCGACGGCACCGCCTCCAACGAGTCCGGCGAACTCCACACCGAGCTGCGCAACGCGCTGCTGATCAACCGCCTCGGCGCCCATCGCGAGGCCGCCCTGAACGCCCGCCAGGCGCTGCGCCTCGGCACGTACGGGGGTGCCCAGGTCCTGGGCCGGGCCGCGCAGATCGGTTCGCTGGAGCCGGGCAAGCTGGCCGACCTCGTGCTGTGGAGGCTCGACACGCTGGCTCACTCCTCGATCGCCGACCCGGTGACCGCGCTGGTCTTCGGCGCGGCGGCCCCGGTCACGGCCTCCTTCGTGAATGGCCGTCAGATCGTCGAGAACGGCCGCCTGCTGCACGCCGACGAGGACGCCATCGCCCGCTCCACGCGGGAGGAAGCGCAGCGGCTGGCACGGATCGCCGCGCAGTGAACTGCGTACGTCCGTCCGTACGGCACTTGAGCTCCGGCTGGGAGGGACGGCTCCCGGTCGGCAGCCGTGGATCCGAGCGGGGGCCACGGCGGCCGTCTCCGGGGCGCGCGTGGAGGCGCGCGCCCCGGAACGGTTCCCGTTCCCTTGAGGGTTCCCTTGAAGGATCTCTTGAAGGATCTCTTGAAGGATCTCCGTCCCCGGTCCCTCCCCCACTCTCGGCTTCGCTCGAGCGGGAGGTACCCCCATGCCCCCACGCACCACCTCCTTGAAACCCACGTCAGAGCCGACGTGAATAACCGACCGGAGGAGCCGCCGTGTCCGCCCACCCCGTCGACGAGAAACTCCCCGCCCTCAAGATGGCCACCAGCGGTCTGCAGCACGTGGCCGCCATGTACGCGGGCGTCGTCGCCCCACCCCTGATCGTCGGCGCAGCCATAGGCCTGTCCGGCACCGCACTGACCTTCCTCACCGGCGCCTGCCTCTTCACCGCGGGCCTCGCCACCCTCCTGCAGACCCTCGGCATCTGGAAGATCGGCGCCCGGCTGCCCTTCGTCAACGGCGTCACCTTCGCCGGCGTCGCCCCCATGACCGCGATCGTCGCCTCCGCCAAGGACAAGTCCGACGCCCTGCCGATCATCTTCGGCGCGGTCATGGTCGCGGGAATCCTCGGCTTCGTCGCCGCGCCCTTCTTCAGCAAGGCGATCCGCTTCTTCCCTCCGGTCGTCACCGGCAGCGTGATCACCCTCATCGGCGTGTCCCTGCTCCCCGTGGCCTTCGGCTGGGCCCAGGGCCCCAACCCCGCGGCGGACGACTACGGTTCGACGACCTACCTCACCCTCGCGGGCATCACCCTCGTCATCGTCCTGCTGCTGCGCCGCTTCACCCGCGGCTTCGTCAAGCAGATAGCCGTCCTGCTCGGTCTGGTCGCGGGCACGCTCATCGCGATCCCCTTCGGCGTCACGGACTTCGGACCGGTGGCCGACGCGAAGGTGATCGGCTTCCCGACACCCTTCCACTTCGGTGCCCCGCAGTTCCACATCGCCGCGATCCTGTCGATGTGCGTGGTGATGGTGGTCTCGATGACCGAATCCACGGCGGACATGCTGGCGCTGGGTGAGATCGTGGAGCGCCCGGCGGACGAGAAGACGATCGCGGCGGGCCTGAGGGCCGACACCCTGGGATCAGCCCTCAGCCCACTCTTCAACGGCTTCATGTGCAGCGCCTTCGCGCAGAACATCGGCCTGGTCGCCATGACCCGTATCCGCAGCCGCTTCGTCGTCGCCGTCGGCGGCGGCTTCCTGATCCTGATGGGCCTGTGCCCGACGGTCGCCTCCCTCATCGCCGTCGTACCGCGCCCGGTGCTCGGCGGCGCGGGCGTGGTCCTGTTCGGCTCGGTGGCCGCGAGCGGCATCCAGACCCTCGTGCGGGCCGGCCTCGACAAGGACAACAACGTCCTGATCGTGGCCGTCTCGCTCGCCGTCGGCATCGTCCCGATCACGGCACCGGACTTCTACCACGCCTTCCCCGAGACGGCGAAGATCGTCCTGGACTCCGGCATCTCGACGGGCTGCGTCACGGCGGTCCTGCTCAACCTCGTCTTCAACCACCTCGGCAAGAGCGGCCGGGAGGCGCAGGACGTGACCCATCCGATGGAGGCGGGGGAGGAGATCGCGGCCGCCCACTGACACGCGTGAGGGGTACGGCTGTCACGCCGTACCCCTCACGGCGGATGGTGCACCCTGGGTGCCATGAACGAGTCCGGCCGCCTCGAGGCCTTCAGCGACGGTGTCTTCGCCATCGCCATCACCCTTTCTCATCCTGGAGATCAAGGTCCCAGAGGTCGGTGAACACGGGGGCCTCTGGCACGCGTTGGGCGCGCAGTGGCCCTCCTACGCCGCCAATGTGGTGAGCTTCCTGGTCATCGGCATCATGGGTCAACCACCACCAACTGTTCAGCTACGTCGCCCGCGTCGACCGCACGCTGAGGTTCCTGAACCTGCTGGTGCTTGATGGTGGTGGCCGCGGTGCCCTGGCCGACGGCGATGCTCGCCAGGTACCTGCGCGAGGACAGAGCCTCGCACGTGGCGGCCGCGGTCTACAGCCTGGTGATGGTCGCCATGGCGTTCACCTTCCAGGCCCTGTGGTGGCATCTCACCCGCACGGGCCATTTCTTCGACGCCCGCGTCGACATCCCGGCGGCCCGGGCGACACGTGTGCGTTTCGCGCTGGGCTCCCTGGCATATCCGGTCACCGTCGGCCTGGCCTTCGTCTCGGCGCCCCTCACCCTGGCCGCCCACGGCCTGATCGCCCTGTACTACGGCTTCAATCAGGCACCGGTGCCGACCCGGGACCCTGCCACGTCATGAGGTTGGCGAGCAGCTCGGCCTGCTCGACGGCGTCGTCCAGGGCGTGATGGGTGTGACGGCGCCGCGACAGCAGGTGGCGCGGCATCGTGCCCTTGGCGACGGCACGCAGGGGAAGGCCCGCCTTCGTTGCGTACAGCGTCTTCATGTCCAGACAGCCCGAGTGCCCGAAGGGGCTCGCCCCGGTGAAGCGGATCAGGTACCAGTACAGGAACGTCCAGTCGTAGCAGGCCGGGTAGCCGCACATCACCGGCTGCGCGCCCGCGCCCGCGCTCACCTCGCGGACCCACGCGGTGAACTCGCCGAGAGCGGCCTCCGGTTCGGCCCCCTCGCGCCCGAGTCGCTCCCGGTCGAGGCCGCTCACGGCCAACGCTTCAGGCACGAACTCCGCGCTGATGGGGCGCAGTTCGCGGTAGAAGGTGTGCCGCTCCGGGTCCGTGGCCGTGAACCCGTCGGCGTCCTGCACCCCGGCGACCGCGGCGCCGAGGCTCAGCATGGAGTACGGGCCCGGGATCGGTCCGTCCGCCTCGATGTCGACGGAGATGTAGAGGCTGGGTTTGCTGCGTCGTGCCGCCATGGGGCCGCAGCATCGCAGGTCGCCGGGGTGGCGCGCATCCGAATTCAGCGCCGTTGCCACGCCTGGCAGGGCTGGGCGTGTCGCGTCCGGTCTCGGCGGGAGCTGTGCGGAGGGGCTCCTGTGCGGAGGGGCTCCTGTGCGGCGTCGCTTTCGTCGCCGGAGGCGGCATCGCCGTCGTCACCGAGGACGTGAGCGAGGCGCTGGACGGCCGGCGCGGACGTACCGGGAGTGGGCCGGGGACCATGAGGAGACCTTCGTCCACGCACCGACCCAGCAGGGGCGGTGGGCGCGAAGGTCGAGTACGAACTGATGCCGGTCGCCCGCGAGTTGCACGAGACGCTGCAGCGGCTGACGGAGTGGGCCGAACGGAACAGGGTGTACATCGCCGAGGCGCGTGCCGCCTACGACGAGGCCAACGGAGCGCCGGTTTAAGGCCTCCAGGAGGCCTCCAGGAGGCATCCAGGAGGCATCCATGGGCAGGCAGCTCACCTCACAGCCCGAACAGGCCCGGATCCTCCGTCAGCTCCTTGAAGTACTCCTGGGGATGCGCAACGAGCTTCCGTGCCTTGAGGTCGAGCAGCCCGCCGACCGCCGTGATCTCCGCCGCCACGGTGCCGTCGGTCTTGCGTATCGTCTGCCGGATCCGGAACGTCTTGCCCCCGCCCCACTCGAAACCGCACGTCACGTCGACCTCGTCACCGGCGAGCAACTCCCGCTGGTAGCGGATGGTCGTCTCCAGTGCCACCGGGCCCACGCCCTTGGACATCAGCCGGGCCTGGCTGATTCCGGCCGCCTGCAGCAGCGACCAGCGGGCGTGTTCCGCGTAGTTGAGGTACACCGCCTGGTTGAGGTGGCCCTGCACGTCGGTCTCGTACCCGCGGACGGTCACCCGGACGGAAAACGGCTCGCTCACTGCATCCTCCTCTTCTCCTGATCGAGGTTCTGCTCCACCGATCTTGGCATGTTCATCCCGCCCGGCGGGGGGATGCCAGCAGATACCGGATCCTCGTCCGTGGCTCCGTGTACTCGCCGACCTGCCAGCCCGCCTTCTCCAGCGTGGCCGCGCAGGCCCGCAGCGCACCGGCGTCCGCCTCGTACACGGCGACCGCCTCCGGCTGCGGGGTCGCCCGTACCCGGTAGCCGTCACCGTCCCTCTCCCAAGCTCTCGGCTCCCCTCGAGCGGGGGGCTCCCCCGTCGCCGGACGGTGCCCGGCCGCCTCCAAGGCGAGCGCGGCGGCCTGCACCAGATGCGAGCGCTCCCAGCCGCACGGCCGGTCCGTGGCGCCGTGCGGATTGGTCATCCGGCGCAGTTCCAGCAGCCCCTGCCAGGCGCTGTGCACCTCGCGGACCCGGGCGGGACCGGCGTCGGGCGGCTCCTCCTCGCCGCCGACGCGCGCGGAGAAGACGCCGGTGGCCGCGGGCGCCTCCACCGGCTCCGGTGCCTTCGGCTCCGCCTCCCGTATGCGATGCCCGGCGGGCGTCAGGAAGTGGTCGTGCGGTGGCCGTGGGTGCCGGAAGGCGAGCCCCCGCTTCACCAGGGCCGCCAGCTGCGCCTCGGTGCCCCTGAGCCGTCCGGTCGCGGGGTCGGCGGCGTCGATGACCCCGCGCTGCGCGGCGGTGGGCGGTCGTGTCACGGCGTACTCCTCCCCGGTGAACAGCCTGCTCGACGGAGCTCGCGGCGCGCCGTCCGGCCCATTCGAAGACTACGACCCGGGTCTGACACTCCGGTCGGCGAAGCCCTCCCACCGGCCACGACCTCTTGCCGCAGAAGCCCTCCCACCGGAGAAGCCCTCCGCCTCACTGGGGCTCGGTCGGCCTGATGTTCCAGCCCGCGATCACCGGTCGCCCGTGCTCCGTGCCCAGGCGGCACAGCGTGCCCGTGGCCAGCTGGAACAGTGCGCCTGCCGACGGTGACAGGCCGAGCCGCCGGGCGGTGAGCACCCGCAGGAAGTGGCCGTGCGCCACCAGGACGACGATGCCCTCGGTGTTGGCGAGCGCGGCGTCCACCTTGGCGAGCATGCGGTCGGCGCGCTCCCCGACCTGTTCCGGAGTCTCCCCGGGGTGCTCCGGCGGGCCCGGGGTGACCCCGTCCGTGAACAGGAACCAGCCGGGCCGGGTGCGCTGGATCTCGACGGTCGTGACGCCCTCGTAGCCGCCGTAGTCCCACTCCCGCAGGTCGGCGTCGACCCGGGCGCCCTCGATTCCGATCAGCTGGGCCGTCTCCCGAGCGCGCTGCAGAGGGCTGACGAACGCCGCGCCGATCCGGTGCGAGCGGATCAGCGGCACCAGCCGGCGCGCCTCCTCCCGGCCGTGCTCGGTGAGCGGCACGTCCGTCCAGCCGGTGTGCCGCCCGGATCGCGACCACTCGGTCTCCCCGTGCCGGACGAGAAAGAGATCACCCACGTCGTGCCCTTCCTGCCGTGTTCGTCAGCACCGTGTCACACCGTCGCCGCGGCCCGCAGGACGGACTGGGCCAGATGGCCGTTCTCCGGGGAGGCGCCCTGGCCGGACGGGAAGGCGAAGCGCCGCCGCGTGTAGGCGTAGGCCACCCCGCTCGCCGGGTCGGCGAAGCCGAGCGAGCCGGCCGCGCCGCTGTGCCCGAACGCGTTCTGCCCGAGGAAGGGGTACTGCTCGGCCAGGTACTCGAAGCCCAGTCCGAAGTGGTTCACCTGCTCGGTGACCAGGTCCGTACCGGGTGTGCGCAGCCCACTGAACTCGGCCACCGTCGCGGCGGTGAGCAGCGGCGGCCTGCCGTCCAGCGTGCCGTGCTTGTTCTTGGAGTCCCAGGACAGGTCAGGCGGCCGCTGTCAGTGCCGCACCGGCGTGTAGTGCGGCGGCGCCATGGACATGTACTCACCGCAGGCGTCGATCGGGATGGGTTTGTGATGCGTGTCCATGACGGGGATCAGGGCGCGGTCGGAGTCGTGCGGTGCCCAGACCAGCGCTTCGTTCTGCCGCACGCACCATGTGCCGGCACCTTTCGTGCCGCGGGGGGTGTAGTGGAGGTCGACCGTTGCTCCTGCCCCTTGGGCCAAGGTGACGGATGCGGGGTGTCCGTGCCCGGCACCATCGATGCTCTCCGCCTTCCCGTTGTGTGTCTCGATGCCCGGGTAACCGGCGAACACGCATGTTCCCGGGTTGTTGTTGACAGCGGTCAAACGCGCGTTGGGCCGACTGCTGCTCTTCGTGTCGAGCAGGACCAGCGTCCACTTCAAGGAACTGGTTCGGCACTCGCCCGGTTTCGGCGCCGCGGACGGAGTGCCGGACGAAGTGGTGGACGGACCGACCGACCTGTTCGCGGGAGTCGCGGCCCTGTCGTGTCCGGCTGTGGAGCCACAGGTCGTCAAGGCCAAGCCGGCCGCGAGCACTGCCACTTGGCAGCCTCTTGAGCCTCCTGGCCTGCGGCGGCCCCCGCGGGCGGGGACGAGACCGCGGGCGGGCACGACACCGCGGGCGGAGAGACGGCCGCGGAACGGCTTTGCGTCGGCGCGGGTACGCGCGGCCGGCCGAACCTCCTTCGTCGGGGTCGGCGTGGAGGGACTCGTGGCGGAGGACGGATGCGGTGACGGTGACACAGCCCATGCGGTCGGGGCCGCAGTACCGAGCACGGCCGCGCACAAGACAGCGACGACCGTCGGGCGTCTTCGGTACGAGAACAATTTCACTCCCCCTGGTTTCACGGAATCGGGGGCACGGGATTTCCCTGTCGCGTCCGTCGCGGTCGCCGGAACGGTCACTGGGGCGCCGACTTGGGCGGTCTGCGCGCCAGTGCAATCAGAGTTGGTGAGCCGCGCCGACGGTTGTCAGTGCAACGCTGGTCATGGCGAACACCGACGACTTCGGCGAAAACCCCGTGTGGATTCCCCCCTGGTCATGCCTGCTGTACGGATGACAGCAGGCCACACGATCTTCGCATGAACGCTCGAATCCGGCCCAGGGAATTGAGCAAGACCTGAGGCTGGATCCGCGGCGCCGTTGGCCGCCCTGTGGAGAGCCCGGCCCGCTGCTGGAGGAGCCGGCCGCTACTGCCGGTACCCGCTCAGGAACCGCCCGATCCTGCTGATCGCCGCGTCCAGTACGTCCGCGTGCGGGAGGGTGAGGATGCGGAAGTGGTCGGGGGCCGGCCAGTTGAAGCCCGTGCCCTGGACGACCTGGATCTTTTCGCGCAGCAGGAGGTCCAGGACGAACTTCTCGTCGTCGTGGATCTTGTGCACCTTGGGGTCGAGGCGGGGGAAGGCATACAGCGCACCCTTGGGCTTCACGCAGGTCACGCCGGGGATCTCGTTCAGCTTCTCCCAGGCGCGGTCCCGCTGTTCGCGCAGCCGGCCGCCCGGTGCGGTCAGCTCGCGGATGGACTGGCGGCCGCCGAGTGCGGCCTGGATCGCGTACTGGGCGGGCGCGTTGGCGCACAGCCGCATGGAGGCCAGCATCGTCAGGCCCTCCAGGTAGTCCTTCGCATGCTGCTTGGGCCCGGTCACAACCAGCCAGCCGGAGCGGAAGCCGGCCACGCGGTACGTCTTCGACAGGCCGCAGAAGGTGAGGACCACCAGGTCGGGGGCGAGTGCGGCGGTCGAGTGGTGCACGGCGTCGTCGTACAGGATCTGGTCGTAGATCTCGTCGGCGAAGACCATCAGGCCGTGGCGGCGGGCGAGGTCGAGGATGCCCTCGAGGATCTCCTTCGGGTAGACCGCACCGGTCGGGTTGTTGGGGTTGATGATCACGACGGCCTTGGTGCGGTCCGTGATCTTCGACGCCATGTCGTCCAGGTCCGGGTACCAGTCGGCCTGCTCGTCGCACAGGTAGTGGACCGCCTTGCCGCCGGCGAGCGTCGTGACCGCCGTCCACAAAGGGAAGTCCGGGGCGGGGATGAGGACTTCGTCGCCGTCCTCGACCAGCGCCTGCACCGCCATCGACACCAGTTCGGAAACGCCGTTGCCCAGGTACACGTCGTCGACATCCACCTCCAGGCCCACGTTCTGGTAGCGCTGGGCGACGGCCCGGCGGGCGGAGAGGATGCCGCGCGAGTCGGTGTAGCCGTGCGCCTGGGGCAGCATCCGGATCATGTCCTGGAGGATCTCCTCCGGCGCCTCGAAGCCGAAGAGCGCGGGGTTGCCGGTGTTCAGACGCAGCACGCTGTGGCCAGCCTCCTCCAGCGCGTTGGCGTGCTCGATCACCGGGCCGCGGATCTCGTAACAGACCTCGCTGAGCTTGCTCGACTGCCGGAACTCCATGCGCCGCTTCCCCTCCGGTATCTGGTGTTGCTTGGTTTTACCAAGTGGGAGCTTGGAAAGTCCAACAACGTGTCTAGACTGCGTCGCATGTCACCTCGCCGAAGCTACGACCAGTACTGCTCCGCCGCCCGCGCGCTCGACGTCGTCGGCGACCGCTGGACCCTGCTGATCGTCCGCGAACTCCTCGCCGGCCCGCGCCGCTACACGGACCTGCACGCCGATCTGCCGGGCGTGAGCACGGACGTCCTCGCCTCGCGGCTGAAGGACATGGAGCGGGACGGGCTGACGACTCGGCGCCGGCTGCCCCCGCCGGGCGCTGCCTACGTGTACGAACTCACGGAGCGCGGGCGGGAGTTGCTTCCGGTGCTCCAGGCTCTCGGCGCATGGGGACAGGCGGAGCTGGGGGAGCGGCGGCCCACCGACGCGGTGCGGGCGCACTGGTTCGCGCTGCCGTTCCTCCGCGCACTCGAAGGTGAGGGGCTCGTCGAAGTCCGGCTGGAGGAGGGCACCTTCCATCTGTACGTCGGCATTGCCGAGGACGGCCCCGTCTACGGCGACGGGCCCGCCCCCGTAGAGCCGGACGCCCGGCTGGTCCTCGACTCCGCCACGAGTACGGCCATCAGCCGAGGGGAGCTGAGCCTTTTGGACGCCGTGCGGGGCGGACGCATCGAGGTGACCGGGGACGGCACGCTCGCCAAGGCCTTGCGGGAGGCGTGAACAGAAGAAATACGGGAGGCGTGAACAGAAGAATGCGGGACGCGTAACAGAAGAATGCGGGACGCGTGACAGAAGAAAACAGAAGGCCCGCCGTGCGGCGGGCCTTCGTGCAAGGGGCGTCAGGCTCCCGGCGGCACCCGCGAGGGACGCCCCGACCCGCGCGCCAGCGCGTACCCGTTGACACCCGCGAGCGCGGCCAGCACGCCGCCCACCGCGGTCCACACCCACCGGTCGGACCACCAGCCGGAGGACCAGCCGCCGTCCGGCTCGATGCTCGACAGCACGGCCGACTTCGTCGAACCGTCGTCGCCCTGCTGGGACTTGACTGCGATCCCCGGCACCAGCGGCTTGGCCAGCGAGCCGTCCACCGCTGCCGAACCGCCGATGTCCTTGGAGTCGACCTTCACTTCGGCGCCGACCGGCAGTCCCAGGTCGGACGACTGAAGGCCGACCACCGTCAGCCGGATGTAGTAGGTGCCCGGCAGCGGGTCGTTGGCCCACGGCTCCGACCAGGCGCGGACCGTGCGCAGGGTGCAGGCCAGGTCCACGGAGGCCGTGCCCTGGACGGCGGTGCGCGTCTGGGCGCCGTACTGGCAGGACTGGCGGCGCCGCAGACCGTCGTACACGTCGATCTGCCAGGTCTGGGTGGTGTGCGTGCCCGGCAACTTGACGGTCGCCCTGACCGTGGGACGCTGGCCTGCGTCCGCGGGGAACGACCAGTACAGGTAGTCACCCGTGGAACCGCTCGCGGTGGCCTGCTGCCCCTGCTCGATCTCGGTCGCCGTACGGAACGACGTGCCCGCCTCGGTGGGCGCCTTGCCGTCCTCGGACGGACTCGTCGACGACGCCGACGGAGAGGAGTCGGCCGCCGCGGGGCCCGCGGCCAGCCCGAGCGCCAGCAGAGCCGCGCCCAACAGACGTGATATACGCATCAGTTCGTCCTCCAGACCGCGACCCGCCAGCGCGACAGCCAGCCCCACACCAGTCCCGCGAGGAAGCCGGTCAGTACCAGCGCGCCGAGCAGCCACCAGCCGCGGCCCAGGCCGAAGGAGGCCACGTCGCCCGCCCTGCTCGGCCCGTCCACCACGTCGACGGTCAGCTCCAGCGGCAGGCCCGGCGTGGCCTTCACCCCGGAGGCCGCCGAGAAGGAGTGGGTGACCTGCAGGCACACGGTCTCGGCGGGGGCGTTGTCGTCGTCGCTCTCCGGCTTCGGGTAGCGCAGCCCCGTGGAGACGACGTCCGTACGGCCGTTGCCCGCCGCCTCGCCCCGCACTATCTCGCGGCCGTGCACGGTCAGGGCCCGCAGCAGCACTCCGTAGCCGGGGTTGACGGCCCGGTCGGCCGCGACGCTCACCGAGGCGCGCAGCTCCTGGCCGGGGTTCACGTCCACGCGGTACCAGCGCTGCTGCCCGAACTCCTCGCGGTCGGCGTACAGCCCGGACTTGAGCGCCGGTGCCTTCGTGCACTCGGCGGCACCCTCGGTGGCGACCGGCGTCACCACCGGGTCGGCGGCGCGGTCCACCAACTGGCCGACACGGTCGGTGAGCTCCTCCTTGTGCTGCACCGAGGTGTACGTGCCGCCCGTCGCGTCCGCGATGCAGCTGAGCTGGTCGCGGGTCTTGGCGTCCGGCACCAGGCCGAGGGTGTCGATGGTCAGGCCGATGCCCTTGGCCGCGATCTCGCGGGCCACCTCGCACGGGTCCAGCGGCTGGCAGGTGTCCTCGCCGTCGCTGATCAGGACGATACGGCGGGTGCCGTCACCGCCGTCGAGGTCCGCGGCCGCCTTCTGCAGCGCGGGCCCGATCGGCGTCCAGCCGGTCGGTACCAGCGTCGCGACCGCCGTCTTGGCCTCGGTGCGGTTCAGCGGGCCGACCGGATAGAGCTGCGCGGTGTCCTTGCAGCCGGTCTTGCGGTCGTTGCCACGGTAGTTGGCGCCGAGGGTGCGGATGCCGAGCTGCACCTCCTCGGGCGTGGCGTCGAGCACCTCGTTGAACGCCTGCTTGGCAGCGGCCATCCGCGACCCGCCGTCGATGTCCCGCGTGCGCATGGAACCACTGACGTCCAGGACGAGTTCGACCTTTGGAGCGGCCCGGCCGTCCGGTTCGCCGGCGACCGCTGCATCGGGGAGGGCGATCCCGGCCGTCAGGGCGGCGAGCAGGGCACAGACTCCTGCCGCCAGCCGTTGTCTTGTGATCATCGGCGGATCTTATTGATCGGATGCGCCGTGCTCCAAAACGAGCGGGTTGGGCAGCCCCGTCCACAGGTCACCGGGCGTCTCGGGTGACAGCCGCATCAGCGTCAACGCCTTGGCGGGCAGCGGCTCTTCGCACAGAGCCACCAGATCCGGCGTGCGCGGCAGATCCCCTACGGCCGCCCCCAGGGCCGCCCGCAGCGCCGCTCCCGTACCCGCCGCTCCCGCCAGCGCACCCGCCACCAGCGAGCCGAACAGCTTGCGTCGCAGGGCCATCGGGTCGTCTGTGAGGTTCCGGGCGGGCAGCTCGGGTGCCGGGATGCCGTGCCGGTCGAGGCGGGCCGGGCTGACGCGGATGTCGGCGAGGTCGCGGTAGACCAGACGCAGCGGCGTGCCCGAGGCGGACAGCACCACGAGGAGGTTCTGGCCGTGCGCTTCCAGGGCCACGCCCAGCTCCAGCAGCCGCAGCCCGACCGTGAGGGCCAGACGCGTGAAACCAACCAGCCAGCCGGGGGAGTTCGGCAGGCCGGTGGTGGTGAGGGCGGCGACCGGCAGCACGTGCTCCTCGGGCGCCGCGTACGCCTGCGGCGACTCACGCCACAGGGCCGCCAGGTCGGGGGAGTGGGCCGTGGCCGCGCCGAGGGTGCGGGTGACGTGCAGCAGGCCGTCCGTGCGGGCCGCCAGGTCCGCCGCGAAGGCCGACAGGGCCGCCGACGCGGCGACGGAGGGCACGGAGATGTCGCGCACCGACGACGTCAGCCGGGCGGTGAGCGCGGTCTTGACGTGCGGTCCGCCGGGCAGGGCCAGCGTGCGCAGGGACATCAGCGGATGCGCCGTCAGGGCGCCCTCGTCGCAGGGCCGCTTGAGCACGTGCGTCGCCTGCCACGGATGCACCGGGATCAACAGCCGCCGCCCGTCCCGCAGTCCGTCCGGCCAGGCCCCGGTCACCAGGCACTCCTCGGCCGGGACCGGCATCAGGCCCAGCTCCACCACGGGCCCGTGCTCCGGCCCGTACGCGAGCTGCTCGGCCACCGAGAAGCCGGGCCGGGAACGGCAGTTGGGGTGGAAGGGATGACCGTCGACCACCCTCTGCTCCCACTGCCAGTCCTCGTCCGGCCAGTCCTTCGGGTGAGGCCGCCGACCGGCCCGCGACAGCGCCAACGACGCGACGCTGTGCCCGAGTTCGGCGGCGAGGGTCGTGCCGTGCGGCACGGAGAGGTCTGTCATCAGGCGCACCGGATCGTCGTACGCCGTGTCGTCGAGGTGTACGACGGTGACGTACGCCCCGGTGGCGTACGGATCCGCCGGCGGACCGTACAGTCGGCGGCCGTCGGAAAGCCGCAGGACGAGCCCGTCCCGTGCCGCCTCGCGGCGGGCGATCCACGGCAGCGGCTCGTGAACCAGGGCGCGCCACAGACGGGACAGCACGGCCGCCCGGGCGCCGGGCAGCTCGGCCGCGTACCGTGGCACGAGGCCGGGGCGCTCGGCGGCCAGCTCCTCGGCGACCTCGGCCTCGGCGGTGGGGGGACGGTGCACGGTCGGGCTCCTCGGGTACGGGTCGGGCGTCACGGTAGCGGGCGCCGGAAGACATACTGATCACGATTGCACCGTGTGGACGTATGGAACGAATGGAACGCGTGGAGCTCAAGCCCCCAAGCGACGGCAGGCCCCCCAGTGACGGCAGGCCCCCCAGTGACGGCAGGGCCCGCAGTGACGGCAGGGCCCGCAGTGACGGCAGGGCCCGCAGTGACGACGTCGCAGAGCGCGCCGACGCGTACGCGGCCGCACCCCTGCTGAACTGCCTGATCCGGGAAGTGGCGCAGCCACACCGGGCTGCGGAGGTGCGGCGGGTGTACCGGCTGCCGGGCGGGGGCCGGCTGCTGCGCGTGCGCGGCGCACGGCGGCCCGCGGAACCCGAGGTGTACGTGGCGGGCGCCTGGCACCGCGTCGGCCACACCGAGCTGGTCAAGCTGGTGGCCGAGGAACTGCGCCGGCACACGGGCCTGTCCAACGACGAACTGCCCGCCGAGATGATCGACAGCCGGGACGCGGTGGCCGCCCTGCTCGCCGCGCGCGCCCGGGCGGCGCCGCCCGACGACCCGTATCTGCGCTCCGAGCAGTCCCTCATCACGGGGCATCCGTACCACCCCGCGCCCAAGGCCCGCGGCGGCGGCCCCGTCGCCTCCTGGCTGCCCTACGCGCCCGAGGCGCACGCCCGCTTCCCGCTGGTGCTGCTCGGCGTGCGCGAGGACGCGGTCGTCGAGGAGGGCGACACCTCGGCGCTCGACGCCCTTGGCCAGGCCCCGCCCGGCTACCGGCTGCTGCCCGCCCACCCCTGGCAACTCGACCTCGTCGGCCGCGAGCTGGGCGAGGCCTTCGGGGACGGCCGCCTGGTCCGGCTCGGCACGAGCGCCTTCGAGACCTGGCCGACGGCGGCCGTCCGCACGGTCCACGCACCCGACCAGGACCTCTTCCTCAAGTTCAGCCTCGATGTGCGCATCACCAACGACGTACGCCGGCTGTGGCGCCACGACCTGCTGAAGCTGCGCCGCACCGACACCGCGGTGGCGGACGCCTTCGCGGCGATGGGCGGGTCGGCGGCCTGGCTGAGCGACCGCGGCTACCGCACCGCCGCCTTCGCCTTCGAGGAGCTGGCCGTCCTCGTCCGCGACGGACTGCGCGGCCACGTCCTGCCCGGCGCGACCCCGCTCCTCGCCGCCGCCCTGGTCGAGGGCTTCGACGGCAGTCCCCTCGACGGTCCGGTCGATCCGGCGGTGTGGTGGGAGGCGTACCTGCGCCAGGTGGTGCCGCCCGCCCTGGGGGCCTTCGCCCGGCACGGCGTCGTCCTCGAAGCCCACCTGCAGAACTCGTTGGTCGCCGTGGACACCGGCGGCATCCCCGTGCAGGCGCTGTTCCGGGACGCGGAGGGCGTGAAGCTGCTGCCGGAGGTGTCCCGGGCCGCCGGGTGGGAGCGGCTGGTGTACTGCCTCGTCGTCAACCACCTTGCCGAGATCGCCGCGGCCCTCGCGGAACGCCACCCGGGGCTGGACCCGTGGCCGGCCGTCCGCCGGGAACTGGCGCGCCACGACCTTCCCGAGGTCGCCGGCCTGCTCGCCTCACCCACCCTCCCCGGCAAGACGAACCTGCTGCTGCGCTGGACGGGCGCCGACGGCGCCGACGCCCGCTATCTCCCGCTGCCGAACCCGCTGGTCAGCAGGTAGAGGACGATCAGCTCCGGGGCCCGCCTGCCGTACCCTGGCCGGTGTGCTCCGCGACGTGACTGCTGTGCGATACGTGACCCCGCTGAGGTCCGGCGGCTCCGTGCCCGGGGTCGTCGAGGCCGACGACCTGGGCACGTACGTCGTGAAGTTCACCGGCTCGGCGCAGGGCCGCAAGGCGCTGGTCGCGGAGGTCATCGTGGGCGAGCTGGGGCGCGCCCTCGGCCTCAGGGTCCCGGAGCTGGTCCTCGCGCACTTCGACCCCGAACTCGCCGCGCACGAACCGCACCAGGAGGTGCGGGACCTGCTGAACGCCAGCCCGGGCATGAACCTCGGCATGGACTACCTGCCGGGCGCCAAGGACTTCACCCCGGACCTCGCCAGAACCTTCGCCGTGGATGAGAAGGAGGCAGGTCGGGTCGTCTGGCTCGACGCCCTCACGGTGAACGTGGACCGCACCGTCCACAGCTCCAACCTCATGATCTGGCCCACGCTCGGCACCGTGCCCCCGCGCATGTGGCTGATCGACCACGGCGCGGCCCTCGTCTTCCACCACCGCTGGGACACCTCGGCCCCCGAGAAGGCGTACGACTTCCGCCACCACGCCCTCGGCCGCTACGCGCCGGACGTGGCGGCCGCCGACGCCGAACTGGCCCCGCGGGTGACCGAAGAGCTGCTGCGCGGCATCGTGGCCGAAGTGCCGGACGCCTGGCTCGCCGGCGAACCGGGGTTCGCGACCCCGGACCACGTCCGGGACGCCTACGTGGACTACCTCACCGCCCGGGTGAAGGCCTCGGAGAGCTGGCTGCCCACCGACTTCCCCAGCCGGGGGGAACTGGCCGCCGAGGAGGCCCGGCGCGCCGCACGGACACAGGAAGGCCGGCCGGACTGGCTCAAGCGGGTCCCCGACCTGCACGGCAAGCCGGCCTCGGAACAGGATTGGTCGGTGCACCTGGGATGACGGAGAGCTCTATGGCGCAGACCCATCGCGTGCAGATCGAGTACTGCACCCAGTGCCGCTGGCTGCCCCGGGCCGCCTGGCTGGCGCAGGAGCTGCTGACGACGTTCGAGACCGAACTGACGGAACTGGCGCTCAAACCGGGGACGGGCGGCGTCTTCGTCGTGCGGGTGAACGACGTGGTCGTCTGGGACCGCCGCGAACAGGGCTTCCCCGAGCCGACGGCCGTCAAGCGCCTCGTACGCGACCGAGTGGCCCCGGGGAAGCCCCTGGGCCACTCGGACGGGCCGTCGGACGGGCCGTCGGACCGGCCTTCGGACCGGCCTTCGGACCGGCCGTCGGACGGGACGTGAGACGTCAGCCTTCGAGCTGCTCGTAGGCCGGCAGGGTCAGGAAGTCCGCGTAGTCCTCGTCCAGGGCGACCTTCAGCAGCAGGTCGTGGGCCTGCTGCCACCGGCCGGCCGCGAAGGCCTCCTCGCCGAGTTCCGCCCTGATGTTCCGGAGTTCCTCGGCGGCGACCTTGCGGGCCAGGTCGGCGGTGACCTTCTCGCCGTTGTCGAGGACGACACCGGCGTTGATCCACTGCCAGATCTGGGAGCGGGAGATCTCGGCGGTGGCCGCGTCCTCCATGAGGTTGAAGATGGCCACCGCGCCGAGGCCGCGCAGCCAGGCCTCGATGTAGCGGATGCCGACCTGGACGGCGTTGACCAGGCCCGCGTACGTCGGCTTGGCGTCGAGGGAGTCGATGGCGATCAGGTCGGCCGCCTTGACGTCGACGTCCTCGCGCAGGCGGTCCTTCTGGTTGGGCTTGTCCCCGAGGACCCTGTCGAAGGACTCCATGGCGATCGGCACCAGGTCGGGGTGGGCGACCCAGGAGCCGTCGAAGCCGTCGTTCGCCTCGCGGTCCTTGTCGGCGCGGACCTTCTCGAAGGCGACCTTGTTGACCTCCGGGTCCCTGCGGGAGGGGATGAACGCCGCCATGCCGCCGATCGCGTGCGCGCCGCGCTTGTGGCAGGTGCGGACGAGGAGTTCGGTGTACGCCCGCATGAACGGAGCCGTCATCGCCACCGCGTTGCGGTCCGGCAGGACGAACTTCGGGCCGCAGTCACGGAAGTTCTTGACGATGGAGAACAGGTAGTCCCAGCGGCCGGCGTTCAGCCCGGAGGCGTGGTCGCGCAGTTCGTAGAGGATCTCCTCCATCTCGTACGCCGCGGTGATCGTCTCGATCAGGACGGTGGCGCGGACGGTGCCCTGCGGGATGCCGACGTAGTCCTGCGCGAAGACGAAGACGTCGTTCCAGAGGCGGGCCTCCAGGTGCGACTCCGTCTTCGGCAGGTAGAAGTACGGGCCCTTGCCGAGGTCGAGCAGGCGCTGGGCGTTGTGGAAGAAGTACAGGCCGAAGTCGACGAGGGCGCCGGGGACCCGGGTGCCGTGCTCGTCGACGAGGTGCCGCTCGTTCAGGTGCCAGCCGCGCGGGCGCATGACGACCGTCGCCAGCTCCTCGTTCGGGCGCAGGGCGTAGGACTTGCCGGACGCCGGGTCCGTGAAGTCGATGCTGCGGGTGTAGGCGTCGATCAGGTTGAGCTGGCCGAGGACAACGTTCTCCCAGGTCGGGGACGAGGCGTCCTCGAAGTCGGCGAGCCAGACCTTCGCGCCCGAGTTGAGCGCGTTGATGGTCATTTTGCGGTCGGTGGGACCGGTGATCTCGACCCGGCGGTCCTCCAGCGCGGGCGGGGCCGGGGCCACCTTCCAGGAGTCGTCCGCGCGGATGGCGGCCGTCTGAGGCAGGAAGTCGAGGGTGGAGGTGCGGGCGATCTCGGCGCGGCGCTCGGCACGGCGGGCGAGGAGCTCGTCGCGGCGCGGCGTGAACCGCCGGTGCAGCTCGGCCACGAAGGCGAGCGCCGCGTCGGAGAGCACCTCCTCCTGCCGGGGCAGGGGCTCGGCGTCGACGATGGCCAGCGGGGACGGCGCTGGTGCGGACATGAGCTGTCACTTCCTTCGGGGGAGCTTCTTCAGCGAACCACGTTCATCGCCACCATGCCTTGGCACTGGGTGCCAAGGGGGACGAATGGGGCACTGGGCGCCCGCGATGGGGGTGCCCCCGCGCGAGCGGAGCCGAGCGTGGGGAAGGTCGGGCGCTACTGAGCAGTGGATACTAGTTTCCTCATAGTGGAAGTTCAATGGTTTGTTGATGTCGAGATTCTCTGAGTCGAGGCAAGGTGGCGCCCGGTGCCACGCCGCTCACTCAAGGTGTCCCAGGTCGGCTTCCGTGTCGATGTCGTACGCCTGCGCCACGTCACCGCACTCGACGAGGGTGATCGCCCCTTCGTGCGCCTTCAGATAGGCGCGCGCCCCCCGGTCGCCGGTCGCCGTCGCCGCGATGCCCGCCCAGTGGGCCGCGCCGAAGAGGACGGGGTGACCGCGCACGCCGTTGTATGCCGCCGAGACCAGCGACGCCTCGTCCCGGTACGCGGCGCGCACCCGGGTCACCGCCTCGGCTCCGATGCCCGGCTGGTCGACGAGGGAGACCAGCGCCGCCCGCGCTCCCGTCCCGACGAGCGAGTCGAGCCCGGCCCGCAGTGAGGTGCCCATGCCCTGCTCCCAGTCCGGGTTGTCCACGAGTACGCAGCCGGACAGGTCAGCCCGCTCCCGTACGACGTCGGCCTGCGCCCCGAGGACCACGTGGACCCGCTCGCACCCGGCCGCCCGCAGCACCCCGACCGCGTGCTCCACGAGCGGCCGTCCCCGGTGTGCGAGCAGCGCCTTGGGCCGGCCGCCGAGGCGCCGCCCGCCGCCGGCGGCCAGCACCAGCCCGGCGACCTCGTCCTGTGTGTGTGTCATGCGTCCTGCATACCTGACGGACCGTCGACCGCGGGGTGCGCCGAGGACTGAATTTCGGTCCACACGGTGGCGCATCCCGCACCGGGTGGCGTTTACTGGCCCGCGTCCCCCGGCGCCCGGCCCGTCCCACAGGGGTGCCCGGCGGGACGACGGAGGTTGCGCACAAGGGCGTGCGAGGGGGAGGGCTGTGTTGCGGAGTTTGGGGCAGAGGCCGGTGACCGGCCGCGAAGAGGACCCGAGGGTGACGGAGCTGCGCACCGCCGTGTCCCGGCTGCGCCGCGAACTCGCCGCCCACCCCGCGGAGTTCCCAGACCGGGCCATCGCCGAGGACGAACTCGGCGCTCTCGCCGCGATGACGGCCCACGGCATCCCCGAGATCCCGCGCCTGCGCCGCTCCCTGCTGCTGATCGCGGGCGCGATCGGCTCCGTCAGCGCCCTGGCACGGGGCCTGTCGGGCGTCCGCGCCGCGGTGGACCTGTTCGTGGAGCCGCCGCGCGGTTGACGGGCCGTCGGGTCACGGGCCGTGGGTCACGGGCTGTCGGC
>NZ_JBEXHW010000002.1:0-261731 GCF_040608235.1 Streptomyces sp. NPDC005202 | reverse complement strand
CGGCAGACTGTGGGGGCGCGGGGCCGTCGGGTCACGGGCCGTGGGTCACGGGCTGTCGGCAGACTGTGGGGGCGCGGGGCCGTCGGGTCACGGGCCGTGGGTCACGGGCTGTCGGCAGACTGTGGGGGCGCGGGGCCGTCGGGTCACGGGCCGTCGGTCAGGCGCCGTCGGCAGGCCGTCGGGGCACGGGCTGCGAGCCGCCCGTCCTCCTGGTCGACGAGCCGACCAGCGCCCTCGACCCCGAGCGCGACGCGGCCGTCCTCGACCTGCTGGTCCGGCTCACCCGGGAGCGTCGCACGGTGACCGTCCTCGTCACGCACGACCGCGCTCACCTCGACGAGGCGGACGCGGTACGGGGGATGAGGGACGGGACGGCTGACTGCCCTCGTCCGACCGCCCGGGTCTGACCGCCCGGGTCTGATCGTCCTGGTCCGACCGGCCGGAGGTGGGTCAGGCCCCCGAGCTCGCCAGCGCCTCCGACAGTTCCCTCGCCACCTGCTGCAGTACCGGGACGATCTTCTCCGTCGCCGCCTCCGTGACCCGGCCCGCCGGGCCCGAGATGGAGATCGCGGCGGCGGTGGGGGAGTCGGGTACGGAGACCGCGAGGCAGCGGACCCCCATCTCCTGCTCGTTGTCGTCGAGCGCGTATCCGAGCCGGCGCACGTCCTCCAGCGCCGCGAGGAAGCCCTCGGGCGTGGTGATCGTCTTCTCCGTGGCGGCGGGCATGCCGGTGCGGGCCAGCAGGGCGCGCACCTCGTCGTCCGGGGTGTGGGCGAGCAGCGCCTTGCCCACGCCCGTGGAGTGCGGCAGAACGCGCCGGCCGACCTCGGTGAACATGCGCATCGAGTGCTTGGACGGCACCTGTGCCACGTACACGATCTCGTCGCCGTCAAGCAGCGCCATGTTCGCCGTCTCGCCGGTCTCTTCCACGAGGCGGGCGAGGTACGGGCGGGCCCAGGTGCCGAGCAGCCGGGAAGCCGACTCGCCGAGGCGGATCAGGCGCGGGCCGAGCGCGTACCGCCGGTTGGGCTGCTGGCGGACGTAGCCGCAGGCCACGAGCGTGCGCATCAGGCGGTGGATGGTGGGCAGCGGCAGTCCGCTGCTCGCGGACAGCTCGCTCAGGCCGACCTCGCCGCCCGCGTCCGCCATCCGCTCGAGCAGGTCGAAGGCGCGCTCGAGGGACTGGACCCCACCGCCGGCGGAGGACTTGGCGGAGTCGGTAGTGCTGGCGCTGGACGTCGGCACGGCACGTTCCTTTCAGGGCTGGCAGGAAGGGCCAAAGCCTACCCGGGAGCCAGTTGACTCCCAGCTTGTGCGGAACTACGTTCTGCTTGCTGGAATTCTAATTCCGCTTTGTGGAAACGTCCAGAGTGGCCGTGCCGGAAGCGCTGGGGAGAAGTGTGCCCCTTGACGGGGCGGGAGTGGGAGTGAAGACTCCTTCAACAGAACGTTGAAGTCCGTTACGTGGACGTAAATCCCGTTTCCCGGAAGTAAAACCGGCGGCTGAGAGAGGGGTCCGGGTGACCGACGCTGAACTGGTGCTGCGCTCGACGCGCGTCATCACGCCCGAGGGGATGCGCGCCGCGTCGGTCGCGGTCGCCGACGGCAGGATCACGGCCGTACTGCCCTACGGCGCGCAGACACCGCCCGGGGCCCGGCTGGAGGACTTCGGCGACGACGTCCTGCTGCCCGGCCTGGTCGACACCCACGTGCACGTCAACGACCCCGGCCGCACCGAGTGGGAGGGCTTCTGGACCGCCACGCGCGCGGCGGCGGCCGGCGGCATCACCACCCTCGTCGACATGCCGCTCAACTCGCTCCCGCCGACCACGACGGTCGAGAACCTCCGTACGAAGCAGGAGGTGGCCCGCGACAAGGCCCACATCGACGTCGGCTTCTGGGGCGGTGCCCTGCCCGACAACGTCAAGGACCTGCGCCCGCTGCACGACGCCGGCGTCTTCGGCTTCAAGGCCTTCCTGTCGCCCTCGGGCGTGGACGAGTTCCCGCACCTCACCCAGGACGGGCTCGCCCAGTCGCTGGCCGAGATCGCCTCCTTCGGCGGTCTGCTGATCGTGCACGCCGAGGACCCGCACCACCTCGCCGCCGCCCCGCAGCACGGCGGCCCCAAGTACGCCGACTTCCTCGCCTCCCGCCCGCGCGACGCCGAGGACACGGCGATCGCGAACCTCATCACGCAGGCGAAGCGCCTCCACGCGCGCGTGCACGTGCTCCACCTGTCCTCCAGCGACGCGCTGCCGCTGATCGCCGCGGCCAAGGCCGAGGGCGTGCGCCTGACGGTGGAGACCTGCCCGCACTACCTGACCCTGACCGCCGAGGAAGTCCCGGACGGCGCCAGCGAGTTCAAGTGCTGCCCACCCATCCGCGAGTCCGCCAACCAAAACCTGCTGTGGCAGGCGCTGGCGGACGGCACGATCGACTGCGTGGTCACCGACCACTCGCCGTCCACGGCCGACCTGAAGACGGACGACTTCGCCACCGCCTGGGGCGGCATCTCGGGACTGCAGCTGAGCCTGTCGGCGGTGTGGACTCAGGCGCGCAGACGCGGACACGGGCTGGAGGACGTGGTGCGCTGGATGTCCACGCGGACGGCCGAGCTGGTCGGTCTGGGGCAGAAGGGCGCCATCGAGGCGGGCCGCGACGCCGACTTCGCCGTTCTCGCGCCCGACGAGACGTTCACCGTGGACCCGGCCGCCCTCCAGCACCGCAACCGCGTCACGGCGTACGCGGGCAGGACCCTGTACGGCGTGGTGAAGTCCACCTGGCTGCGCGGCGAACGCATCGTGGCGGACGGCGAGTTCACCGAGCCGAAGGGGCGGCTGCTCACCAGGCCCCACTGACTTCCGCCCCCACCCGCAGCGGCCGACCCCGAGAGGAAGACCTGATCACCGTGACGGCGCAGCATCAATCCGGTTTCGCCGGCTTCACCGGCGACGCGAACCCCTACGGAGGCGGCGACCCGTACGCGGACTACCGCACCGCCGACTTCCCCTTCACCCACCACGCCAACCTCGCCGACCGGCAGCTCGGCGCCGGTGTCATCGCCGCCAACGACGAGTTCTTCGCCCAGCGCGAGAACCTGCTGGTGCCCGAGCGCGCCGAGTTCGACCCCGAGCACTTCGGGCACAAGGGCAAGGTCATGGACGGCTGGGAGACCCGGCGCCGCCGCGGCACCTCGGCGGAGCATCCCTGGCCGACCGCGGAGGACCACGACTGGGCGCTGATCCGGCTCGGCGCGCCGGGCGTCGTCCGCGGCATCGTGGTCGACACCGCCCACTTCCGCGGCAACTACCCGCAGGCGGTGTCGATCGAGGCCACCTCCGTGCCGGGCTCCCCCTCGCCGGAGGAACTCCTCGCCGACGACGTGAAGTGGACGACGCTGGTTCCGCGCACCCCCGTCGGCGGCCACGCGGCCAACGGCTTCGAGGTGAACGTCGAGCAGCGCTTCACGCACCTGCGCGTCAACCAGCACCCCGACGGGGGCATCGCGCGCCTGCGCGTGTACGGCGAGGTCGTCCCCGACCCGAAGTGGCTGGAGGTACTCGGCACCTTCGACGTGGTCGCCCTGGAGAACGGCGGCCGGGTCGAGGACGCCTCCAACCTCTTCTACTCGCCGGCCACCAACACCATCCAGCCGGGCCGCTCCCGCAAGATGGACGACGGCTGGGAGACCCGGCGCCGCCGCGACCGGGGCAACGACTGGATCCGCTACCGGCTGGTTGAGCGGTCCCGGATCCGCGCGATCGAGATCGACACCGCCTACCTCAAGGGCAACAGCGCCGGCTGGGCCTCGGTCTCGGTGAAGGACGGCGAGGACGGCGCGTGGACGGAGATCCTCCCGCGTACCCGCCTCCAGCCCGACACCAACCACCGCTTCGTCCTGCCGACCCCCGCTGTCGGTACGCACGCGCGCGTGGACATCTTCCCGGACGGAGGCATCTCCCGTCTGCGCCTGTTCGGCTCCCTGACGGACGAGGGCGCGGCACGCCTGGCGGCCCGCCACCAGGCGCTGGGCGGCTGACCTCCCGTCCCGACCCGACCCGTGAGGCCCGTGGGGCGCACCGGCCGGACAGCACCGGTGCGCCCCACGCCCCCTTCAGGCGGCGTGCCCGCCCCGCCCGTTTCAGGCGGCGGTCCGCCCCGCCCGTTCACGCGGCGTGCCCGCCCCGCCCGTTTCAGGCGGCGTGCCCGCCGTCCCCCGCGAACTCGGCGCCCGTGACACAGGCGACCTCCGGGCCCGCGAGATACGCCACCGCCGACGCCACCTCGGCGGCCGTGCCGAAGCGGCCGAGGGCGGTCATCGCCGCCTGATCCGCCGCATACGGGCCTTCGGCCGGGTTCATGTCGGTGCCGGTCGGCCCAGGGTGGACGATGTTCGCCGTGATCCCGCGCGGGCCCAGTTCCCGCGCGAGCGCTTTCGTCAGGCCGATCAGGGCCGACTTGCCGGTCGCGTAGAGAGTGCCGCCGGGACCCGGCACGCGCTGCGTCATACAGGTGCCGATGGTGACGATCCGGCCGCCGTCGGCCATGCGCGCGGCGGCCGCCTGGGAGGCCGGGAACACACCGCGCACGTTCACGGCGAGGACGTGGTCGACGTCGGCGAGCGACAGGGTCTCCAGCGGGCCGAGCAGTCCGACGCCCACGTTGTTCACCAGCACGTCGAGGCCGCCGAGGGCCTCCGCCGCACGCCGCACGGCCCCCGCCGCCTCCTCCGCGTCCGCGGAGTCCGCACGCAGGGCCACCGCTCGCCGCCCCAGCGCCTCCACGGCCCGCACGACGTCCTCGGCCGCCTCCTTGCCGCGCACATAGGTGACGGCCACGTCCGCGCCCTCCCGGGCGAGCCGCACCGCCGTCGCCGCGCCGATGCCGCGGCTGCCGCCAGTCACCAGGGCGGCCTTGCCATCGAGGGTTCCTCGAGAAGTAGGGTCAGAAGTCATGCGTCCATCCCAGCGGCCGCCGCCCCGAGGCACCGGCGGCGAACGGACGTCGACGTCGGGCGGCCGGAACTCTTCCCTCCACTTCCCGCGTTCTCCCGTCGTGACTCTTCAGCAAGAAATCGTCGGCAACGCCATGCAGATGGCGGTCGTCAACCTGCAGCCCGGCCAGACCGTGTACTGCGAGGCCGGGAAGTTCCTCTTCAAGACGACGAACGTGACCATGGAGACCCGCCTGTCCGGCCCGTCGAACGGCGGACAGCAGGCCCAGGGCGGCGGGGGCGGCGGCATGGGCGGCCTGCTGCGCCAGGCCATGGGCACGGCCATGCAGGTCGGCCAGCGCGTCCTGGCGGGCGAGTCGCTGGCGTTCCAGTACTTCACCGCCCAGGGCAGCCAGGGCACCGTCGGTTTCGCGGGCGTGCTGCCCGGCGAGATGCGCGCGCTCGAACTGGACGGCACGCGCGCGTGGTTCGCGGAGAAGGACGCCTTCGTCGCCGCCGAGTCCACCGTCGACTTCGGCATCGCCTTCCAGGGCGGCCGCACCGGCGTGAGCGGCGGCGAAGGCTTCATCCTGGAGAAGTTCACCGGGTACGGCACGGTGATCATCGCGGGTGCCGGCAACTTCATCGACGTCAACCCCGCCGACTTCGGCGGCCGCATCGAGGTCGACACAGGCTGCGTCGTCGCCTTCGAGGAGGGCATCCAGTACGGCGTCCAGCGCGTCGGCGGCCTCAACCGCCAGGGGATCATGAACGCCGTCTTCGGCGGCGAGGGCCTGTCGCTGGCCACCCTCGAGGGCAACGGCCGCGTCATCCTGCAGTCCCTCACCATCGAGAGCCTCGCCAACGCCCTGAAGAAGGCCCAGGGCGGCGACAAGCAGGGACCGACGGGCGGACTGTTCTCGACGTACGTCGGGTGAGCCCGCCGGCCGGGCGATGAGTTGCGGGGGCCGGTGGGGTCTGAGCTGATGACCACAGACCCCACCCCCGGAAAGAAGGCACCCGCCATGGGTAAGCTCGTCCTCACCACCTTCGTCACCCTCGACGGCGTCTACCAGGCACCCGGCGGCCCCCAGGAGGACCCCAGCGGCGGCTTCGAGCAGGGCGGCTGGAGCGTTCCGTACGGCGACGAGGACTTCGGCCGGTTCATGACCGAGGTCTTCGACCGCGCCGGCGCCTTCCTCCTCGGCCGCCGCACGTACGACATCTTCGCCACGTACTGGCCGAAGATGACCGACCCCGCCGACCCGATCGCCTCCCGGCTGAACGGCCTGCCGAAGTACGTCGCCTCCTCGAGCCTGACCGACCCCGCCTGGCAGGGCACCACCGTGATCGGCGGGGACCTCGCCAAGCAGGTCACCGCTCTCAAGGAGCGCACCGACGGCGAACTCCAGGTCCACGGCAGCGGCGCCCTCGGCCGCTCCCTGCTGGCGCAGGACCTGGTCGATACCGTCCACCTGCTGACGTTCCCGGTCGTGCTCGGCGCCGGCCGCCGCCTGTTCGAGGAGGGCGCCGTCCCGACCGCCTTCACCCACGCCGGCGGGCGCGTCACCGCCGCGGGTGTGTCCATCCAGACGTACGACTTCGCGGGCCGCCCGCAGTACGGCTCGTACGAGCTGCCGGACAACTCCTAGCCAGAGATCACCGTGCCCGGCGCCAGAGATCACCGTGCCCCGCGCCCGAGATGACCGTGCCCCGCGCCCGTGATCACCGTCTCGGGCGCCCGGGATCACCGCGCCCCGCGCCCTCACGCCCCCCGACGGTTCGTGTGGGGATGGCGCGAGGGAGCCGGGCGCAGGTTAACTTCCTGAAAACTCATCGGACTTGACGGGAAAATCTGCGGAGTTGTCATTGACATGCCAGTGTCTACGCGCGTCATCATGACGCCATGAGATTCCCCCCACGCGCCACTCGGATCGGCGCCGCAGCCGCTCTTCTGTCCGCCCTGCTCGTGGGCGGCACCGTCTCCGCCGGCACGGCGGACGCCGCCGCGACCTCGGTCGGCAGCATCTGCTACAGCGACCTGCCCTCCCAGGCGCACGACACGCTCGACCTGATCGACCAGGGTGGGCCCTTCCCGTACTCGCAGGACGGCACCGTCTTCTCGAACCGGGAAGGTGTCCTGCCCAAGCAGCCGTCCGGCTACTACCACGAGTACACGGTCATCACGCCCGGCTCCCCCACACGCGGAGCCCGGCGCATCGTCACCGGTGAGGAGTACGAGGAGGACTACTACACCTCGGACCACTACGCCACGTTCGACCTGATCGACTTCGGCTGCTGAGCCCATCGGCGCCAGCCGCCGAGGGAACGGTGCGACCCGCCGGAGGCCCGGTCCGCGCTCATCCGGACCTCCGGCTCTTGGCGGCGGCGAACAGCGCGCACGCCAGCACGATCAGGGCGGCGCTCGCGTAGATCCCGTAGCCGTCGAGGAAGTCCAGCCGCTGCACGAGGCCCACGTGCCAGTGGGTGAACTCGTGCACCAGGCCCAGCACGCCCTGCACCAGGGCGACGAATCCGAGTACTTCCAGTACCTGCTTCATGGCCACGACCCTCGCCCCGCGGACCCCCCACACGCATCGGCCGCGGGGCGAGCCGTGGCCGCCGGAAGTCTGCGGTCACGGCGGGGCGGTGCGCCGAAAGTCCACTCCACTGCGACTTTGGTCGCCCATCTGCCACGCGGTGGGGTGACGGGCGCCGCCACTGCATAGATTTGTCGACCGTGAGGGGTGACGGAACGACGCAGGTGCCTTCGGTGTGCGCGGGGCGGCGGTGGCTGCTGCCGTCCGCCGTGGCCGACAAACTCGACCCCGACGCGGGGCGGTCGGGACGGTCGAGGCGCACCGCGCGGGACTGGGTCGTCGACCTCTCCTGCTTCCTCCTCGCCCTCGCCGTCGGTCTGGCCGCCGGAGACGCCCTGAGCCACGACCCGCACACGCCGCACGCCCTCGCCGTCGTCGACCAGCTGCTCGGCGTGCTCGCCTGCGCCGCGGTCTGGCTGCGCCGCCGCTGGCCCCTCGGGCTGGCCGTCGCCATGATCCCCGTCGGCTTGCTCTCGAGCACGTCGGGCGGCGCCGGCGCCGTCGCCCTGTTCACCCTCGCCGTGCACCGGCCGTTCCGTTACGTGGCCTGGGTCGGCGGCGCCACCCTCGCGCTGGTCCCGGTCCTCTACTGGCTCCGCCCGGATCCCGAGCTGTCCTATCCGGGCATCGTGGTCTTCGCCGCGGTGCTGACCCTCTCGATCATCGGCTGGGGGATGTTCGTACGGTCCAAGCGACAGCTCATGCTGAGCCTGCGCGACCGGGCCCGGCGCGCCGAGACGGAGGCGCGGCTGCGGGCCGAACAGGCGCAGCGGCTCGCCCGCGAGGCCATCGCCCGGGAGATGCACGACGTCCTCGCGCACCGGCTGACGCTGCTGAGTGTGCACGCGGGCGCGCTGGAGTTCCGGCCGGACGCACCCCGTGAGGAGATCGCACGGGCGGCCGGGGTCATCCGGGAGAGCGCGCACGAGGCCCTGCAGGACCTGCGGGAGATCATCGGCGTGCTGCGGGCGGGCGAACCCGATGACGTGGGGCGCCCCCAGCCCACGCTGGCCGCGCTGGACGCCCTGGTCGCCGAGTCCCGCGAGGCCGGCATGAAGGTCACCCTGGCCCACCGCGTCACCGACCCTGCCGCCGTCCCCGCCTCCGTCGGCCGCACCGCCTACCGCATCGTCCAGGAGGGCCTGACCAACGCCCGCAAGCACGCCCCCGGCACGGAGGTCACCGTGACCCTCGCCGGCGCCCCGGGCGAGGGCCTCGTCGTCTCCGTGCGCAACCCGGCCCCCGAAGGCGAGGTCCCGCACGTCCCCGGCTCCGGCCAGGGCCTGATCGGCCTGACGGAACGGGCGACCCTGGCTGGCGGCAGCCTGGAACACGGGCCGACGGGGGACGGGGGCTTCGAGGTGCGGGGGTGGCTGCCGTGAGGGCAGGGCGGGGGCGACCGGCGAGACGCGGTGCCGGGTTGACGTAGGTGATCGACGGCTGGAACGACCGGCGATATGCGGTGTCGGGTTGACGTAGGTGATCGACGGCGAGGGCTGCGACCGGCGATATGCGGTTCCAGGCTGACGTAGGTGATCTACGGTGGCGGGGGTGCCCCCGCGCTTCGCTGCGCAGGAGTCCCGTCAGATGCGCAGGACCACCCGCCGCCCGTGCAGTTCCCCCTGTTCCATGCGTCGGTGCATCTCCGCCGCCGCGCTCAGGGGGTGGTATTCCACCGCACGCGGGCGCAGCGCACCGGCCGCCAGCAGTTCGTTGATCCTTTCGGCCGCCTCGGCCAGTTCCGCGGCCGTCGCGTGGGAGATGGCGAAGCCGCGCAGGGAACCGTCCTTCATGTACAGCGGGCCGACCGGCAGGGTCGGCTCGTCCCGGGCACCGGCCAGGAGGACGACGCGACCGCGGTGGGCGAGAAGGCCGACCGCGGACCTGAGGTCGTTGTGGCCGGAGGTGTCGACGTGGACGTCGACTCCGGACGGAGCGAGCGCCGCCAGTCGCGCCGCAAGGTCGGGGGCTCGGTAGTCCACGACCTCCGCCGCACCCAGGGACCGGACGTGGGCGTGCTCGCGCGGCGCGGCCGTCGCGAGCACCCGCGCGCCCGCCCGCGCCGCGAGCTCCACCAGCGCACCGCCCACGTTGCCGGCCGCCCCGCCGACCAGGACCGTCTCGCCCGGGCGCAGGCCGCCGTGCGTGAAGAGGGCCAGGTGGGCGGTGGCGGCGGGATGGAGCACGGCCACCACCTCATCCGGAGGTACTCCCGGCGGCAGCCGGTAGAGGCGGTCCGCCGGCACCGCGGCCTGCTCGGCGGCCGCTCCCTGCCGCCCGCCGTGCCCGAGGCTGTTGCACCAGACCGTCTCGCCCACGGCGAAGCCGGACCCCGGGGCCGCGACCGTGCCCACCAGGTCGCGACCGATGACGAACGGGAACCGAAGCGGCGTACGGAACAGTCCCGAACGCACGAATGTGTCCACCGGATTGACCGTGGTGGCCAGCACGTCCACCAGCACCTCGCCGGGCCCCGGCTCGGGAGCGGGCAGCTCACCCCAGCGGATGAGGTCGGGCGGGCCCAGCCGTTCGACATACGCGGCACGCATGAATGACCAGTTTTCCACCGGAGGGGTCCGGGCGCGCGCCGCCCGAGGCCGGGGCCGTGTCGCGTGGGCGTGGTCAGCGTGGCGGGGGCAGCGGGGGCGTGGCCAGGTCGTCGCGTCCGCGTGGGACGTGGCGGTCGGTGTGGCCCGTGCGTCGGCGATTTGGTTGGGTGTACCCCATGACCGCGATCCGACTGCTCCTCGTCGACGACGACCCGCTGGTGAGAGCCGGTCTGCGTTTCATGATGGGCGGCGCCGACGACATCGAGATCGTCGGCGAGGCGGCCGACGGCAGCGAGGTGGAACCCCTGGTCGACCGCACCCGGCCGGACGTCGTCCTCATGGACGTCCGGATGCCGGGAATGGACGGCCTGACGGCGACGGAGCGGCTGCGCGGACGCACGGAGGCACCGCAGGTCCTCGTGCTCACCACCTTCCACGCCGACGAGCAGGTGCTGCGGGCCCTGCGCGCGGGCGCAGCCGGGTTCGTCCTCAAGGACACCCCGCCCGCCGAGATCGTCGAGGCGGTGCGCCGGGTCGCGGCCGCGACCCCGTGCTGTCGCCCACCGTCACCCGCCAGTTGATGCAGCACGCGGCCGGCACCGCCGCCGACACCCGGCGCGCCCGCGCGCGGGAGCGCATCGCCGCCCTCAACGACCGCGAACGCGAGGTCCCCGTCCGCGTCGGCCGGGGCCTGGCCAACGCGCAGATAGCCGCGGAGCTGTTCATGAGCGTCGCCACCGTCAAGACCCACGTCTCCCGCATCCTTGCCAAGCTCGCCCTCAACAACCGCGTGCAGATCGCCCTGCTCGCCTACGACGCGGGACTCCTCGAAGAGGACGCGCTGTAGCGGCACTTCCCGGATCGGTCACGCGTTGTCCGGTTACGGGGAGCCTTTCGTGCTCCGGGAGGGGAGGGGAGGGGCGATGGCGGACGTGATCGATCTCAGGGAGTACGGGGAGGGGTTCCGCGCGGACCCGCACCCCGTCTACGCCGAACTGCGCGCGCTCGGCCCGGTGCACCGGGTGCGGCTGCCCCTGCCCGAGGGATACGACACCTGGCTCGTCGTCGGGTACGAAGAGGCGCGCGCCGCGCTGGCCGACCCACGGCTGGCCAAGGACGTCGGCAGGGTCGGCGTGACGCTCCTCGAGGAGCGGGTGATCGGCAAGCACCTGCTGATCGCCGACCCGCCGCAGCACACCCGGCTGCGCTCGCTGGTTTCCCGGGCGTTCACCGCGCGCCGCGTCGAGGCGTTGCGGCCGCGGATCCAGGAGATCACCGACGAGCTGCTCGACGCGATGCTGCCGCGCGGCCGCGCCGACCTTGTGGCGGCGTTCGCCTATCCGTTGCCCATCACCGTCATCTGCGAGCTGCTCGGCGTGCCCGAGATCGACCGGGCCGCGTTCCGGGAGATGTCGACCGAGGTGGTCGCGCCCACCAGCGGGGAGAGCGAGCAGCACGCCTTCGACCGGCTCGGCGCGTACCTCACCGAGCTGATCGAGGACAAGCGCTGCGCCGGACCGGCCGACGACCTGCTCAGCGCCCTGATCCGCACGACCGCCGAGGACGGCGACCGGCTCTCCGGCAACGAGCTGCGCGGCATGGCCTTCCTGCTGCTCGTCGCGGGCCACGAGACCACGGTCAACCTCATCACCAACGGTGTGCACGCCCTGCTCACGCACCCGGACCAACTCGCCGCGCTGCGCGCAGACTTCGGCCTCGTCGACAGAGCGGTCGAGGAGATGCTGCGCCACGAGGGCCCGGTGGAGAACGCCACGTACCGGTACGCCGCCGGGCCCGTGGAGATCGCCGGCACCGCCATCCAACAGGGCGAGCCGGTGATGATCGGCCTCACCGCGGCCGACCGAAACAGCAGCCGTTACCCCGCGCCGGACCGCTTCGACATCCAGCGCGACGCCCGCGGCCACCTCGCCTTCGGCCACGGCATCCACTACTGCCTGGGCGCACCCCTGGCCCGCCTGGAAGCGCGCACGGCGATACGGACCCTGTTGCAGCGCGCCCCCGGCCTGGCCCTCGACGGTCCGCCCGGCCCGTGGCTGCCTGGGATGCTGATGCGGGGGAGGCGGAGCCTGCCGGTGCGGTGGTAGGACAGCGGCGCCCGCTGGAACGGCACCGGCTTCCTCGCAACGGCACCGGCGTGCATCCGTGGGGCAGCGGTGTCCGCCGGGAGGGGCGCCGGGGTGCAGCGGGACGGCACCGGCGTGCATCCGCAGGACACCGGCGGCCGCGGGACCGGCTTATGGATCACGGCCGGCTGTAGGACCGGCTTATGGATCACAGCGGGCTGCGGGACCGACCCATGGATCACAGCCGAGGAGCGGGGCCACCGGGCCGGCCGCTCACCTGAACAAGGCCTCGGTGCCGCCCGGGATCTCCGCGAGGCCGACCGGGCGGCGCTCGCGCCGGGACAGTTCGCAGGCCTCGGCGATGCGCAGGGCCTGCAGGGCCTCGCGCCCGTCGCACGGGTTGGGCCGCTCGCCGCACACGACCTCGATGAAGGCGGACAGCTCGGCCTCGTACGCGGGGCCGAAGCGTTCCAGGAACCCGGTCCACGGCTTGTCCGCGGCCGGCGGCCCCGTCGGCTCGGTGGACGCGATCGGCGTGCGGTCGTCGAGGCCGACCACGATCTGGTCCAGCTCCCCGGCCAGCTCCATGCGGACGTCGTAGCCCGCGCCGTTCAGCCGGGTCGCCGTCGCCGTGGCGAGGGTGCCGTCGTCCAGGGTGAGCACGGCCGCGCCGGTGTCGACGTCGCCGGCCTCCCGGAGCATCGCGGGCCCGGCGTCGGACCCGGTCGCGTAGACGTCGACGACCTCGTGCCCCGTCACCCAGCGCAGGATGTCGAAGTCGTGGATCAGCGTGTCCCGGAACAGGCCGCCGGACAGCGGCAGATACGCGGCCCGGGGCGGCGCCTGGTCGGAGGTCAGCGCGCGGACGGTGTGCAGTCGCCCGAGACGTCCCGACCGCACCGCCGCGCGCGCGCCGGTGTAGCCCGCGTCGAAGCGGCGCTGGAAGCCCATCTGGAGGATCGTTCCGGCGGCCTCGACCTCGGCGAGCGCGTGCAGCGTGCCCGGCAGGTCCAGTGCGATCGGCTTCTCGCAGAACACCGGGAGTCCGGAGCGTGCTGCCCGACCGATCAGTTCGGCGTGCGCCGACGTCGCCGTCGTGATCACCACGGCGTCCACGCCCCACTTGAAGATCTCGTCCACCCCCGGCGCCGCCGTCTCGCCGAGCCGGTGCGCGAGCTCCTGCGCCCGCGCCGGATCCGTGTCCGTGAGGATCAGGGACCCGACCTCGCGATGACGGCTGAGCGTGTTCGCATGAATGGTGCCGATGCGGCCCGTCCCGATGATCCCGATGCGCATGGAATCAAAGTGAGGGCCGACCCCGGGCGCTGTCAATGCGTATGTCCGGACAATCGAACTACACAACTTCCCGTCAACCGGCCACGGAGCTACGCTCGGGCCGTGCCGAAACCAGAAGTGGACCCGACCGTGCCGCTCGAGCTCAGCGTGGACCGCAGCTCCCCGGTGCCGTTGTACTTCCAGCTGTCCCAGCAGCTCGAGGCCGCGATCGAGCACGGGTCGCTCACCCCCGGCAGCCTGCTGGGCAACGAGATCGAGCTCGCCGCACGGCTCGGCCTGTCCCGGCCCACCGTCCGCCAGGCCATCCAGTCCCTCGTCGACAAGGGCCTCCTCGTCCGCCGCCGTGGCGTGGGCACGCAGGTCGTGCACAGCCAGGTCAAGCGCCCGCTGGAACTCAGCAGCCTCTACGACGACTTGGAGGCGGCAGGACAGCGTCCGGCGACGAAGGTCCTGGTGAACACGGTCGTGCTGGCATCCGCCGAGGTCGCGGCCGCCCTCGGTGTGGCCGAGGACAGCGACGTGCACCGGATCGAGCGGCTGCGGCTCGCGCACGGCGAGCCGATGGCGTACCTGATCAACTACCTGCCGCCCGGCCTGCTCGACCTGGACACCGGGCAGCTGGAGGTCACCGGCCTGTACCGCCTGATGCGCTCCGCCGGGATCACGCTGCACAGCGCGCGCCAGTCCATCGGCGCGCGTGCCGCCACCCCCGCCGAGGCCGAGCGGCTCGGCGAGGCGGAGGACGCGCCGCTGCTCACCATGCAGCGCACCACCTTCGACGACACCGGCCGCGCGGTCGAGTTCGGCACGCACACCTACCGGCCGTCCCGCTACTCCTTCGAGTTCCAGCTGCTCGTACGCCCCTGATGCGTCCCTGACGCCTTCCCGATGTCCGCAGGACGCCTTCCAGGTGCGTCGCTGACGGCACCCGATGCCTGCTGACGCCTTCCAGGTGCGCCGCTGACGTCTTCCCGATGCCCGCCGCCCTTCCAGGCGCGCCGCTGACGCGTCCCAGGGACGTCCCGCGATCGTCGCAATGTCCGGACAATGTGACCGAACCCTGCTCCCCGGCGACGGGACCCGTGATCCCTGCGTTCGATAATGCGACGTTTGGGGCTGGTGAGATCGTCATCGGCCCCTTGCGTACGTCGAACACAGCGAGAAGGGCATGGCCTCGTGGCACGGTTTCCAACCTGGGTAGGCATCGCGCTGGCAGGGGCACTGTCGGTGTCCCTCGCCGGGTGCAGCAGCACTGGTGGCAAACGCGCGGAGGACGCCCGCAAGGCTGCGGCGGCCCAGGGGAGGGCCGCGGTGAACACCCCCCGCTGGACCTTCGCGATGATCACCCACTCCGGTGACGGCGACACCTTCTGGGACATCGTGCAGAGCGGCGCCAAGCAGGCCGCCGTCAAGGACAACATCAACTTCCTGTACTCGCACGACGCCGAGGCCCAGCAGCAGGCGCAGCTCGTGGACGCGGCGGTCGACAAGAAGGTCGACGGCATCATCGTCACGCTCGCCAAGCCCGACGCCCTGAAGGCCGCCGTGGCTCGCGCCGAGAAGGCCGGCATCCCGGTGATCACGGTGAACTCCGGCTCCGCCGAGTCCAAGGCGTTCGGCGCGCTCACGCACGTCGGCCAGGACGAGACCGTCGCGGGCGAGGCGGTCGGGGAGGAGCTGAACAAGCGCGGGAAGAAGAAGGCGCTCTGCGTCCTGCACGAGCAGGGCAACGTGGGCCACGAGCAGCGCTGCGACGGCGTGGCGAAGACCTTCCACGGCAAGGTGGAGAACCTCTACGTCAACGGCACCAACATGCCCGACGTGCAGTCCGCGATGGAGGCGAAGCTCCAGGCGGACAAGTCCGTCGACGCGGTCGTCACGCTCGGCGCGCCGTATGCGGACACCGCCGTGAAGGCCAGGCAGGACGCGGGCAGCAACGCCGAGATCGACACCTTCGACCTCAATGCCAAAGTCGCCGCCGAGTTGAAGGACGGCACGCTCGGCTTCGCCGTGGACCAGCAGCCGTACCTCCAGGGCTACCAGGCCGTCGACCTGCTGTGGCTGTACAAGTACAACGGCGACGTCCTCGGCGGCGGCAAGCCGGTGCTCACCGGCCCGCAGATCGTCACCAAGGACCAGGCGGCCGCGCTGGAGGAGTACACGAAGCGGGGCACCCGATGAACGCGACCGCTGATGAGATGAAGGCGACCGCTGACGAAAGGATTCTGCACGCCTCACCGCTGCGGAAGCTGCTCTCCCGGCCCGAGCTGGGCTCGGTCGTCGGCGCGATCGCGGTCTTCCTCTTCTTCGCGTGCGCCGCGGACGGCTTCCTGCGCGCCTCCAGCCTCAGCACCGTCCTGTACGCGGCCTCGACGATCGGCATCATGGCGGTCCCGGTCGCTCTGCTGATGATCGGCGGCGAGTTCGACCTGTCCGCCGGCGTTCTGGTGACGTCGTCCGCGCTGGTCTCGTCGATGTTCAGCTACCAGATGACCGCCAACGTCTGGGTCGGCGTGGGCGTGTCCCTGCTGGTCACCCTGGCGATCGGCGCCTTCAACGGCTTCGTGCTCACACGGACGGGCCTGCCCAGCTTCATCGTCACGCTGGGCACCTTCCTGATGCTCACCGGCATGAATCTCGGCTTCACCAAGCTGATCGACGGCACCGTCTCCACCAAGACGATCGCCGACATGGACGGCTTCCCGACCGCGCACGCCGTCTTCGCCTCCACGCTGACCGTCGGCGGCGTCGACTTCAAGATCACCATCCTGTGGTGGTTCGGCCTGGTCGCCCTCGCCTCCTGGATCCTGCTGCGCACCCGCATGGGGAACTGGATCTTCGCCGTCGGCGGCAACAAGGACGCGGCCCGCGCGGTCGGCGTACCCGTCGCCAGGACCAGGATCGGCCTGTACATGGGCGTGGCCCTCGGCGCCTGGATCTCCGGCCAGCACCTGCTCTTCTCCTACGACGCGGTGCAGTCCGGCGAGGGCGTCGGCAACGAGCTGATCTACATCATCGCGGCCGTCATCGGCGGCTGCCTGATCACCGGCGGCTACGGCAGCGCCGTCGGCTCGGCGGTCGGCGCGTTCCTCTTCGGCATGACCAGCAAGGGCATCGTCTTCGCCGAGTGGATCCCCGACTGGTTCAAGTTCTTCCTCGGAGCGATGCTGCTCCTCGCGACCCTGCTCAACGCCTGGGTCCGCAGGCGGGTGGAGGCCACCAAGTGACGCAGACCCAGACACGTACGGCGCTCGTGGAGCTGTCCGACGTCAGCAAGCACTACGGCACCGTCCGCGCCCTCGAAGGCGTCTTTCTGGAAGTCCACCCGGGGGAGATCACCTGTGTCCTCGGCGACAACGGCGCGGGCAAGTCGACACTGATCAAGATCATTGCGGGGCTGCACCAGCACGACGCCGGCGCACTGCGCATCGAGGGCGAGGAGACCCGCCTGTCGTCCCCGCGCGACGCCCTGGACCGCGGCATCGCCACGGTCTACCAGGACCTCGCCGTCGTACCCCTCATGCCGGTGTGGCGGAACTTCTTCCTCGGCTCCGAGCCGCGCAGGGGCGTCGGCCCGTTCAAGCGTCTGGACGTCGACTTCATGCGGAGGACGACGCATGCCGAGCTCCTGCGGATGGGCATCGACCTGCGCGACGTCGACCAGCCGATCGGCACGCTCTCGGGCGGCGAGCGGCAGTGCGTGGCGATCGCGCGGGCGGTGTACTTCGGCGCGAAGGTCCTGGTCCTGGACGAGCCGACGGCGGCACTGGGAGTGAAGCAGTCGGGCGTGGTGCTCAGGTATGTGGCCGCGGCACGGGACCAGGGCCTGGGCGTTGTCCTGATCACCCACAACCCGCATCACGCGTACCTGGTGGGCGACCGGTTCGTGCTGCTCAAGCGGGGCGCGATGGTGGGCAGCCACACCCGGGAAGAGATCACGCTGGAGGAGCTGACCCGGCAGATGGCCGGCGGCAGCGAACTGGACGATCTCCGCCACGAGCTTGAGAAACGCGCCCCCTGAGGGGCGCGGGGCTGCGACTGTACGGCTTGGCCGCGTGGGCGCGACCAGCCTGAACGTTCCTGCACGCGGCACACAGCAGGCACCCCCTGTGGTGCCCCGTACGGCGCCCTTACCGACCGTGAGGCAGAATCGGGCCCGATGAGCACCTACCGCGACCTCGCCGCCCCCATCGGTTCCCGGCGCGCCCCCGTACTCCGCACGGTCGGCACCCGGGAGCGCCGCTCGCACCTGACGGCACCCCGCGTGCCGACGGTCGGCATCGACATCGGCGGCACGAAGGTGATGGCGGGCGTCGTCGACGCCGACGGCAACATCCTGGAGAAGCTCCGCACGGAGACCCCGGACAAGTCCAAGAGCCCGAAGGTCGTCGAAGACACCATCGTCGAGCTCGTCCTGGACCTGTCCGACCGGCACGACGTGCACGCGGTCGGCATCGGCGCGGCCGGCTGGGTCGACGCCGACCGCAACCGCGTTCTGTTCGCGCCGCACCTGTCCTGGCGCAACGAGCCGCTGCGCGACCGCCTCTCCGAGCGGCTGTCGGTTCCGGTGCTGGTCGACAACGACGCCAACGCCGCCGCCTGGGCCGAGTGGCGCTTCGGCGCCGGCCGCGGCGAGGACTATCTCGTCATGATCACGCTCGGCACCGGCATCGGCGGCGCGATCCTGGAGGACGGGCAGGTCAAGCGGGGCAAGTTCGGTGTCGCGGGTGAGTTCGGACACATGCAGGTCGTGCCCGGCGGCCACCGCTGCCCGTGCGGCAACCGCGGCTGCTGGGAGCAGTACAGCTCCGGCAACGCCCTGGTCCGGGAGGCGCGCGAACTGGCCGCGGCCGACTCCCCGGTCGCCTACGGGATCATCGAGCGCGTCAAGGGCAACATCTCCGACATCACCGGCCCGCTGATCACCGAGCTGGCCCGCGAGGGCGACGCCATGTGCGTCGAGCTGCTCCAGGACATCGGCCAGTGGCTCGGCGTCGGCATCGCCAACCTGGCCGCCGCCCTGGACCCGTCCTGCTTCGTGATCGGCGGCGGCGTCTCCGCGGCCGACGACCTGCTCATCGGCCCCGCGCGGGACGCCTTCAAGCGTCACCTCACCGGCCGCGGCTACCGCCCCGAGGCCCGCATCACCCGCGCCCAGCTCGGCCCCGAGGCCGGCATGGTCGGCGCCGCCGACCTCGCCCGGCTGGTCGCCCGGCGCTTCCGGCGCGCCAAGCGGCGCCGGGTCGAGCGGTACGAGCGCTACGAGAGGTACGCGGAGGCCCGGCGCGCGGCGCGGGGGGCGCTGTGACGATGTCGCTGCCACGTCAGGCGGCGCCCCCGGACGAGCCGCCGCTCCGTCCGGCCGAGGACCGCCGCCACAAGATCCGCCGCAGGGCCCTTACCCTGCTGATCATCGTGCTGCTCATCGGTGTCCCGGCCGGCTACCTGGTGATCTCCGCCGCCCAGAGCCGCAGCAGCGGCAAGGACAAGGAGGCCAAGTACTCGGCGACCGGCCTCACCGCCGGCTACCCGTCGAAGGTCCAGCGCCGTCTCTACCAGGTGCCGATCCCGCACCCGGCCGACCGGGTCGCCTACTACGAGACGAACAACTGGAAGACCAGCCGCCTCTACGTCCAGTTCCGGACCACCCAAGCCGGGCTGGACACCTTCCTCGACGCCATGGGCGTCAACCGGAGCGACCTGAAGAAGGGCGACATCACCGTCAGCGCCCGTGACCGGAAGATCACCGGCTGGACGTTCACGGGCACCGGCCCGTGGTGGGGCCTCAGACACGTGCAGAAGAACCCCGCGCCGACGCAGGACGTGGCCGTGAACCTGTCCAACCCGGTGCTCCCGATGGTCTACGTCGTCTCCCGCACGGTTCCCTGACCGGCGGGCCTGTTCGGTCGTCGGGTCGGCGGGCCTGTTCGGTCGTCGGGTCGGCGGGCCCGTCCGGTCGCCGGGGCCGATTGTCAGAGCCCGCCCTTAGAGTCGAAGACGTCTGACGCGACCGACGGGCGGGAGGTGACAGGACGTATGAGCGACGTGGCGGTGGCGGACAGGGCGGCGGACTCCGTGTCCGTGCGGCTCGCCGCCGTCTTCCTCCCCGCGCCCCTCCCGCGGGACGGGCGCATCGCCTTCTGGGACCCGGACGGCGAGGTATGGCCCGAGGACGGCCCCTCCGGGCGTACGGAGCTCACGGTCGTACGACGGCACGGGGCGGGCGCCCGCCGCAGGACCGCCCCCGCGCTGTCGCTGCCGCTCGACGAGGCGCTGCCGCACCTGGTGCGCGCCCGGCACGACCCCGCGGCCCACCCCGCCACGGCCTGCTGGGGCGCGGCCGCCCTGCACGCGCTGCGGCTCACCGCCCGCGGACGTCTGCTGCCCGGCCTGACCGCCACCGGGCACGACGCCTGGCGCGCGGGACCCCTGGACCCGGACGACGTCGCCCACCTGCGCGCGATCGCCGCGGCCCTGCCCTACGAGGGCCACGCCGTCCCGCTGCCCGGGTCCGGCCCGCTGCGGCTGCCCGAGCCGGAAGCGCTCATGCGCACGTTCCTCGACGCGGTCGCGGACACCCTGCCCCGCACCCCGGCCGCGCCGTACGCCTCTGGCAAGCCCTTCGCGGACCGCAAGCCGCAGTACCTGCCGGACGCCCACGACTGGGCGGCGGAGGTCGCCGCAGGCATGGACGCCGGCGTGCGGATCTCGCTCCGCCTGGACCTGTCGGCGTACGACCTGTTCGACGGCGGCGACGGGGTGCGCAGCGCGGGCGCGGCGATCGTCCAGGTGCACAGCCTCGCCGACCCCACGCTGGTGGCCGACGCGGCGACCCTGTGGGCAGGCGAGGCCGACGCGGCGTTCGGCCCCCGCGCGCGCGTGGACGCCGCCCTGGCCGTGCGGCGCGCGGCCCGGATCTGGCCGCCGCTCGACCGGCTGGCCGACCAGGAGGTGCCCGACGTCCTGGCCCTGACCGAGGAGGAACTGGGTGAGCTGCTCGGCGTGGCGGCGACACGGCTCGCGGCGGCCGGGGTCGCCGTGCACTGGCCCCGGGACCTGGCGCAGGACCTGACCGCGGCCGCGGTGGTACGACCGGCGCCGGGTTCGGCGACCGACGGCACCGGCTTCTTCGAGAGCGAGGAACTGCTGCAGTTCCGCTGGCAGTTGGCGCTCGGCGGCGACCCGCTCACCGACGCCGAGATGGACGCGCTCGCCGAGGCCCACCGCCCGGTCGTGCGGCTGCGGGACCGCTGGGTGCTCGTCGACCCGGCCCTCGTCCGCAAGGCCCGCAAGCGCGAACTGGGCCTGCTCGACCCGGTCGACGCGCTCTCCGTCGCGCTCACCGGCAGCGCGGAGGTCGACGGCGAGACGGTCGAGGCGGTGCCGGTCGGCACGCTGGCCGCGCTGCGGGACCGGCTGACCGCCGGAGTACGCCCCGCCGAGCCGCCCGCCGGGCTGCGGGCGACGCTCCGCGACTACCAGCTCCGCGGCCTGGCCTGGCTCGACCTGATGACCTCCCTCGGCCTCGGCGGCTGCCTCGCCGACGACATGGGCCTCGGCAAGACGGTCACCGTCATCGCCCTGCACCTGAAGCGGGCGCGCAGCGAACCGACGCTGGTGGTCTGCCCGGCGTCGCTCCTGGGCAACTGGCAGCGGGAGATCACCCGGTTCGCGCCCGGCGTCCCCGTTCGCCGCTTCCACGGCCCGGACCGCGCCCTGGAGGACCTCGACGGCGGCTTCGTGCTCACCACGTACGGCACGATGCGGTCGACGGCTGCCCGGCTGGCCGAGCAGCGCTGGGGCATGGTCGTCGCCGACGAGGCGCAGCACGTCAAGAACCCGTACTCGGCGACGGCGAAGGCGCTGCGCACGATCCCGTCCCCCGCGCGGGTGGCCCTGACCGGCACCCCGGTCGAGAACAACCTCTCCGAGCTCTGGGCCCTCCTCGACTGGACCACGCCGGGACTCCTCGGCCCCCTGAAGTCCTTCCGCGCCCGGCACGCGCGCGCGGTGGAGAACGGCGAGGACCAGGAGGCGGTGGAGCGCCTGGCCCGCCTGGTCCGCCCCTTCCTGCTGCGCCGCAAGAAGTCCGACCCCGGCATCGTCCCCGAACTGCCGCCCAAGACGGAGACGGACCACCCGGTCCCGCTCACCCGCGAACAGGCCGCGCTGTACGAGGCAGTGGTGCGCGAGTCGATGCTGGCCATCGAGACGGCCGAGGGCATGGGCCGCCGGGGCCTGGTGCTCAAGCTGCTGACCTCGCTGAAGCAGATCTGCGACCACCCGGCGCTGTTCCTGAAGGAGGAGCACCCGCGCGGCGGCGGCGACCGGCTCGCGGCGCGCTCCGGCAAACTGGCCCTGCTGGACGAACTACTGGACACGCTGCTCGCCGAGGACGGCTCGGCACTCGTCTTCACGCAGTACGTCGGCATGGCCCGGCTGATCACCTCCCACCTCGCCGCCCGCGCGGTCCCCGTCGACCTCCTCCACGGCGGTACGCCGGTCCCGGAGCGCGAGCGCATGGTGGACCGCTTCCAGAGCGGCGCGACCCCGGTCCTGGTGCTGTCCCTGAAGGCGGCCGGCACCGGCCTGAACCTCACCCGCGCGGGTCACGTCGTCCACTTCGACCGGTGGTGGAACCCGGCCGTCGAGGAGCAGGCCACCGACCGCGCCTACCGCATCGGCCAGACCCAGCCGGTCCAGGTCCACCGCCTCATCACCGAGGGCACCGTCGAGGACCGCATCGCCGAGATGCTCGCCTCCAAGCGCGCCCTGGCCGACGCGATCCTCGGCTCCGGCGAATCGGCCCTCACGGAACTGACGGACCGCGAGCTGTCCGACCTGGTGTCACTGCGGAGTGAGGGGTGATGGGGGCGACGGAGCAGGCGGACAACGGCTTCTCGGGTCCGGGCACGGGGCAGTTGCCGGGCGAGGAGACCCCCCAGACCGCGGCCCGTGACGCCAACCGGCCGTCGACGGCGGACGCGTCGCCCCGCTCGCCGGAGGCCCGGCCCGCCGACGCGGCACGTCGGGCTCTGCGGGCCGCGCGGGAACAGCAGCCGTCGGCCGGGCCGGCGGCAGACCACGAGCCGGCATCCGACAGGTCGGCAGGGCAGGCGGCGCAACCCGGCGACGCCGCCCGCGCGGCCCTGCGACGCGCGGTGTCCGCCCGGCGTGGTGACCGCACGGGAGCCGGTGACACGGCGGGGGACGCGCCGGTACCGCCGGCGGAAGGCTCTGGGGGGCTTCGGCAGCGTCCGGCGGAAGGCTCTGGGGGGCTTCGGCAGCAAGCGGCGGAAGGCTCCGGGAGGCTCCCGCAGCAGTCGGTGGAAAGCTCCGAGGGGCACTCGCACCGACCGGCGGAGTGCTCGGGCAACGTGCCGGATGCCCCTGCTCCGGCTCGTGACGACGAGGCGCGTTCCCGAGGCGTGCGTCCCGCTGATGCCGCGCGTGAGGCGTTGCGTGCGGCTCGGGCCCGAAGTGAAACGCAGGCGGAGCAGAGCGCAACGGATGCCGCCGCGCCGGGAGTCGAGGGCGTGCGTCGGCCTCGCCGACCCGCGCCGACCGTCGGCCGGTCCCGAAGTGCTGCCCCGGCCCGGGGTGTCGGCGTTCGGGCCCGCGATGTACGGGAGTTGCTCGAGGGAGCGTTCCAGATGCCGTCGGCGGTGGCCGGGCCGGGAGAGGGGCGCAGCGGCAACAGCACGGAAGACCGGGAGGGTTGGACTCCTCCGGCAATCATGACGTCCGACGCGGCCGACGGCCCGGAGATTACGTCCCCCGGCAAGTCGCCCGCCGACGCCACCGGCCCCGTCGGCACCTCGCCCGACACCACCGGCCCCGTCTCGGCCTCACCCCATGCCGGAGCCCACGCCCCCGCAGCGCAGAACCCGCCCCCGGGAACCGCCTCCCCGCCCCGACGCACGACCCGCACCACCCCAGCCAGTCCTACTGCCTCCACCACCCCCACGACCCCCACCACCCCCACGACCACCCCCACGACCACCCCCACGACCCCCACCACCCCTCGCGTCCCCCGCAGCATGGCCTCCCCCCGTCGTGACGGTGAACTGCGCCGGACCTTCCCGGCGTTCCCGCCCCGGACGCCGGACGACTCCGGGTTCGCCGAGACGTGGTGGGGGAACGCGTGGATCACCGCGCTGGAGGAGGGCGCGCTGGACGCGGCGCGGCTGGCCCGGGGGCGCGGTTACGCGAAGAAGGGGCACGTGGACGCCATCACCGTGACCCCCGGGCTCGTCCTGGCGTACGTACAGGGCAGCCGTCCGCGGCCGTACCGGGTGCAGGTGCGGCTGCGGACGCTCGACGACGCGGACTGGGACCGGTTCCTGGACGCCGCCGCCGAGCGGCCGGGGCACATCGCCGCGCTCCTGGACAAGGAGATGCCCCAGTCCCTCGCCGGCTGCGGAGTCCCCCTGCTCCCCGGCCCCGGCGACCTGGAACCGCGCTGCAGCTGCCCCGACCGCGGCCGCCCCTGCAAACACGCCGCCGCCCTCTGCTACCAGACCGCACGCCTGCTGGACGCCGACCCCTTCGTCCTGCTGCTGCTCCGCGGCCGGGGCGAGCGCGAGCTGCTCGACGCCCTCTCCCGGCTGAGCGCCACCCGCGCGGCCCGCGCCGCCCAGGACAAGGAACCGGCACCGCTGCCGGGCGTGCGCGCCGGTGACGTCCTCGCTCCTCGCCAGCTCCCTCCCCTTCCCAGCCCCTTGCCCCCGCCTCCGCACCCCGAGCAGCCCCCGGTGTACCCGGCAGCCCCGGGCGGTCCTGACCCCTTCGCGCTGGACCAGTTGGCGACCGATGCCGCCGCCCGCGCCCACGCCCTGCTCACCACCGGCCGTGACCCGGTCGGCGAGCTGACGCTGTGGCAGGACGCGGTGCGCCTCGCCGCCGCCCGGCCCGGTTCCGGACTGACCGCCGCCACGCGCTCCCTCTACGCCTCGCTCGCCTCCGCCGCCGGACGCACCCCGGCCGAGCTGGCGCGGGCGGTGGCCGCGTGGCGGCAGGGTGGCCTCGAAGGGCTCGCCGTCCTCGAGGAGCCCTGGGACCCGCCGGCGGGGCGGTTCGACCGGGCCCGCCCGCTCCTCCTCGCCGCCGACCTGCCCGCCTTCCGCCCGTGGCGCAACCGCCTCACCCACCCCCGCGGCCACGTCCAACTCCGCCTGGGCCGGGACGGCTTGTGGTATGCGTACGAATCCGAGCCGGGCCACGACGACTGGTGGCCCCGCGGCACCCCCGACCTCGACCCCGTCGGCGCCCTGACGGGCCTGGGCGCACCGAGCGACCTCTGAACACCGACCGCCCGTCCGCGGCGGACCGTGTTCGACGGTGGCTGATGTGGCCGTGGGCCCGGCCCGCCTTCACGACGCCCGCGCCGCTCGGGCCGGGTGCGCTGCTCGACCGACAGGCTGCCGCGCCCGGGGCTCGTACACGCCCCCTGAGCCGGGCCACCGCCACGGCGGGCCGAGACGCCCGGCCCGGGGGCGCACCCGCTCTGGCCCGGGCCGCCGCCACGGCGGGGCCACCCAGCCCGCCCCCACCACGGTCCTCAACAAACACGTCACACGTCCTCAACACGTCACACGTCCTCAACACGTCCTCAACACCACGGGTCACCTGTTCGACGTGGTAGTCCGGCATCCGTGAAGGCGGTGTGAGAATTCGCCGGTGATCCTCGGGAGCCCGGTGTGGAGAGTGGGGGCCCAGGGACGGGGCTGTCGGAACCGGCGGTTAGCGTGGAGCGGTGAGTGAGACGAAGACCCCTGCCCTCCAGTACCGCTTCGACGGCCCGGAAGACGCCCCGGTTCTCATCCTGGGCCCCTCGCTCGGCACCACCTGGCACAGGTTGTAGATCGCGTATTGTACGGTCCAGGTGGTCTAGATCAGGAGCGTTTTCGCAGGTCAGGTCCTTGTGGTCCAAGTGCGTCGACGCTGTTGGTGAGACGAATGTGATAGCAGGTGAGAGGTGAGGAGCCACCGTCGGCTGATGCCGATGGGGGCTCTGCGTGTCGGTTTTCTGAGCTGAGTCAGCGGAGGAAGGGCGGATGGACGAGGCCGAGCACCCCCGCCGTCGGCTGCGGGCCGCCGCGCGACTGCCGCCGCCCGCCCCGCGGACACCGAGGGGGGCCGGTGGCTGGTCCGCCGACGACTTCACTCACCGCCTCCACACCGGGCTGTGGCAGTGCCTGTCAGCCCTCGCTCGTCGCCGCGAGCCACACCGCAGTGACCGCGTCCCGAGCCCACCACACGCGTCGTCCCGCCGACCACCGCGGTCGCGAAGCGTCGCCCGCGCCATCCGATAGCACCCCGAGCACGCCGGTGACCGGCCCCGTAGGTCTCCGGCCATCGGTATAGGAGACGACGCCTACCACCACGCCGTCGATCCACGCCCACGAGCACCTCGACACTTGCCGGCCCACGTCAATCACGAGGAGCCTTCTGGGGCTGAGGAAGCGGCCCACCTGACGACGAAGGAGGAGTCTTTGACCTGGGCGTCCCACTCGCTGCGCTTGTGGCGCCCTCATGCCATGTGGCGGTCACTCGGGGGCGTCGGACCGGTCGGCGTTCTCGGGGCTGTTGTCTGCCCGCATCGGCAACCTCAGCGGCCGACCGTCGCGGTGAGCCCAGATGTCACCGAGGACGACTTGGATGATGCCGGTGACGGGAATCGCCAGCAGGGCACGGAGGATCCCGGCGGCTTCGGCCGCGATCAAGGTGGCGAGCAGCACGGTGAGGGGGTTGAGTTTCACCGTCCGAGACAGGATGACCGGTTGCAGGAGGTGGTTTTCGGCCTGCTGATAGACGATGAAGAAGACGATGGCTCCGATGCCGGCCGGCAGGGAGTGGACGAACGCCACCGCGGAGGCGACGACAGCCCCTATGGTGGCCCCCACCAGGGGAATGAGGTCGGTCAGGCCGACGAAGAGGGCCAGCAGGCCGGCGAACGGCACTCCGGAAACCAGCAGCACGACGTAGGTCAGGAGCCCGCAGATGACGCTGATCAGCAAGTTTCCGGTCAGGTAGCCGTTGAGGGTACGGGCGCACGCGGCTCCGACGCGGCGTATGCGGGCCGCGGGCGCCTCGTGCACGAGGGCCAGGGACCGATCTATGGCCGTGGGGCCCTCCAGCACCATCAGATAGGCCAGGACGAAAATGGTGAGAGCGCCTGCCGCGGTCGTCGTGGCACTGCGGATGAACTTCAAAGCGGGCGTGCTCAGTCCGGTGGCGAACGCGCGGATCTGCGCCTGATGCCGCTGGACGTACCGCAGAGCGTGCGTCCGCTGCAGCAGGTTACCGATTGGCCCGTGGCCGGCCCGGGCCTCCCTGATCATCGCGGGCAGACGACCGGCGAACCGGCTTCCCTCCTGGGCCAGGGGGATGACGAACAAGGCGACCACCGCGCCGACGGCCGCGGCCGCAGCCAGGAAGACGAGCAAGGTAGCCACTGACCGTCGGCACCGTGACACCCGTCGCTGCAGCGCCTCGACCGCCGGATGGAGGGAGACGGCCAAGAATTCGGGGGGAGGGAAAGCGAGCCGGTTCCGGATCGCGGAACGAGCCCGTGCGTTGGGAGCTCAGGTTTTCCTGATCGATCATTCCCTCCCCCAGGACGTGGCGACCGTCGCCCGCCGCGCGGTGGCCGATGGTGCGGATCTGCTGGGGGTGGCCGGCGGAGACGGCACGCAGGCACTTGTCGCCGGGGTGGCCGCGGAGAGCGGCCTGCCTTTCGTGGTCGTTCCGGCCGGTACCCGCAACCACTTCGCGATGGACCTCGGCCTGGACCGTGCGGACCCTTCGGCCGCGCTGGAGGCCCTCACGGACGGCGTCGAGCTGCGCCTCGATCTCGGGTACGCGGGCGAGCGAGCGTTCGTCAACAACGTGTTGTTCGGAGCGTATGCAGCCCTGGTGCAGGATCCGGCCTATCGCGAGGACAAGATCGGCACGATGGTACGCATCCTTCCGGAGTTCCTGGCCCGCCACGAGGGTCCGGAGCTGGCGGTGCGCACGGGGCTGCTCACTGTGGACCGGCCGGATGCCGTGCTGGTGAGCAACAACCCCTACCAGGTCGACGACCCGGCCGGGCTCGCAGGCGTGCACAGCTCGACTCGGGCCTGCTGGGAGTACTGGCCGCCAGGGCGGAGACGCCCGCCGAAACGGCCGCCAGGCTGCGAAAAGCGGGCAGATACACGGGCTGACCCGTCTCGCGACACCCGACGACGTCGTCATCCACGCCGACGCCCCGGTCGTCCCCGTCGGGCTGGACGGCGAAGCCGTCACCCTGCGGACTCCCGTGCGATGCCGGATCAGTTTTCGGGCTCTGCGGGTATGGGTTCCCCGCCATCGGCCGGGCGTCGTGCCCACCGGATGGCGGCCGCCGGGATGGGCCGTCGCCCAGCGGGCGGCCTCACTTGTCGAGCGTCTCTCATGGCCGTCACACCGTCTGGCCGACGGATGATCACGCCGTCGCCGGCATCGGTCAACGTCGTGGCGAGCGTGTGCTTCGTCGAGAGGGATGAGCAGCCGTTGTTGCAGGTCGGCGAGGTAGCTCCGCGCGGTGCCCGGGCTGAGGGCCGAGGCCCATCGGTCGGCCGGGCCGGGCAGTTCGACCTGCAGGGCCGTCTGCGCCTCGGTGATCAGCCGTTCCAGCTGATTCTCGTCGACGGCGGAGTCGGGGGCGGCGGGCGCGTGGGGTGGCTCCGACCGATCCCGCCGGCTTCGCCGATCAGTGCTGGGGGTGCGGACGTGCGTGGAACAGGGGGCGCCGCTGGGTGGCTGTGCCGGGAGCGAGGTGGCCGATCTCGACGCGTGTCCTGATGGCGCGGACCACTTCGGTCAGGCCCAGAACTATGGCCATGACGCCCACGACCAAAGTGAGTGTCGCGATCGAGGCGAACGGCATGATGATCATCACGATGCCGGCCATAGCGCCGATGATCCCGAAGGCCACGTGCCAGCCGCGCGCCGGCACGTCCGGGGCGGAAGCCGCCGCGGCCGTCTCCGTGGTACCGCGCAGCAGCCAGCTGAAGCCGATCCACAGGGCGAGCAGCAGGATCGACTCCAGGGTGCCCCGGAAGCAGATCAGCCCCAGCAGGATGGAGGCCGCGCCGGTGATGAAGTGCAGGACGCGAAGATGCCGGGGGACGTGGGTGCCGAAAGCGGCGGCGAGTTGGAAGACCCCGGTGACCAATAGGTAGACGCCGAAGAGGATGCCGACGACGCGGAGCGTCGCGCCTGGCCAGACCAGGGCGATGACGCCCAGGGCGATGGTGGCGAGGCCCATGGTGAGCAGGAGCTGCCAGCCTATGTTGGCCAGGGCGGCCATGCCTTCGGCCAGGGGGCCTTCTTGTGTTTCGGCGCTGCGCGGGGGAACGGGGCCGGGAGAATCGGAAGGAGATGTCATGGCACCTGCCTCTTTCTGGGAACAGCGCGTCCGTACATGTCCATCGTCACCCGATCAGCCTCATGTTGCTCGGTGGAAAGGGCGGCGGTTCGTGGCGTCTGGGGTACTGCACGAGCACGCTCCTCCGGCCTGCTCACCGGCACGTGCCCTCGGTCGAAGTCGGGATCAGGCGTCTCCGGGCCGCCCGACACCAGCGGCCGTGGCACATGTCGTGGTGTCCGGTTCGGGTTGACACGTCGGTACTCACACCTGAGGGATGACGACGGCGCGTCCTTGGATCTTGCCGTCGTGCAGGAGCTCATAGGCGGCGTTGGCGCGTTCCAGGGGGAAGTGCTCGACCAGCATCTTGATCTTTCCCCGCTGGGCGAGGGTGATCACTTCCATCAGCTCGGTGAGGGAGCCCCAGTAGGGTGAGGCGACCGAGCACTCGTGCGGCGGGCTGGAGAAGTTGACGGGCAGGGCTGCGCCGCCGAGGCCGACGATGGTCAGGTGGCCGAGCATCCTGGCCACCTGAGCAGCCATCCGCAGGGTTGGGGCTACGCCGACCATGTCCAGGACGAGCTGAGCGCCCTGTTGCCCCGTCATGTCCTTGATGCGCGTGATCGTCTCTTCGCCCGAGAGCAGTGCTTCGTCGGCGCCCATGTGCCTGGCGGTCTCCAGCTTGCCGGGGTCGGTGTCGACGGCGACGACGGTGGTCGCCGCGCTGAGCGCGCGCAGAATCTGGATGGTCATCTGGCCCAGGCCGCCGACCCCGATCACGACCGCGGTCGAGCCCGGCCCCAGCAGGTGCAGCGACCGTTTGACGGCACGATAGCTGGTCAGTCCGGCGTCGCTGAGCGGGGCGGCCTGGCGGGGGTCGAGGGTGCCCAGCGGAATCAGGTATCGCGCTGCCGGGACCAGCAGGTATTCGGCCATGCCGCCGTCGTGACCACCTCCCAGGCCCGGGCCTTGACCACCCAGGGTCTGGCAGTAATTCTCGCGACTCTCCCGGCAGTTGGCGCACACCCCACAGCCCCAGGAGCCGTAGACGATCACAGGGTCCCCGGGTACGAACCCGGTGACACCCGGTCCCAGCCGTTCCACCCATCCCGCGTTCTCATGGCCGAGCGTGAAGGGCGGACTCGTGAAACCGGGTGGCGGTGCGGGTGCCTCCATGATGTGCAGATCGGAGTGGCACGCACCGGCACCCCCGACCTTCACCAGGACTTGCCCCGGCCCGGGATCGGGTACCGGCACCTCGCGCAGCTCGGGCGGTTGCTGCCATCCGACCAGTTGATAAGCCTGCATGGCGGTCCTTCCCGCACACCCATTCAGTCGCGGATGCCGTCGATGTCGACCAGGACGTGGCGCGGGCCGCGGAAGATCTGGTTGTGCCGGTACGGCGGTGGGTCCTCGACGAGCCGAGGGTTCTGCACCCGGCGGAGGAACTCGCCGACGGCGATCTGGACCTCGAGCCGCGCGAGCGGAGCGCCGAAGCAGAAGTGGATGCCCTGGCTGAATCCGAGGTGCTGGTTGTCGCGGCGTTCGAGGTCGAGTTCGTCGGGGTCGGTGAACCGTTCCGGGTCGCGGTTCGCCGAGCCGTACGCCAGGAAGATCGGCGCGCCCTTCGGGATGGTGGTGCCTGCGATGTCGATGTCTTCCACGGCGGAGCGGGTGTGCCAGAACTGCACCGACGACTCGAAGCGCAGCAGCTCCTCCACCGCGGGCACGATGAGCTCGGGCCGGCGGCGCAGTTTCTCGAGCGCGTCGGGGTGGCGCAGCAGGGTGAGCACGCTGTGGGCGATGAGGTTGACCGTGGTTTCGTGTCCCGCGAAGATCAGGAGCAGGGTGTTGCTCGCGAGCACGCCCTTGGACATCCGTCCCTCCGGGCTGTCCTCGTTCACCATCGCCGAGAGCATGCCCGGGCCGGGCTGCTCGGCGTACCTGTCGAGCAGCCCGGCTGCGAACCGCCCGAACTCCTGCACGGCCTGCCGCCCCCCGGCCTGCCGACTCCGGATCTCTTCGGAGGCGGCCTCAGGACCGAAGTCCAAAGCGTCCAAGGCGGTTTCTATCCACTGGTGGAAGCGTGGCTCGTCCTCCAGCGGCACGCCCAGAACCTTGCAGATCACCGTCACCGGCAGGGGGTAGGCGAACTCGTCGACGGCATCGATCCGGTTCTTGCCCCTCATGTTGTCCAGGAGGCCGTCGACGATTCGGCGGATATCGGGCTCCAGGTCGGAGATCAGGTGAGGTGAAGGGGTCGGGCCGACGAAATGCGGCATCATCATCCGGCGATCCCGATCGTGCTCGGGCGGATCGCAGGTGATGATGTTCGGCTCGGTCAGTGCCTCCCTGATCGGCTCGGCCACCGGCTCCGCCGAGCCTTCTGCCTGGGCGGCGACCGGGGCGGGACACTTTCTTGGATCCGAACTGACCCGGGGGTCGTGGAGCAGCGCGACGATCTCCCGGTAGGTGCTGACGACGTAGGTTCCGTCCGGCTGCCGCGCGACCGGTGTCTTGCGGAGTTTCTCGTAGAAGGGGTAGGGATTGGCGCGGTTGGCGTAGCGGAGGGCCTGCTGCCAGGGGGTTTCCTCGACCACGAGGCTCCCCTCCTTCTTCCTGTCGGTGCTGTCCGCTGACACGGGTTGACCCGGCGGGCGCGTCAGTGACGCCGAGGCCGGAACTCGGCCGTCCGCTCGCCCGGGTCGTGGCCGGTCAGGACGACGTCGGGTACCGCCCCAGGGGCGCCGCGTTCCGGGAACTCGGCCGGCATCGGCTTCATGTCGGCCGGCTGGTCCCAGCCCGGCGGCGGAGGCGGGAACGGACCGGATCGCTCGATCAGCTTTCCGTAGTACTCCAGCCACTTGCCGTGGTCGAAGGTGACGGCGGCGACGATGCGGCCCCGGTGACCGTAGGCGGCGGCGAAACGGCGCTCCGCCACGGATCCCTGCGTGAAGACGATCTCGTCACCGAAAGGCGGCACCCCGACGGACTTGATGTTCACGCCGAACTGACCGGACCAGAAGCCGGGAAGCAGCAGATGCGGGCGATAGTGGGGCTCGAGGTTCACCATGTTGTGCGCCGCGACCTCGGCGCCGAAAACGGCGTTGTCCCAGTGCTCCATCGCGAGGAACTGGTACTCGTACAGCACGTGGGGCGCGCGCGCCACGTCCCCCGCCACGTAGATGCTGTCGGTGACCACGCCGTTGATGTCGAAAGCACGACCACCGGCGTCGCACCCCACGCCCCAGAAACCGGCCGCCAGCCCCGAGCCTTCCAGCCATTCCACGTTGCGGATCGACCCCAGCGAGGCCACCACCACGTCGGCGTCGACGGTGGCGCCGTCCGAGAGCTGAGCACGCCGCACGTGCCCGCCGGAGTCGCCCTCCAGTGACGACACGCCCAGCCCGCAGCGCAGGTCCACGCCGTGATCGCGCTGCATCTGCGCGGCGATCTCCCCGATCACCCCGCCGAGCGCGCCGACCAGCGGCGCCGAACCCCGCTCGACGACGGTCACCGGGATGTCCAGTTCGCGGCAGACAGAGGCCACTTCCGAGCCGATGAACCCGGCGCCGATGACCAGGACCCGCGACGGCGACTCGGCCAGCGCCTTCTGCAGCTGGGCGGCATCATCACGCGAGCGGATCGTGTGGACCCCGTGCAGGGCGGCCTCGTCCGGGTTCGGCCACTGTCGCGCGCGGGTGCCCGTGGCGATCAGCAACCGGTCGTACGGGACCTGCTCACCGTCGGCCAGGCGCACCTGCTTGGTCGCCCGGTCCAGCCCGGTGGCGGCCACCCTGAGCCGCCAGTCCGCGTCCACTTCTCGCAGGCGCGGCAGCTTGGTGTGGTCGGCCGGCACCCAGCCCTTGAGCACCTGTTTGGACAGCGGGGGACGGTCGTAGGGCTCGTACGGTTCGTCCCCGATGATGGTCAGGGAACCGGTGAAGCCCTCCTCGCGCAGGGCTTCCGCGGCCCGCAGCCCGGCCAGAGATGCACCCACGATGACAATCCGGCCACTGGCCCTGAACTCGCGCACCAGCTCTGCGACCGTTGCCGGCAACGTCATGACGTCGCGCTCCGCTCCGCGCCGTCCAAGCGGTCGATCACGATCGCCTGCACGGGGCATGCCGCAGCGGCTCGTTCGACCTGCAGGCGCCGCTCGTCATCGGGGTTCGGCTCGTAGGTGAGCGCCTCCTGACCACTCAGCCTGAAGACCTCGTGAGCCAGATACACGCATTGTGCGTATCCCTGGCATCGATTCAGGTCCACGACGATGCGCATGGGCAGACTCCTTCCACTCTGCCTCCCGCCCCACGGCGACCATCGACACGTTCCTGCAGCTACGGAGCGGTTCTCAAGCCTCCTGCACCTCGCCACCTCCGCGTGACACGTATTGGCTGTGAGCGTCACATACGGCATCCGATGGCGTCGGTATCGCGGCCCGGTGGTGGCCGTTGGGCCCTAAGAAAATGTTCGTCCCGCCTCACCACGATCGCAAACGTACGTTCGCCCGGCTCTCCGCCGTCGCCTGGTGCAGGACACCAGTAAGGCGACGGACATGCATGCGCAAGTGCTCCTCACTGTCCGGGGTGCCACCCGGGATGCGAACCGTGGCGTAGACCTCGGCGGCTGCGAAGCACTGGCTTCGAGCGCCAGGACGACGATCTTCAACGGCGCGGCAGCGCACCAGTGGCCGCTGCGGATCACGAGTCTGATCATCTCATCAAGCTTGGGGGACTTGACGGCCAAGCCATTACATCTGACTTTTTCATCAAAAGTGAGCATTTCATCCACTATCTATCGTGTGCCGCTCATCCGGACAGCGTCGTTCACCACGGCTGCACACAGGGAGGCGGAGCTTCCGCACCGATGGGATCCGCGATGAAGACGACCGACCACACGCACCTCGCAGAACCGGTGAGCCTCTGCGAGACGCCCGACGCCGCGATCGCGATGCTTGATGCTGAGGGCACCGTGGTGGGGTGGACGCACGCCGCTCAGCAGCTTGTCGGCTACTCGGCCGGGGAGGTGGTGGGCCGGTCCGCTGCCCGGGTGCTGCCGCCTCCCGCGGATGCCCGGCGGGCTTCGGCGTTCGCCGAGCAGTGCCGTGCGCGGGGTGGCTGGTCCGGCACGGCGGCGATACGCCACCGCGACGGCCACACGCTCAGGATGACGCTGCGGGTCTCGCTCCTGCGGGGGCGGGACGCCGGTATCCGGTGGCTGGTGTCCGTGACGGACATAGGGTCCCTGTCCTCGGGGACGGCCGGGGGACCGGTGCGGGAGTCGCTCATTGCCCGGGCCCCGATGGGCATCGTCGTTTACGACCCGCAGCTGCGCTGTGTGTGGGCGAACGACGCGATGGAGCGTCACGACGGCGTTCCTCGTCACCGACGCTTCGGGCGCGGCCTGAAGGACTCACTGCCCGCCATCGAGGCCGAAGCGCTCGAGGTGGTGATGCGGCAGGTGCTGGAGAGCGGCTCGACGACGGTGCACGAGTACCGGGCGTGGCCGCCTGCGGACCGGCCTCGTGAGCATGCGTTCTCGGCCTCGTTCTTCTGTCTCCAGGGCGCGGACGGCACGCCACTGGGCGTGTGTGCCATGACGGTGGACGTCACCGGGAACCGGCGGGCGCGCGAGCGCCTCGCCATCCTCAGCGAGGCCAGCACGCACATCGGGAGCACCCTCGACGTGATGCGGACCGGGCAGGAACTGGCGGAACTCGCCGTGCCCCTGCTGGCCGACCACGCACTCGTCGACCTCGTGGAGTCGGTTCCGTTCGGCGTCGAGCCGGCGGCACGGACCGGCACGACGAGTGGCCGGCCGCAGCTGCTGCTCGGCCGTTCCCTGGAACAGACGCCGTTCCAGGAGGACGACCTGCTCCTTGCGGAGGAGCTGGTCACCCGGGCCGCACTGTGCCTGGACAACGCGCTCCGGTACGCGCGCGAGCGCACCGCCGCCCTGACGCTGCAACGCGACCTGCTCCCTCACCGTGTACAGGGCGGTGCCGCCGTCGAGGTCGCCTCGCGCTATGTGCCGGCCGACGCGGACCACGGTGTGGGGGGTGACTGGTTCGACGTGATCGAGCTGTCCGGTGTCCGGGTGGCCCTGGTCGTCGGCGATGTGGTGGGACACGGCATCAACGCCGCGGCGACCATGGGCAGGCTGCGCACCGCCGTGCGCACCCTCGCGGACCTCGACCTGCCCCCGGACGAACTGCTGGCGCACCTCGACGACACGGTCCGGCGACTGAACGACGAGGACGCCGACGTCTCCGACCCGGTCCCCGCGGTGGTGGGTGCCACCTGTCTGTACGCCGTCTACGACCCGGTCACCCGACGGTGCACGATGGCGCGGGCGGGGCATCCACCGCCCCTGATCGTCGACGCGCAGGGCAGGGTCACCATCCCCGACCTGCCCGCCGGAGCACCGCTCGGCCTGGGCCTCGGCCTGGTGCCTTTCGAGTCCGTGGAACTGGAGCTACCCGAGGGGAGTGTGCTCGCCTTCTACTCCGACGGCCTGGTGGAGTCCCGCGGCGAGGACATCGACGTCGGCCTGCAGCGCCTCGGCGCCGCACTGGCGCAGCCGGGTGCCTCCCTGGAGGACCTGTGCTCTCGGGCGATGAAGACCTTGCCGGCGCAGGCGTCGTACGACGATGTCACCTTGCTTCTTGCTCGGACGCGCGCACTGCAACCCGCCCAGGTCGCCTCGTGGGACCTGCCGAACGAACTCGTCACCGTCCCGACAGCCCGGCACCTTGCCGCCCGTCAGCTCAGGCAATGGGGTCTGGAGCCGCTGGTGACACCGGTACAGTCGATCGTCAGTGAACTGGTCACCAACGCGATCCGCCACGGTGGCGGCCCGAGCCGCCTGAAACTCATCCAGCACCGGGTCCTGACGTGTGAGGTCTCCGACACCAACACCGGCCAACCGCGCCCCCGTCATCCCCGCATTCTCGACGAGCACGGCCGCGGCCTTTATCTGGTCGCTCGGTTGTCGCGCAGGTGGGGTTCCCGCTCAGCAGCAGACGGCAAGGTCGTCTGGGCCGAACAAGACCTGCCCTCCACAGCCGGCGCCCTCTGACGGCCGACAGCCGACACAGCATCCCCCTCTCTCGTAGCCGCGGGCTCTCGTCATGGAAGCCAGAGACATGGACATATCGAACACTCAGAACACCGGCCCGGCAGGCGCCTCCCAAGGAGCGACGAGTGTCTCCGGCGCCGGGGGCAGGCCGCCCGCCTTCGACGGTCTGGCCGCAGCCGTGCTCGACGATCGAGGCACGGTCGTGGGGTGGACCGGCACAGCACAGGACCTGACCGGGTTCTGCACCGACGAGGTCCACGGCCGCCCCGTGCAGGAGCTGGTGGCCGGCCTCCCGCACGACCCGCTCAGGGCCGCACAATTGCCGGCGACCGGCCGGGTACGACTGCGTCACCAGTGCGGTAACACGATCGACGTCACATTCCGGACCACACGGGTGAACGGCTCGGCGGACTTTCTCGTGCTCGCGGCCCCCACTCCTCATGTCGCCAACCATCGGCACGGCGCAGCGCTCCTGCGCGCACTGTCCGCACAGAACCGGATCACGATCGCTCTGCACGACACGGATCTCACCACTGTGCAGACGAACGCCATGCCGGACACTTCCGACGGCCGTCCCGTACAGCCGGGCGCCCGGCTGGGCGACGTGCTGTGCGCCGAGGACGCCGAGAGCATCGAGGCGGTACTGCGGCAGGTGCTCGAGACGGGTGTCCCGGTGATGCACAGGAGCCAGCGAGTGAGCTGGCGGCACCATATGGCGCGGCGGCATGCGCTGTCGCTGTCCGCCTTCCGTCTGGAGGACGCGCGAGGACGCCCCGCGGGGGTCGCAGCCCTGTACATAGACGACACCGACCAACTGCGTGCCCGCCGACAGCTGGATCTTGCCCATGCGGTTGCCGAGCGGGTGGGGGGCTCCCTGGATGTCGTGCGGACCGCGCAGGATCTCTCGGACGTCCTGTACCCACCTTCGGCGATCTCGCCGCAGTCGACCTTGCGGAAGCTGTCTTCGACGGTGATGAACCCGCCGAGCGGTTGGGCGGCGGGGATCTGCATCTGCGCAACGCGGCCCTGGCGCCGGCCACCGCGGTCTGGCCGCCCGGCATCCAGCGCGGCAACCTCCCCACCCCTGTCCGACCGCCCCCTCCTGCTCCGCTTCCAGTATGGCGAGACGGTCGTCTACGGCCGGGACGACTACATCGCCCTGATCGGCGGCCCACAGTCGGCCGATCAGCTCCTCCCGCACGACACCCACGCGGTCTTGGTGGCACCGCTGCACGCCCGCGGCCTCACCCTCGGCGCGATCGTGGTCTGGCGCACCGGCCCATCCGAACCGTTCACCGAGGACGAGGTGGATCTCATGAGGCAGATCGCCTCACGGGGAGCACTCGCCATCGACAACGCCCGCCGCTACACACGCGAGCACAGAGCGGCCATGGCCCTGCAGCAAAGACTCCTTCCCCCGGCCACGACCGACACTCCGGCAGCCGAGACCGCCGGCGCCTACACACGCCGTGGAGCGGGCACCAGCGGCGACTGGTATGACGCCATCCCCCTGCCCTCTCTCCGTCTGGCCCTCGTCGCCGGAGACGTGATCGGCCACGGCATACCCGCCAGCGCCACCATGGGCCGTCTGCGCGCCGCCATCCAGACCCTCGCCGACCTCGAACTGGAACCGGACGAGCTACTTACCCGGATCGCCGACCTGGTCCAGCGCCTCGCGGCGGAAGCACCACCCGGCGACCATGACGTCATGGGCGCCACCTGCCTGTACGCGGTCTACGACCCGGTCACCCGACGCTGCGCCATGGCCAGTGCCGGGCACCCGCCGCCCGTGCTTGTACGGCCCGACGGGACCACTGAAGCCGTCGACGTTTCCCCAGGGCCGCCCCTCGCCGTCTGCGGCATGCCGTACGAGACAACCACGATCGACCTCGATCCGGGCAGCGTCCTCGCGCTCTACACCGACGGCCTGGTCCACCGCGGCGCGCTCGACAGCGACGATGGGCTCCGGCGGCTGACCGATGCCCTAGCCACCTCCTGCCGCCCGGACCGCGCCTTGGACGAGACGGCCAGGGCCCTCCTCGCCGATCTGATGGCTGTACGGGGTCTGGCGTCGGTTGAAACCGCTGTGTGATCCTCGGCCGCGGGGAGCAGTTTCCGCAACGGGGAGGGTACATGGCTGTACCGAGAGCTGTCGTGTGGCCACGAGACCCGCATACGGCAGCCAAGCACGACCTGCTCAAGAAGTACCTGCAGCCCTGGGCGCGCATCTTGCTGACCCACCAGGACAGCGTCACCTACGCGGAGGGCTTTGCCGGCCCCGGGGTCTACGAAGGTGGCGAACCTGGGTCGCCCGTCGTCGCCCATCGGGTCTTCGCGGAGGCCCTGCGGCAACGCCCCAAGAGGGTGCGCATGGTCCTCGTCGAAGAGGACGCCCGTCGGGTGGAGAAGCTGCAACGTCAATTGGTGCTCGCGTCCGAGCGCACTCCCAATGAGATCAGCGCCCGCATGCAGAGCGACCTCCACACCGGAACCTGCCACCCCACGCTCCTTGAGAGGCTTCGCGCAGGTGGGCACCTTGGCAAGCCGCTCTTCGTGCTGCTGGACAGCTATGGCGGCCCGGACATCCCATTTTCTCTGTTGCAGCAGCTGGCCCAGTTCCGGCGAACCGAGGTGATGCTGACCTTCGTACCGAACTTTCTTACCCGCTTCGCTGAGAAGAGCGACGGCCACCGGGCCGCCGGCGACGCCGCGTTTGGTGGCACCGAATGGCATGGCGTGTGCACACAACCGGCGGGACGCAAGTTCGCGTACCTGCGTGATCGGTATCGAGAGTCGATCCAGCGAGCCGGGTTCACCTACACCCTCTACTTCGAGATGGTGGATGAAGGCGGGCACCCGCTCCACCTCCTCTACGGGACCCCTCACGAGTTGGGCGTAGAGAAGATGAAGGACGCCATGTGGAGTGTCGATCCGCATACGGCGTTCAGTACCGGGATCCCAAGGACGTGCAGCAACAGGCCCTGGACTTGGAGTTTGAGCCCAACACGGATCCACTGCGCCGCATGCTCTTGGAGTTCATCGCCGAGCTGCCCGGAGGGCGGGCGGTCGAAGACCTCCAGCAGTACACGCTGCTCGAGACGGTCTACCGTCCCGCTCAGGTCATCTCGCTCATCGAGAAGATGCGGGACGACAAGGTCGTCGCCACAGAGCCGCGTCGTATCACCAAGAGGACCCAGGTGTTCCCCTACATCGAGAAACCCGGACAAGGCGAGCTCTTCTAGGGCTGATACGACGCATTGGTGAGCTCCACCGGGTGAGCTTTACGGGCGGCGGCGAAGACCGCCCTGCGGGCACTGAACGGGTCGTGGGCCGAGCGCAGCCATGGGTGGGTGGCCAGGGCGGCGGCCAGTCGCCTGCACTCTTCCTGGGCTGCGAGCCACCCTTCTCGTTCTCCGTGCGTGATGTCGGCTCGTCCCGCCGCGATGTCTGCTCCCGCCGGGAGGGCTTCGGCGAGGGCTTCAAGGCGCTGAAGGGCGGAGTCCAACGTCAGCCTCGCCGTCACCATATCGCCGGGGATCTCCCAGCCGTCCACGTTCCACACGGACTTGTACTCGGGCGACGGTTCCTTCGACAGCCAGTCGGAGGCGTCGATGGGGTCGCCGTTGTCACGGGGGCGTGCGAGCTCTGCGCGAATCCAAGGTGTCTGCGCCATAGTGGCAGCGCGGGTCGGGCGGGAGCGGCTCGGCGGGGAGGATCGTGGCGGCCGAGCCGGCAGCCGACGCCGGCAGATAGGGATCCGGTTCCGGACGGCCCTGCAGAAACTCTGCCTTGTCCGACGGCTTCACCCACATGTGCCAGCCACGCCGCCGCCCGGTGCGCGCTCGCATGAACAGCGTCACGAGCTCGCCTGTGGCCGTCATACGCACCATGTCGTCGTAGTGCGCCTGTGTCGATTCCCATGTGGCGTGCCAACCGCCGCAGCGCGTATCCGTCTTGGGGCATTCGTGTTGCGTGGTCCAGTCGCAGCGGACCATGCGCAACGCCTTCACCCCTCCTCGTACGCGCAAGGCGTCTCGGCTGCCCACGTCCTGCCACCGCTGGACGTTCAGCCTGGCCCAGGGAGCCCGGTCGATGGCGAGCGAGTTCTCGTTCGTCACGAGCCACAGCGGTGTCAGGCCGTCGTCCACGGCGGTGCGCGTCCTGGTGTCGACGGAACTGCTGGCGATCGGTGAGATCTGGATCTCGTAGCCGATCTTCTTTCCGCTGACCCCGTCGACCGTCACGTCGGTACGCCGACGACCATGTGCGGCTCGGTCTTCGACGGTGACACCGAAGCCCTCACGGCCGGCTGTTTCGGCGGTGTGGTTCTTCAGGGTCTTGTGCAGCTCGCTCTCGCCCGCTGTCTCGGGCACATGGCCTTTGGCCACGTGCCGGGCGTGGTACCGGCCGTTCTTCTCGACGATCGTCATGAACCCGGGCAGACGGTGCCGTATTCATGGGCTCCGAGGCAGTAGAGAAGGTCGGGCTTGTAGTTGCGGTGAATTTCCTGCAGGAGCCCAGGGTGCTCCGGGTGGCCCAGGTCTGATGCAGTCAAGCCGATAGTGATCCCGTAACTGCGATGCAGCACGTTGTGGATCACGTGTTCAGGGTAAGTCCTGCCTCTGACAACGGAGTTGGCCGAATCGTCAAGCAGCCCATCGCAGCATGCGTCGTCACTGTGTCCTTGTTCGCGCACTCGCTGTCGGCACTGGGCGTCGGCTGTCGAATGGTCTCGGCTGGCGGTCGGTTTTGAACACAGGGGTCCGTGTGCCGTGCGGGGCGGGAGGATGGGCGCGTGCTGTCCCGGGCCTGGGGTCTGACTCATGACACCTGTGACCAAAGTGTCTAAATCACACAGTGTCGGCCGTTGGCCGGGGATGGTGCGTTGTCGGTACCGGGCTGGCGGGGTGTGCCCGATAGGGGCCTGCCGGTCGCTGTGGCGTCCTCACGATTCTGACTGCCCGACGCGGCCCGGTGCCGGCAACGCGACGCGCCATCGAACCGGAAGGGGAACGGGCATGTCCACTTCGATCGTGCCCAGTACGTCGCCTGCTCCGCAGACCCGCCGTCGCCGCCCTGCCGGGGAGGTGGTTTTCAGAGTGGACACGCACCGGGATGCCCATGTGGCTGCGGTGCTCTCCGTGATGGGGACAGTGCTCGCCACCGACGAGTTCCCGGCCAGCGCGGCTGGATACCGCGATCTACTGAAGTGGGCCAGGAAGTCGGGAGCCGTGAGGCGGGCTGGAGTGGAGGGGACCGGCTCCTACGGGGCATCCCTGTCGCGCTATCTGCTGGCCCACGACGTAGACGTGTTTGACGTGAATCGGATGGACCGGGCAGATCGCCGCCGGCGCGGCAAATCGGATCCGCTCGATGCCCAGAACGCGGCGCGAGCCGTGTTGAGCGGTCGAGCCCGCGCCCGGGCCAAAGCAGGCGACGGGCCGGTGCAGATCGCGAGAATGTACGAACTCACGAAGGTGTCGGCCGTCAAAGCCCGCACGCAGGCCATCAACCAGCTCAAGGCCGTCCTCATCACTGCCGACCCCGCTTTGCGGGAAGAACTGGCCGGACTGGGCAATGCCGAACTCTTCCGTACGTGTGCGCGGTTTGCTGACGCGAGCCGTTGCGAGAATGTCGGCGGGGAGTCGGTGCTGCAGGCAGCTCGGATCACGCTGGGTCTGCTGGCTCACCGGATCGGCCAGCTCTCCGAGCAGATCCGGGAGGTGGACGCTCGTCTGGCCCGGCTCGTGGAATGTCATGCCCCGCAGCTGCTCGCAGTGGTGGGGATTGGTCCGGACACGGCGGTCGCTTTGCTGATCACGGTGGGGGACAACCCGGAACGTCTGGACAGCGAGGCGTCCTTCGCCGCTTTGTGCGGTGTCAGTCCTGTCGAGCGGTCCTCGGGACGCCGGCAGTTCCGTCGCCTCAACCGCGGTGGGGACCGGCAGGCCAACGCCGCGCTCCACCGCATCGTGTTCACCCGCCTGCGGGTCGACCCGCGTACTCAGGAGTACTACGAGCGCCGCATCAAGGAAGGCAAGACCAGGCGCGAAATCGTCCGTTGCCTCAAACACTATGCGGCCCGGGAGGTCTTGCACCTGGTCGCACAGTTGCAGCCAGGACCCCGCTCATAGGGGCTGTGTGGGAGGCCGCTGCGGGGACCGGAGTACGAGCAGGGTGATCTCGCTGGGGGCGAAGACGCGGAACGGCGGGCCCCAGAAACCGGTGCCTCGGCTGGTGTACAGGAGGGTGCGGGTGCCGTGGCGGCGAGGCCGGCGAGGGCGGGCTGGTCGATGCGGACGAGGTGGTGGAAGGGCCAGATCTGGCCGCCATGGGTGTGGCCCGAGAGTTGGAGGTCGATGCCGCCTGCTGCGGCCCGGTCGACGAACTTGGGCTGGTGGGCCAAGAGCAGGACGGGCAGGTCGGGGTCGGCGCCGTTCAGGGCTCCGGCGAGGTGGGCGCGGTGGCCGGTCAGGCCGGAGGACTCGGCGGTGACGTCATCCACGCCGGCGACCACGAGGGTGTCGCCGCCGCGTTCGAGCAGCAGATGACGGTTGCGCAGCGGCTCCCAACCCAGCTCGTCCATCAGGTCGACCCAGCCCTGGGCCTCGCTGTAGTACTCGTGGTTTCCGGTGACGTAGACCCGGCCCCGGGTGGCTCGCACGGTGCCGAGAGGAGCGGCCTGGGCGCGGCGGCGTTCGGCCGTGCCTCGCGTCACCAGGCTGTGTCGCCGGATCCGCCACCGTCACCCATAGCCCCGGGGACGCCTCCGTCCGGAGCCTGTGCGTCCGGTCCGTGACCGTGGTCCTGGAGCCTCGCGCCGAGGGCTCCTGGCCGCAGCCGCGCAGCAGCAATCCGATGCTGGCGCTGGTGACCTCGACCGCCCCCGACAGCAAGGGCGTCACCCGCGTCACCGTCCGTGCCGCGCGCACCGGCGCGGTGACCGTCACCTGGGGCCCGCAGGGTGCGGCCGTCTTCACGCTCCGGCTGAGCGTGGCGGCGTATCCGGTGCAGTGAACCAAACGCGCGACGGCCGGTCCGCCTCCCGCTGAAGGGGTGCGTACCGGCCGCCGTGTGACGGCGTATCCGTCCTGGTCAGTCGTTACGGCCCTTGAGGCGCCGTACGTCGAAGGACCACAGGCCGCGGCCGTGGGGGGCAGCGTACAGCTTGCCGTCGGGGCCGAGACGCAGCTGCATCACCGCCGTGCTGGGCAGGCTGTGTCCGAGGACCTGCCACTGGGTGGCGCCAGCGGGCCGGTAGAAGGTGGCCAGGTCGGTGCCGAGGGCGAGACCCCCGTTGGGGAGGAGCTTGACCGTATCCGCGGGGACGTCCGGCAGGTTGGCCGAGATGTCCGTCCAGCTCGCGCCGCCGTTCTTCGACTCGAAGATGTGCCCGACTCCCGCGCCGGGGCCTTCGGTGAACCGGCGGGAGAAACCATTGACGGCCAGGTACACGTGTTGGGCGTTGGCCGGGTCGACCTCGAAGCCGGAGATGTAGCGGTTGGGGATGGTGCCGTCGACGGGGAGGTTGAGCTGGTGCCAGCCGGTGCCGTCGGCGTTGCCGACCGCGATGCCCCGGGTGAAGCCCTGGTTGTTGCAGGGGCCGCACCAGCCGACGTACACCGTGCCGCCCGAGGACGCCACGGCGGTGGCCACGTGGCCGTCACCGAGGTCATAGGCGTTCGTCCACTCCTTCCCGGAGCGGATCGCGAAGCCCTTGGTCTGCACCCACACGTGCCGGCCGCCCGCTATCCAGGTGTTGGTGTCCTTGGCGTCGGCGGTGATCGGGGCGATGAAGCGGGCCCCTGCACCGCCGAGGTCCTTGTCCGGCGGGGCGACCTCGTACTCGGTGGCCTTGGACGGGTCCGTGGCCCACGAGACGTCGTTCACACCACAGTTCTGGGTGACCCACATGTCGAGGTAGACGTACTCCTCGGCGATGTTGCAGCCGTTGGCGGGGTCGGCGATGGTGTCGCCGCCGTCACCGCCGAAGTTGGAGCCCATGACCTTGTCGTGGCCGCGCAGGATCGACTGGCCGTTGTCCTGCAGGCCGCCGGTCACCGAGTCACCGAGACCCCACCCCCGTCGAGGTCCTTGCCGACGCCCACGGAGTAGTACTGCAGGGTGTCGAGGGTGCCGTCGCTCAGTGACTGCCAGTCCTTGGCGTGGCCGCCGGAGTCGACCGCGCCGTTCAGCGGGCGGCGGTAGATGCCGCCGTCATTGCCGACGTAGGCCCACGTCCTGCCCTTGTAGCTGCCGATCGCGACCGCGTGCTGGTCGGAGTGGGTGGTGGGTGAGCAGTCGCCGGTCTGCTTGGCGGGGTCGATGCTCCAGCAGGGGAAGGGGAAGTTCCAGTACGGGCCGGGCACGGTCCAGCTCTGGCCGCCGTTCTTGGTCTCGAAGACCTCTTCAAGGCCGAGGTAGACGTGGTCGGCGTTGGCCGGGTCGACCTGGAGGAACTGGTTGTACCAGGACTGGATCCCGGGCTGGTAGCCCGCGCCCTGTCAGAGCCGATCCGGATGCTTTCAGCTTGGTGTAGTCCGCTATCAGGGTCCACGGTCCGAACGGTGAACCGTTCTTTGACACGTAGACGCCCCTGAGCCCGCTGTCCGGGTTGGCGGCCGTCTGCGCCGGCGACTGGTCGATGGCGTACAGGCGCGAGCCGTCTGCCGCGGCGGCGAACGTCATGTTGCCGACGTCGTCACTGCTGGTGGGCAGGTCGCCGAGTCCGCTGACCGGCTTCCAACTGCCGTCGTCCTGCTTGGCGTACAGCCCGTTGTAGGTGTCACCGCCGCGCCAGCCGACCGCGAGAAGAACCTTGTTCGGGTCCTTGGGGTCGACGGCGATGTCGTTGGCGATGTTCTTGTACGGCGCGCTCGGGTCGGACGCCTTCGAACCACCGGGCAGATAGTCAGGGTTAGGGGCGAACTCCTGCTTCCACGGCCCGGAGAGGGTGGTCGTGGAGTGCGACCACACGCCGGTGCTGGTCGCCGCCCAGACCTTGGTGCCGGCGAAGCGAGCGCGTGGATAACGGTGCTCTCCAGTTCGGCGCCGCCCACGCGGTCGCCGGGCTGGAACTGCCCATGGCGCGGGTCTTTGAGGACGTAGACGCCCGTGCCCACGAAGGACGTTGCCCCGGTGTTGGACTCGCCGGTTGCGTACCAGAGCCGCTTCTGGCCGTCCAGGGCGAGGGTGCCCGTCGACAGGGACGGCAGCTTGTCGGAGATCGGCTTCCAGTGCCCGCCGCCGGTCGTGGACCGGAAGACACCGCCGTTCGCGCCGCCCGCGTACACATCGCCCTGGGCGTCGGCGGCGATGCCGGTGATCCGGCCGGTCACCTTGCCCGCGCCGCCGCTGGAGTTGGAGTTCACATCGCGGTAGCGGGGGTCGTCCGAGTTGTACGCCTTCTTGGTGACGTGGTCCCAGCTGCCGCTCGTGTGCTTCATCGACTGCAGCTGCTGCCAGGCCGCTCCGTAGGCGCCGGAAGCGACCACGCCGGGGGCGGTGCGCGCCTCGGTGAACTGGGCAGTCGCCTCGGCGGAGTTCTCCGCCTCGTCGGCGCCGCCGTCGTCGCCCTCGGTCGCGGCGAAGGCGGACATTCCGTGTCCGGCGTGCACCGCCTTGATGTGCTGGCGGCCGATGGCGGCCTGGTGGCGCGCGTTCCACGGCCGGGGTCTGGTGTCAGTCGATGCAGCGAACGGCTGGGTGGTGACCAGCCCGAACGCGGCGGCTATGACGGTGCAGGTGATGAACCGCCGCTGATGCCGTTGGGGCAGCATGCCCGCTCCTCCCTGCGCCGGGGCGTATGGGGGTGCCCCGACGCAGAGAGGATCTTGGCGTGCCCACAACAGTCACACAAAGGGCTCACAGGAAAAATGGCGGGGTGTTTACCATCTGGCCCACATGAACCCGAACGTCCCTCCAGGCACAGCTATTTGGGGCCATAGATGGTGACGTCGGCCACATGCGTCGCGTGCTGGGCCGACCAGGCCGACACATCGGCTGCGCGGACGACGGTGAACGTGAGATCGCGCTTGCCGGGCAGCATCTTGTCGCGCGGAATGGTCACCGTGCCGGCGGGGCCGTCGAGGGGAAGGTCCAGGCTGTACGAGCCCGAGCCACCGAGCGTCAGGTGCAGCCGGTACCCGTCGGAGGACGTGAAGTGCAGGCCGGTGATCGTGTAGCCGACTGTGGCGGGCAGGGTGATGGTCCCGCCGGGACGCAGTGTGGTGATGCCGAGTTCGGGGGTGGTGACGGACCGTGAGGGTCCGGCCGTGCTCGGTGTCCCGTGGCCCGGCGTCGTGTGCGGGGCCGTCGGCGCCGTGTCAGTCGCCGACGGCGTGGCGGGCGTGTGGGAGGGGCTGTGCCCCGCGGAGGTCCCGCCGCCGGAGGAACAGCCGGTGAGCAGCAGGGCGGCGGCTGCGAACACAACCGCCGTGGGCAGGAGTTGGCGGCGGGCAGGCATCGGTTCCTCCTTGTCCGGCCCGCGTGGGGAGCCGGATCATGTGGTGGTGTCGGTTGGACGCGGGGGTGGTGCCCGGCGTTCCGCTGCCGGGCACCACCCCCGCGTCCTCGGGCGGGATCAGACGCAGTTGTGCGCGTCGCTGGTGGCGGAGCCGACGACGACGTCGACGAGTCCTCCGGCGGCGGTGAGGTGGACGGCGTTCACGGTCAGACCGAAGTCCGCTCCGGGAACGGGTGTCTGCTCGTTGACGACCAGTTTGGCGCCGCCACCGAGGTCGAGGGTGCTGTTGGGGGCGGTGGGCACCGTAGTGGGCACGCCCGCGATGGTGAGGGTGAAGGTGGCGTTCCCGGCCGCCTTCTGGCAGGTGCTGGTGGAGGAGGCGGTCAGTCCGCTGATCCCGATCACCGGGAGGCCCGGAATGCCGATCGAGGCGTCCTTCACGGTGGTGGTGGCCTTCGAGGTCCCCGGCGCCAGCGAGGTGACCACCTTCGGGCACAGCGCATGAGCCGTGATGACCACCGCGTCGACGGACGCCGCGCATGGCGTGTCGGTGCTCGACGCCTGGGCGGTGCGGATGGCGCCGGTGTCCGGGGTCGGCTTCAGGTCGAGCTGGGTCAGGAGCAGGTCGACCTTGCCGGTGATCCCGTAGGCGCGGCCGGTGTAGTACTCCAGCTTGAGCTGGGCGGTGGCCTTGGAGGGCCGGTAGTAGGCGTCACCGTCGAAGGACGCCGTCATCGGGACAGTGGCGGCGTCGTTGAGCGGCTGGTTCGCCTTGTCGATGGTGCAGGACGCGTGCCCGGCGGCATCCGTGGTGCCGGCGCAGGACTGCTGGGAGGCGCCCGTGCCCAGGGCAAAGGAGACCGTGCGTCCGGCGATCGGGACCGTGGCGTCCTCGGTGAGGGTGCCCGACAGGTGCACCGGGGTCCCGTTCGCGATCTTGGCGGGACCGGTGTAGGCGAGGGTGGTCTCCTCCTTGGTGATGGTGAACGGTACGGAGGTGCTGCTCGGGGCGGTGGTGGCGTTGCCCGCGAAGCTCGCGGTGATCGTGGTTGTGCCGGGGACGTCCTGCGGCGTCAGCGAGCAACTCGCGGTTCCGGAGGCGTCGGTGGTGCCGGTGCAGCTCTGGCTGCCGAGCGTGAAGTCGACGTCGGCACCCGACACGGGGCTGCCGCCCGCGGTGAGCTGGGCGCTGGCGGTGAAGGCGTCGTGGTAGTCGGCGGTGGTGGCTCCGGTGTAGGTCAGCTTGCTCGCAGTGGGCGGCTTAACCAGCTGGACCCGGGCGGTGTACATGTCGAAGCTGCTGCCCGCGCCGTCCGGATTGTCGCCGGTGCTGTTGGAGTTGTCCGCCCAGAACGGGTAGAAGCTGCCGTGCTCGTACGCGAGCCCCGAGTAGTCGCCGTAGTCGATGCCGTTGTGCGCCTTCGATGCGTTCGACGTCCCGTCGCTGACGCGGTCGTTGGCGGCGAAGGCGGTGCCGTCGTCGCTGGTGGCGGCATACAGCTGTGCCGTGTCGTTGGCGGAGCCGGCGCCTCGCGCGTCGTGCCAGGACACCGCGATCTTGCCGGATGTCTGGTCCAGCGCGATCTTCGGCAGGAACTGGCTGTTGGTTCCCGTGTCGTCGTTGACCCGGACCGGTGAGCCCCAGTGCGCCCCCGAGTCGTCGGAGTACTTCACGAAGATGTTGGTGTCCGCACTGCTGTTGGAGGGGGCGTCCGTGTAGAGGAAGTACAGCCGCCCGTTGTGCGCGCCGCCGCTGCGGTCCCAGGCGAGCCCGGCTTCCGCGTCGATCGTGCGGGTGCTCTGCGCGGGGATCGGGTAGAACGCGCCGATGTGCAGGTCCACCGCCGTCGCCTCGGCCTGGAAGCCACCGCCGCCCAGGCCGTCGGGGTCGAGCGCCGTGTACAGCTTGCCGGCCGCGCTGCCGCCCTGTGGTCGCTGGTACGTCACCATCACCGCGCCCGTCGGGCCGACCGCGATGTCTCCGTAGTCCCCGGATCCCGCTGTCTGGGGCGCGGAGAAGGCGCCGATGTTCGAGGCGCCGGATCCGGTGACCTTGGCTCCGGCCGCGGTGATCGAGTTCGAGTGGGAGCCGTCGGTCCACACGGCCCAGACGCTGCCGTCCCCGGTGGTGATGGTGGGCTGGTCGGCGGCCGTACCGGCGGCCAGGTCGGCCAGCAGTGAGAAGTTCTTCCCCCCGTCCGTCGACAGCGCGACGTGGATGCCGCCGGTGTCCGTGTTCGAGTCCAGGTAGATCAGGAAGAGGTTCCCGAAGGAGTCCCAGGACACGCTGGGATCGCAGCATGCCTTGGGCAGGCCGCCGGCCGACCCGTCGGCGATGGTCCGGTGCGTCCAGGTCGCCCCGTAATCGGTGCTGTAGGCGGCGGTCATGCCGTCTCCGGCCCCGTCGCCGTTGTTGGACACGGCCGCAAGGCGGCTTGGGTCGGTCGGATCGACCGCGACCGACCCCTCGGCCTGATTCCCCGCGCTGCGCGTCACATTGACGACCGTGCCGACCGTGGCCGCCTGCGCCGGGGCGGCCAGCGCCGCCGACAGCCCCAGCCCGCCGGCTAAGAGAAGCAGGCTGGTCGTCAGAGCCGTACCGGCCCGCCTGATGGAGCCACGTCTCTTGCGCATGCGATCCCCTCCCCGTCGGCGACCTCGCCGCCTATGACATGATCGCGACAATCGTGCCGCGAAGTCCGAGGCTAGGAACGCCTGGTGTCGTTGCGGAAGGGGAGCAGCAGTGAACGTTCTGTGCGGTCCTGTCCGTTTCCGGAATCAGTCGCGCTCACTTCTTCGGCCCGTTGCTCCTCCTGTGCCGGGTCGGGGGCGGACGTGCCCCTCGTCCGGGGCTACGCCGCGGGCATGGGCTCCGTCAGGACGTGGGCGGCGATGGGACGGGCGTCTGCGAGTGCCGCAGGGCGGGCAGGGCGGCGGCCAGCAGTAGCGCCGTGGCACCGGAGAGCAGCAGAGGGACTTGGCCGTCACTGCCCCACGCGAGTCCGGCCCACAGAACGGCGAGCAGAACGGCGGCGCCGGTGACTCCCTGGTAGAGGCCCTGGGCGCTGCCCTGTTGGTGATCGTGGACGAGGGTGGAGATCCAGGCTTTGCCGACGCCGTCGGTGCAGGCGGCGAATCCGCCGTAGAGGGGCAGGAGCACGAAGACCAGCCAGGGCGCGTGAATGAGGCCGAGGCCGAGGTAACCGACGGCGACGAAGACCAGACCCGCCGTGAACACGAGCGGACGGGGCAGCCGGTCGGACAGGGCACCGGCGGGGTAGGACAGGGCGACGTAGGCGAGGTTGTAGACCGCGTACGCGCCGACGACCCCGGCGGTGGACAGGCCCAGTTCGTGGGCGCGCAGCAGGAGCAGCGCGTCGGGGAAGTTGACCAGGTTGAAGACGAGCAGCACGGCTTCGGTACGACGGTCGGCCGCCGCAGCGCACAATAGTTCGCACGTCGTTGCCGGCGTGCGTTCTGGGGAGGGGCATCGTGGAGTTCAGAAAGAGAACGCTGGAAAAGCTGGGCGATCTCATCTGTGGAAATCTCGGTTCGGACGTTCCTCAGGGGGATGCCGAGCCCGCGTACTTTCCCTATCGGTCGAGCAGTTACATCACCGAGTTCTTCGGAGAGCTCGACATGGACTGGGAGCATGACGGTTCGACGCGGCATCGTTGGGTCGCGGGCGTTCTGGAGCAGTTGTTGGTGGAATCGCACGAGGGGCCCGCGTACCCGCCCGAGTCTTTCTGTCGGGTGATCGACCACTTGATGAGTCCTGCGGATGCCCTCAATGAGGGGCGTGATCGGCCCAACGCCTTGCGGCAGTTGAACGATGTGCTTTTCCGTGAGGGCTTCGATGCCTTCTATGGAGAGGATGGGCACTGCTATCTGCGGCACATTGGAACGAAGACCGTCTCGACGTTGGCCAAGAACCCGCATCGTCCGCTGAGTGTCGCCGAGATGCAGCGCCGTGCGAGCCTCGCTGCGTTCTTGGACTCCTGTAGTGAGGATGAGCTCATTGAGGAGGTGCTGCTGCCCTTGTTCCGGCAGCTGGGGTTCCACCGGATCACCGCGGCCGGGCATCGGGACAAGGCGCTGGAGTACGGCAAGGACATCTGGATGCGCTACACGCTGCCGACCCAGCACTTCTTGTACTTCGGTATCCAGGTCAAGCGGGGCAAGCTGGACGCTACCGGGCGGTCCAGGGTTGGCAATGCCAACATCGCAGAGATTCACAACCAGGCGCTGATGATGCTGGCGCACGAGATCTTCGACCCGGAGACCAACCGGCGCGTCCTCGTCGACCACGCATTCATCGTGGCTGGCGGGGAGATCACCAAGGCTGCGCGCAACTGGCTTGGCAATGCATTGGACGCGGCGAAGCGGAGCCAGATCATGTTCATGGATCGCGACGACATCCTGAACCAGTTCGTCGTGAGCAATCTGCCGATTCCCGGAAGCGCCCCACGGCTGGACGCAAGACCCTCCGGGCTTTCGGGGAACGCGCCGTTCTGACGCGGAAGTCACGGTAGGCGTACCGGTTGGTGGGCGCCCGCGAGGTCCTCCTGCCGGCCGTCTACGGATTTCTGTCTTGGGACTTCGGCGAGGGCCGCGTCGCCGGTGGCGGCGTTCTCGACCAGCGGGGGCCTGTTGTAGTGAGTGGTGTCGACGATGGCTTGGGCGAGTTCGGCAGACCAGTGCTCGCACGTCAGCGCCCAGGACCGCATAGCACGTCCAGTTCTCGGAGGAGTTGGGGGAAGCCGGCGAACAACTTGCCCAGCAGCTATCGAACTTGATGGCCAGCCGTTTACCAAAAGGGGGTTGAGGAACTATCCGTGCGATGGTCGACGAAGGACAGCCGGTATGGCGGGCCGCTGGGCCGCGCGTCAGGAACGGTCACGAGTGGACGAGCAGTCAACTCATCGTGATTCTGTCCAGGCCAGGTTGAGCGCCGGTTCGGGCGAAGCCTTCCGGGAGTGGTCGGGGCATGCGGTTGTGCTGGGGGCAGTGGGACGGTTGCGTAGCACCGTTCCGGGCGGGGGTCTGACTCATGACATCTTTGACCGAAGTGTCTTGTCACGGACTTGTCGACTGCCGTTGCGGGATGGTGCCTGCTGTCACCGAGCCACAGGGCGTGTCCCAATAGGGGCCTTGCCATCAATCAGGCGCCATCACGGTTCAGACCCCCCGCTCAGGCCGGTGCCGGCCACCCAGCACATCACCATGCGGGAGGCGGATCACCGTGACACCCAGACAGCGCAGCACCCACGCCACCAGCACCGGCCCACCCGCTCGGGGCGGGATCGTCCTGGGGGTGGATACGCACGGCGAGGTCCATGGCAGCGGTCTGCCCACTGGGTCAGATCCTGGGCACCAAATCCTTTCCGGCCACAGCGGTCGGATACCGTCGGCTGCTCGCCTGGGCCCGCAGGTTGGGGACGGTGCGCAGGGCCGGGGTGGAGGGCACCGGCACCGTCGGAGCGGGCCTGTCACGCTATCTGCTGGCGGAGCAGGTCGTGGTGTTCGAGGTGAACCGGCCCGACCGCTCGGCCCGCCGTCTGCTCGGGAAGTCGGACCCGCTCGACGCACAGGCTGCAGCGCGGGCCGTACTCACCGGTCGCGCCAAGGCGCGGGCCAAATCCGGCGACGGTCCGGTGCAGAGCGCCCGGATGTTCAAAATCGCCAAGGACTCCGCGGTCAAGGCCCGTACCCAGGCGATCAACCAGCTCAAGGCCGTCCTGGTCGTAGCCGACCCGGCTCTGCGGGAGCGGCTGTCCGACCTGGGTAACCGCGAGCTGTTCCGCACCTGCGCGTGCCTCAGCCCGCGCGACGGCGAGGGCGACGAGGATGCCGTCGCCCAGGCCACTCGCATCACCCTGAGGCTGCTGGCCGAGCGCATCGAGCAGCTCACGGGGCAGATCGATGAGCTGAATCAGCGACTGACCGGGCTCGTCGAACGCCATGCCCCGCAGCTGCTCGCGCCGGTTGGTATCGGCCCGGACTCCGCTGTCACGCTCCTGATCACCATGGGCGACAACCCTGAGCGGCTGAGCACTGAGGCGTCCTTCGCCGCCTTGTGCGGGGTCAGTCCCATCGGGTACTCCTCGGGCCGGCAGAGCTCGCGTCGCCTCAACCACGGCGGCGACCGGCAGGCGAATGCCGCTCTGCACCGCATCGTGTTCACCCGGCTGCGCCACGACCCGCGCACCCAGGCGTACTACGAACGCCGCACCCAGGAGGGCAAAACCCGTCGTGAGATCATCCGTTGCCTCAAGTGATAAGCCGCCCGCGAGGTCTTCAACCTGGTCCGGACGGTCCCCACCGACCCCCCCGTTATAGGGGCGTCCGTTGCCTCAAGCGATATGCCGCCCGCGAGGTCTTCAACCCGTGACGAGCTCGAACGCGCTGTGCCTGAGACGCCCGGGCGGCGCCCCGGACTTTTCGTGATCGAGCTCGACGGAGCGATGATCGACACCATCGAGCTCAACCGGCGCGACGCGGAGCGTCGGAGTCAAGTCCGTCCGGATGCCGGGGAGGCGCGGCTACCTGTTCCTGCCGCAGGCATGGGGATGCGGGTACGCCGCCGAGGCGTGCGCGGCGGCACTCGACTGGTACGCCGACGCGCTTCCCGGCGAGCCGGTGGTGCTGTGCACCCAGACCGCCAATCACCGCTCGATGCGCCTCGCGGCGAAACTGGGGTTCACCGAGGTGCAACGGTTCGAGGAGTGGGGCGCCGAACAGTGGATGGGCGTGTGGTCCTCGGCCACGCCGTCCGGTTGAGCTCGTGCTCGACAGCGCGGATCCAAGAGGTCGCCGATCGGTCGCCGGCCTCGGAGCGCCGCTTGGCCTCGTGGAGCATGTCGGAGGGGAAGCGTACGGGGACGGGCCCTGGCAGCGGCTGACCACGAGGAGGAGCGGCCAGCCGCCCGGGGCCACTGCCGGGCCGCCCGTCACCCAGATGGGATATCGGCGCCCCGAGCGATGCCCGGGAACGCGCGCAGTCGTCACTGGGCGTCGATGGGGACATGCGTCAGCCGAGGTGGCGTCACAGCAACGATTCCTCCGCTCGAAGTGGGGTCAGGACGCGTCGTGACTCTGTTCACGTTCTTCGGCCCGCCAGCGATCACACTCCTTCTCTTCGCCGTTGGGGCATTCCCGTACTCGTTGTGGGTGACCAGAAGGAAGCCCTCGCAGCACGCCCGCTGGGCTGTGATCGGGATCGCGGCAGCGATCGCCGCCTACGGGGCCGGAACCATCTACGGGCTCGCCTTCACGAACCCGCTTGACGTATGCGGGAACAAGACCAGCGACGGCTGTACATGGATGCCGGACGGGACTACAGCCTGACATCGGTAAGCGTGGACAGCTTCCCTCCGTCCATCACCTGCCACTGGACCAGCGGCCACAGCACCGAAGAGGTGTGGTTCTGGGCCCCGCCCCTGCTGTACGCCGGGCTGGCCTGCTCCGTCGTCTGCTGCGCCCTGCTTGCCATCAACCGCTGCACGTAAAGAAAGGCTCCTCATGACGACGAGCCTGCCGCGTAGAGGAGGGCCGCTTCTCCGGGGGCGTGTCGGTGGGAGTCCCTGGTTACAGCCCGCAGGAGCCGCGGTCGAGGTGGAAGTGGCGGGCGTTGGCCCAGCGGCACAGCCGGATACCGACGGTGACGCCGACGATGGTGATCAGGGCGGGCAGGTATCCGCTGGCGACCTGGACGATCGGGATTGCCGGGCACCCTCCGGAGATCGCCCAGCCCGTGCCGAACAGCACTGCGCCCGGGACCACGCCGGCGTGTATGCGCCCCGGGGTGCGGCGGACCCGCAGCAGAGCGAATGCGCAGACGATGATCACGACGGCGCCGGCGAAGGAGAGGAGCATGCGTAGGTCCTGGAAGGTGAACATGCGGTTCAGCTCGGTGTAGTCGCCGAAGCCGATGTTGGAGACGGTATAGCCGAGAGCCAGTCCGGTGATGACGTTGGCCAGCAGAATCGCGCCCCGAGTACGCATCAGATCACCTTCCACAGCAGGAACGACACCGCGACGGCGGTGCCGAAGAACACGGCGGTCGCGACGAGGCTGACCGGGCGTAGACGGCCGCAGCCGTTGAGCCCGTGGCCGGAGCTGCACCCACCGGCCAGCCGAGTGCCGAAGCCGACCAGCACGCCTCCGAAGAACAGCAGGACGGTCATGGTGGTCGGATTTGCGGTGACCACGTTCCGGAATCCCGGGCCCATGTCGAAGCGGAGGTGGAACCGCCCGGAGGTGACCGCGGCGATCAATCCGCCGAGGAAAATCGATACCAGCAGGGCAGCCTGGGTGACCAGCGGGGCAGGGCCCGGGCCCGCGACCGAGGTCTCCTCACTCACCGCCGGTTCGACGTCCGTTTCGACCAGTTGTGACGTCCCGTGCGGAGCGGGCGGCACGGTGGGCGCGGCGGGGCTGGTGCCGAAGTGCTCCGCCGTAGCTGCGGCGAGAGCGTCAGCCAGAGCACGCTCGTCGGTGAACTCCTCGTCCGTCCGCTCGAGGCGGCGCTCCCTGCGCCAGTGCAACACGCGATCCCACGCGGACGACACCCCAAACGACCGGTCCGTGGCGAGGGAGTAGTTGATGGTGATCAGAGCGAGCCCGGCAGCGCCGGCCCACCAGGGCCAGTAACCACTCATGCGGGGCCTCCCATCCATTCGGTGAATCGAGCCCACAAGCCGCGCTTCGAGCTGGTCCCTTGCCCCGTGTGTCGATCTGAAGGCCGGGGAAACGGTGGGGACGGTGACGGCCGGTAATGCGAGACCGGAATCGTCGGAGATGCCGGCCCGAACTGAGCCACAGCCTCCGATGCCGCAGGCACAGGTCCTGACGGCTCTGGTGGCCGAGCCGGTGCCGGCTGCGACCATGACGCGCTCTCAGGTGACCAGGGATTGTGCTGTGGTGGCGGGGCCTGCTGGGGTCCCTGCTCTGGGTTGGCGGCGCCGTACCGGCCCGTGTCGGTGGCCGCTTCTTCGAGGTGTCGCGCGCGGGCTCCGTTGGGCAGCAGACTGATCGGCACACGCTCGCCGGTGAGTGACACCTGGTAGCGCGCACAGCCGAGCCACTGATCCTCGCTGTCGCAGTAGTAGTCGCGCCAACCTTGCAAGCTCGCCCTGAGCAAGGGGAAAAGGGGGCATCCTGCGGCGTGCGAGCAACTCACGTTGCTCCCTTCTGACCGGCGCACACCACCCGTTCCGTGAGGGCGGTTGCCGTTCTCGGTCTCTTGCCCTCGCCGCGCCCGGGGTCGACGATCTCAAAAAGGACGCGGTGACGGCCTGTTACAACACGGAAGAGTGCCTCCTGTTCTCGACCGAGCGTGATGCAACCACGGTTTCGGTGTCCCGGGCAACATCAGGGTGCATTCCGGCCGTGACCGCTTGACATCCCTGAGTGAGGCATGCCACGCGAGACTTATGCCCCATGTCTCGCATGATTGGATATTCGTGGCCGATGGCGAGGCCGTTTGGAGCGGGACACGACTTCGTGGCCGGCCCGTCTGTTGGCGGAAGCCATTTGTTCGTGGAGACAGTGCACGCATGGGACTTGGTTGTGGCGGAATTGTGAATTCGGCTGTGACGAAATTGTTGATATTACTGGTCGTTAATAAGGGCGCTAATGAAGGGGAATCATGTGCCGGCGTGTTGTCTGCGGGTCATGTCGGAAGATGACCTATGAGGGCTGTGGGAGACACGTGGAGCAAGTGCTGGCCGACGTGCCGACACTTCAGCGGTGCATGTGTGAGTCGGCGAAGCGCAGTCGTGCATGTGCAGAGGAGCCGATGATTCGAACGGGGCCGGAGCCGGTCCGACCGGACGAGTCGGCGCGCCGCACACAGGTTCCCCCACGCCCAGACAGTTCACAGGGCCGATCGACGGGTGGCTGGTGGGCCCGGCTCGTCGCTTGGATGAGAAGCCCGGCATGAAGTAAGTCGAAGGAGAGCAACCGCGCTCGCTGTACGAGTGACCGGGAAGGCTGCCAGCAGCTGGAGCCAGCCTGCGGCAGCCTCCAGCTGCTGGTCGACGGCAAGGTCGTGTCGTCCGCCGCCGGCACCGGTCACGCAGTCGCCGTGCGCGCTGTCCACCAGTCCGGCAAGACCGCCACGAGCGCCGCGGTGAACGTGGTGGCGGAGACGACCGCGCCGATCGTCTACATCAAGTAGTCCCCACCTCCCGCCGGATCGGGGATGTGCGGTACAAGGGACCTTTGCGGTGTGGGAGGTCCGGACCTGTCGATGACGGCAGTCCCGCCTCGTATCGGGCGCTGCCTACGGCCGGTCGGACGGCCCCTTCGGCGGCTTGGTCTCGGCGCTTGGCTTCTCCCGGCCCTTGCCTGTTTTCTCCGCGTTCTTCGTCTTGCCGGCCTTCCTGGCCTTGTTCGTCTTCGTCGGCGTCGGGGTGGTGTCGTCCGTCGATCTGGACAACTGGGCGCAGTATCCGGCGACCTGTTGTTCACCGCCGGCGGCGCGGACAAGGCGTTGCCACGCCGTGGCGTTCAGGGCATGGCCACGGCCCTTGATCCTTTCGTAGGCACGGCAGTGGGCCTCGATGTTCTTTGCGGTGCCGGGGTGAGAGGGGGAGGCGGTCGGTGCCGTCCCTGGCGCGGTGGACGGGGAGCGCTGTCCGCGAGGGGTGGCTGTGGGCGGCCGAAGCGGGCTGTTACTGGTGCGGGCTTCGGGAGCGTGGTGCTGTGTGCTGTCGACCACGCCGATGGAGGCGACGGCGATACCGCCCAGGAGGGTGCTGGCCGCGAGGGTCAGGGCGCTGCCGCGCGTCCAACGTTGTTTTCGCGTCCTCGGGCGCCAGTCGTCCCGGCGCCGGGTGCGCACGGCTCCGTCGTTCGCCGTGCGTGCGCTGCGGAAGGCGGTAAGGGCGGCCTGTTCCGCACTGGTGTCCAGGGGCTGCTGACGCAGCGCCTCCCCGATCCGCTCGGCGATGTTGTCCAGGTCGAACGCGCCGTCGCGTTCGGTAGTGGGGCCGAGGTGTGGGGCAGCATTGGGCCGGTGAGCCTCGCCGCTCAACTGTTCGTCTCCGTTTCGGTGGGTGCTCATCCCGGTTCCCCCAGCGTGCGCACGACATGGTGTGTCACATCGCTGGTGTCCAGCAGACGGGCGAGGCTCCTCAGGCCACGACGCTTCAGGACCCGTACGACAAGGACGGGCCTGCGCATGACCCGGGCGACCGCCGGTTCGTCGAGGCGTACGACATGGCGGAGGAGGACCGCCTCCGCCTGGGCTTGGGGCAGCCGGGCGACCAGGGCCTGGGCCGTCTCGGCGGACAGCACGGCTCCTGGCGGAGGATGGCCGGTGTGGTCTCCGGTCGGGGGCGTTTTGGTGCTTGCCGAGTTGTGTGGTGCGCCGCGACGCCGGAGGTGGCCGCGTGTGTGGTGCCGGGCGATGCTCGTCGTCCAGCCGCGGAATCCGTGGCCATCGCCACGAAATCGTGGCAACTCGCGTGCGATCTCCCGCCAGACGGCGGCGGCCGCGTCCTCGGCGCCTTCGCCCAGGAGCCCACGCAGGTAAGCGTTCAGGCCGGGCTGGACCGATCGGTACAGCACCGAGAACGCCGCCTCGTTACCATCTTGGGCCCGTGCGACTGCCGTGCTCAGCGCCAGATCTTCGGCCGACGCGCCCTGCACACGCCCTTCCTTTCGCACGATCGATCCGTCCCCCCAGTGACTGAGCAACGCCCCGGAGCGTACGACACGTCACACCGGCCTCCCAAATGATCGGTGGCCACTCCACACAACGGTCCCGCGCCAGCGGGCCCATGCCTGCCAAAGCCCCCCTGTCAGCCTCGGCGTTCCGTGTCGTCGTCAGGGATGGCCCAGGACGGCCGGGCCGGGGAGGTCGCCTGCTGTGGTCGCCGCGCGGGGCCGGGGCGCGAGCGGAGAGCAGGGGTGGCGGCCGGTCGCGGCGGACCGGATGCGGGCAGGGGCGTGAGCTGTCCTGGGCCGGCGGGTGACGAGCCGCGTGGTGGCGTGAAGCGGGCCACCTCGCTCGGGGGCAGGCCGAGTAGACGCCCGGCGTCACCCTGGCTCACGTGGAGCTTGTCCACGAGTTCGTGAACAGCGGCGGCGATTGCCTGATTCTCGGCGGCGACCGCGGCCGCCCGGCGGTGCCGCGCTTCGACCACTGAGCCCAGCACGGGAGCGAGTTCGGGCACCAGAATGTCCAGCACGATCACGTACGGAGGGACCCCGACAGCTTCGGCGACGAGGCCACGCGCCAGATCCTCCACCCTTTCAAGGGTGCGGCACTGGCTGTGGAGGTCGAGGCGGGGAATGTCGACGGCCCACCATCGGCCGATACGGTGCAGCAGGACTTGGAATTCGTAGCGGGGACTCATGGGCCTCTGCGTCTTCTCCCTTCCGTCGGCCGGGGCCGTTGCTCACGGGCTGACACGCGGCTCGCGAACCCCGTTCCCTCGTCCTGCCGGGAACGGCCGGGTGCGGGCGTGGTCAGCCGAGGCACAATCCGAGCAGGCAGACCTCCGTCGGCGACGTCGACGCCCGTGAGGGGCTGGTCTGGGGCGTGCCCGGCTTCGTGCCGTTGCCTGTCGCGGGCGCCGGCTGCTGTTGCGCCGTCGTACCGGAGCGGTCGGGGGTCGTGTCGCCGGCGGCCGGTGCGGTGCTCTGCGGCTGCGGGGTCGCCGTCGCGGCCGGGCGGGCAGGAGCTACGGTGTCCGGCCGGGCGATCGGTGACGTCGCGCGGGAGGGTGCCGCGAGGGACTGCTGCCGCGGCGCGTTGGTCGTCGGCGGAGGCTGTGGCTGGGAAGCGGCGCGTGACGGCTGGTGGGTGTGCTGAGCGGTCGCCGGTGCGGCAGCCGGTCGGTTCTGCTCGGGCGTCTGCTCCTGCCCGGCACCTGCCCTCGGGTCGTCCGGCGCCGTGGCTGCCTGCGCCCGGTCCGTGGCGTGCCGGTCCATCATGGCGATGCTCAGGCCGCCTCCGACGAGTGCGACAGCGCTCGCGACTGCTGCCCGGCGCTTGTTCTTCCTCCAGCGGGCCAGTCGGCGACGGCGTGCCGCACGCCCCTGCCGCGCGGGCGGCAGGGGCTCGGCATCGGCGGCGACGCGCGGGGCCACGTCCATGGCAGTGCTGGACTCCGCCTCGCCATCCGGGAGGCTGTCGTGCCACGTGACGGAGGCCGCAGGGTCCCGGTGGGCCGTTGTGGCCGGCCCGGCGCTCGCCATCGCCGGGGCCGAGCCGCTGTGGCCGTCAGCGACGGGCGGGGCGATGTCCGGGGCGTAGGCGCCGCACCCCGGGCACACCAGGGCGCCGTTGAGGTGCCGACGGCATGAGGAACAGTAATCCATCTGCGGTTTTCCGGTCTTCCTGGTTCGACGTGCCGTCGGCCCGCCTGGGCCACGGCTTGGTCCTTGGGTGAGGACGGGGACATGTGGACGTACCCGCGCCGAGGCTCACCGCTACGGCGGCGACCGGCGCCACTCCGGCTTACCAGCCGCAGCGGCTCCGGTGCTGCCGCCCCAATGACGGGCTTGCTGAACCGCGTCCCGTCCGGGCAGCAATTGCGCTGCCTGGTGGTGCGTGTGTTCCGCGGCGCGTTGAGCTTCGGCGACGACGTCACCCCGCTCACGTATCAGGTCCTCATAGATCGGCAGGTGATCGTTTCCAGTGGAGCTGTGTGTCATGGTCGGCCCACTTTCATGGCGATCGATAAAGAGGCCGGTCCGCTGTCAGGCTCGGTTGAGCCGGGCAGCGATCCCGTGACCGATCAGCAAATAGATGACGGTCGGGAGGCCGTAGTTGAGGACAACGCGTAGCCAATCGGTGTCCATCGTGAAAATGTCCTGTGACCACCAGGACAGCCAGTCCGCTGTGCCGTGCACGAATTCGACGAACACGTTCCCGCGGTTCGCGTCGAGCAGGAACAACAGGATCCACAGGCCCAGCAGGCCGGCCGCAATGTCGGCGATCGTGCAGATGGCGATGGCCGTACGCCGTGTGGTGGCCTGGCGGTGCAGAGAGCGGTCCGGGCCCGGCGGCTCGTTGTATGCCTGGTATCCGGGAACCGGGTCGATGTTTCTCACAGGGATTTCCGATCTGACGTAGTGCCGTGTCTGCGCGCTCGCGCCAGGGCACCCAGATTCAGCCGGTCGGTGCCCCGGTTCTCCCTAGTTCTGCGTTCCGCATGCACTGCAGCGTTACACCGACGTCTGGGGTGTCACCAATATGGCTGCCTATACAGGCACTTGCCTGAATGTTCGTATGTCTGGGCAGTCTTCCGGACTGAATGGAGGAGTGCGATTCGGGTGCCGCCGCAGCCCCCGGCCGCCAGTATTCGCGTATTTCATGACCAGGTTATGAAGAAGTTCAGGGTATTCCTCCACACAGTTGTCGGTCTCGCAACCATTCCCGTCTCCCCGGTGACACTCCTGGCCTGCGGCGCGCTGTTGGAAGTGACCCCGGGCGGGGTCATGGCGCCCATCCTCCGGGGGGAGGGTTTGCAGGCGCCGACATGCTGGGGCAGGTCCGGTTCCCCCCGTGCCGGGCCTGCCCCGCTCATCCAGCTCGGGAGCTGTGCGGGGCTGGGTGCCCCAGGGGTGTGACGGCCCGTCACTCCAGTGCGCTGTACGAGAGTGGGCCCAGGGACCCAGGGGCCTCGTGGCACCCGCTCGCCCCCAATGCCGAGCGGGTGGTCGCGCAATGAGGGGCAGGCAGGTGAGTCCCCCGTCGTCTGCCTGCCCCGTGCGCACCTCGGCGCCCGGTCCGAGAGGGAGCGTGCGTCGGCCTGGGCAACCGGGACCCGAACGCACGCAAACCCAACCACCGGGCCTGGGGGAACTACGAGCAACGCGATGATCGGGGTGGGTGTGCAGGGTCTGCTGGCGGACCGCTATGAGTTGCAGGAGCTGCTGGGACGCGGCGCGATGGGCGAGGTGTGGCGGGCCTGCGACCACCTCCTCGGGCGGCCCGTGGCCGTCAAACTGCTGCATGCCGCAGAGGCGGAAGACGCCGAGCGATTCCGCCTGGAGGCGCAGATCGCGGCCCGGCTCAACCACCCCAACGTCGTGGGCATGTACGACTTCGGCGCGCACCATGACCAGCCCCACCTGGTCATGGAACTCGTCGACGGCTGGAACCTGGCCCAGGAACGCTCCCTGCGCGGCGCCCTGGACCCGGCGGAGGCGGCAGCCATCACGGCCCAGGCGGCCGCCGGCCTCTATGCCGCACACCAGCAGGGGGTGGTCCACCGGGACGTCAAACCCGCCAACGTGATGCTGACCACCGACCGCACGGTGAAGATCACCGACTTCGGCATCGCACGGTTCGCCGAGCAGGCCGCCAGCGGCCTGACCGCCACGGGCAAGATCATCGGCACTGCCGACTACCTGGCTCCGGAACGTGCGTTGGGCCGTCCCGCGCAGCCCGCGTCCGACGTCTACTCCCTCGGTTGTGTCCTGTACGAACTGCTCACCGGGCGGCCTCCGTTCAGCGGAGCCACGTCACTGGCCGTGGTCCAGCAGCACGTCAGTGCCACACCGGCACCGCCCGACCGCCTGCGCCCCGGCATACCGCAGCCGCTGTCCGACTACGTGCTGCACATGCTCGCGAAGGACCCGGCCCACCGGCCCACCGCCGAACAGGCAGCCGCCTGGCTCGCCACGCAGAACGGGACACCACGACCGGCCGAGCACGACGGCACCACCCCCATGCCCACCCCGGCAATTCCATCGCCTTCGGCCCTGCACGCCGGTGAATCCCGCGCCAGCACGCACTCCCGCCCCAGCGGTCGCCGCAAACTGGCCTCCAAAGCCGTTCTCGCCGGCGCCGGCCTCGCGCTGTTCGCCGGGGCGACGGCCCTCGGTGCCTCGCTGAATTCCGGTGCCGACGCGCCTACGTCTCCAGCCTCTCCCTCACCCACCCGCATAGCACCAACACCCGCCGGTCGGACCCCGGCCGTAACGCCATCGCCTGCCCCTCCGACCGCCAGGACGTCACCCAGGCCGGAGCACGGTGGCGACAAGGGCGGCCAGTGGTCAGGCAAGCACGCCGACGGGAAAGGAGGCAAAGGACGGCAACGGCACGCCGACGACTGAGCCGCTGGGAGATGCCGCGTACAGCCGTCAGGGCAGACAGAGGGAACCAGGTTCGCCTGCGTGAGGACTGCGGTGATGTTTTGGGGGTATTCGGGTGCGCAACTAGTGGCGCTTCGGACCTGAGGCTGAACGTATGGAGCTGCCTGGGCAGGAGGAGGGTACACAGCCACTCGTGGACCGTTGGATCTCGGCGTCTGCCGCGTTCGAGGGCACTGAGGAGATCGCCGAGGGCCGGGACCTGGCCCGATCCTTCCTGACCGAGGTGCAAGCGGTGCATGGACTGCCAGTGTCAAGCCGCGCGAGCGGCATGGTGCAACTGGTCGTCAGCGAGCTGGTGACCAACGCCCACAAATACGCTCCCGGCCCGTGCCTGCTGACGTTGGAGGTCATCGAGGGCTGCGTGGAGGTGACAGTGTGGGACAGCGAGCCGCGCCTGTCGGTCGCCCGCGCTGCTGACCCGAGCCGGGTGGGGCAGCACGGACTGGAGATCGTCATGGCGGTCTGCCGGAGCTTCGAGATGCATCGAGAGCCGGTGGGCAAGCGGATCACCGCGACCGTCGTGTTGGCCGATGACCCCGGCGGGGCAGTGGCAGGCCGCCAGATCCTCTGAGATCCGCGTGCATGCGGGCGCTTCTACAGATACTCGTGGACACGACGTGCCTGGCTGAGCGGGTCGAGCTGGAACGGCTGTGGTCACAGCGGCTGGAACGCGCCGCGCAGGACGTCGTCGACGAGGCTGAGGGCCCGCAGTTCCCGTTGCGGAAATGCCAGGTCGGGTGCCGATTCGCGGCCCCTTCCTGACGGGAGTGCCCGGACAACCAGTGTTCGGCCCGACTCCGCACAGGCGCACCCTGCCACGCCTTCGCCGAGGACCTCGGCACCCGCCCGCATGGCTTCGGCCAGATCTCGGTGAGCTCGACGTGCGCCGTCCGCCGTTCTGACACCAGCGCCAGCCGGCGCAACCTTCGCGAGGCGACAGGCGGAACACCGGCCATGGCGCGTTTTCGCTAGCGGCTGCCGTCCGGCCGATATAGCGGTTGTGATCAGCAGTCGTGGTTCCGAAGTCCCGTTCGCCCGTGATCGCCATCACGGGCGTTCTTGCGTGTCAGCGCCTCTCCGGACCAGGGCGATCACCTCCCGGGCGCGCAGGGTGCGGGCCCGGTTTCCCTCGAAGGAGACGGTCATGGCCAAGGGCACTGTCAAGTGGTTCAACAGCGAGAAGGGCTTCGGCTTCATCGAGCAGGAGGGCGGCGGCCCCGACGTCTTCGCCCATTACTCCAACATCGCTGCCCAGGGTTTCCGCGAGCTGCAGGAGGGCCAGAAGGTCGAGTTCGACGTTACCCAGGGCCAGAAGGGCCCGCAGGCGGAGAATATTCGCCCCGTCTGATCGCGCCATCCTGATGATGCCCGGCGTCCCGACTGCGGAACGCCGGGCATCAGTCGAGGCTCACCCAAGGGCTGTGAATGATGCGCGGATTGCGTGCAAGTAGCGTGGTCTGCCCCGTCGAACGGCGTTGGGCGCTTCGGCCTGCCGTCCGAAGCGAACGGGTAGAGGCCAGGCCGAAACAGTGACGCCCCACCAGGCCGCGGCGCGCGAGGGGCCCCTCTCGAGGTGATTCTCATCTGAGAGCAACCTGTGATAGCGGGTGATACGGCGGAGCCCCGTCGGGAACCACCCGACGGGGCTTTTGCGGAGTCGTGGCCGCCGGTGACCTGTCGGCCTACGCGGACGCCGGTCACCTGGCCTCCGCGGCCGGGAGCGCATCTGCTCAACGTCGGTCGGGCGCGGCAGCCCGTGGCGAGCAGCAGCCGTTCCTCCTGGGCGGCCTCTTCGTCGCCGTGCAGGGGCTTGTGCGGGGATGCGGGGCAGGGATCCGGAGTGGGCCGGGAAGGATGCGGCGATGGCGTCCACGACGGAGGCGAGGGCGTCGGCCTCGGCCGGTGTTGTGGTAGGCGCGGGGTGCGGGAGCGAGGCGTCCCGTGCCGTGTGCATCAGGTGCGCGGCGGCCTCGCGCAGGCGGCGTCGGGCGTGTTCGGCCACGATGATCCGCGCGTACGTGGGCGTGTGCCGGGGGGCGGGGCATGCGCTGATGAGTGCGTGAAGGTGGGCGGCGGTCGGTCTCCGCGCGCCTGCTCACGGGAGCGGTGAGCACCTTGCCGAGCCAGGCCATGTCTTCGGTGCGCTCGGCCGGGCCAGGGGCGGACCGGGAACGCGGTGCGAACACGGCGGCGTGATCGGTGGTCTCGGCCGGATCACGGGCCGACCGGGCACGAATGCCGGCGGACACCGCGGCGTGCGACGGGGTGGAGAACGCGTCTGGGCCGCTGCTGGTCACGTTACGAGGCGCTGCAGTTCAGACAGGGGGCGTCGAGCAGGGCCTGCTCGGCGTAGTACACCGGCGGACCTCCTCACGGCTGGCGGCGAGATCGGAGACTGCCTGGTGGACGAGCGGCTGGTCGACCATGCCAAGACGCTTGCCCGCCATCAACCGCGCCTGGCACGGCGGGGAGGCGGTCAGCCCGGGAATCCGACCGGAGAAATCCATACGGGATAGCGGGCGACATCGGTCTGAATCGTCAGCTGAATGACTCGAGCCCTGGTTTTGCGGGCTCGGCTGTCCCACTCCAGGCGGGTGTCCCGGGCCCCGGGGACGGTGAGGGCGTGGCTCCGGCCGCCGGGGCCGGCGAACAGGTCATGATCCGCCTCACGAGGCTGGCTCGGAATTCTCCTGTACCGGCTCGGCTTCGGCATGGCAGGCCCAGGGAGAGCAGCCGTCGACCACCCCGTTCTCCGGCTCCTCCGCAGCGGTTCGGGGCCGGTGCTGCTGGCGGGCGGCCGATTCGGCGGCAGTGACGTGGCCGATCGCGGCCTGGGCGAGCGGTTCCCGGGAGCGGCGCAGGAACGCCTGCGCGAGCAGCCGACCCGCCGCACGAAGGCATTCCCCGGTGCGAAATACTCTCCCGATGAGTTCACGCACTTCCCCGGTCAGCCAGCCGATCACGATACGGAGGGCCGTCGCGCGGGATGCGAAACGGCTCACGCGGCTCGTGCGTGGCTCAGGCGCCTACGAGGGTAAGTACGCAGCCGCAGTCGCGGGCTACCGGGTCGGTCCTGATTACATCGAGGCCCACCGCGCCTTTGTGGCCGTCGGCGCCGACGAGCACGGAGGCCGGGTCCTCGGGTTCTACTCGCTCGTCCTCGCTCCACCGGAGCTCGACCTGCTGTTCGTCGCCGACGAAGTGCAAGGGCGGGGTATTGGACGGCTACTCGTCGCGCACATGCAGTCCGAGGCCCGTGCCGCCGGGATCGACCGTCTCAAGGTCGTGTCGCACCTTCCCGCCGAGGACTTCTACCACCGCGTCGGTGCGGTGCGGACCGGGACCGCGTTCGCGAACCCGCCCGCCGTGCCGTGGGACCGTCCCGAATTCGAGTTTCGCATTCCTTCGGGATGACGCGGTGTGCCGGTTGGCGGGGCACCGGCTTCGCCTGCATGGTGGTCGGCTTGCAGGAGCCGCTGGACGCCGCGCGCTCCGTGTGTGCCGTCTCCTCTGCCCTGGCGTGGTGATCGCCTGCGCCAGCGGCCCCTCCCCGGCGAATTCCTCACCTCCGGCACTCCCAGAGCTGTCGCAATCGGCACGCATTCCCTGCCCACCTGTCGGGCCGTGGTGCTGGTGAGCCGTCTTCCGCGCGACTGGAGCCGGTGGGTGAGCCTGTGTCTTCAGCGGATACCCCGAAGCTGTTGGAGTGCTGACAGCGTGCTGGGAAGGTTTGCGGCGATTGGGCTCGGGCCCAGTTGGCCGCGGTGGTCCATGAGGTGCTGGAAGAGGTCGATCGCTTCGTCAAGGCGACCGACCTTTGCGTACTGCACCGCCAGCATCCCGCAGTAGTTGAGGGAAAACGGGTTGGTAGGCCCCCTGTCGAGCGTTCGTCGGCAGTCGGCAGTACCGTCGCCTCAACCGTGGAGGCGACCGGCAGGCCAACGCCGCCCTGCACCGGATCGTGCAGACCCGCCTGCGCTTCGACCCCCGCACGCAGGCGTACTACGAACGCCGCATCAAGGAGGGCAAGACCCGACGCGAAGTCGTCCGATGCCTAATGGGAGCTGCCCGGGAAGTCTTCCACCTGGTCAGATAGCTGCAGCCAGGACCCCGCTCATAGGGGCTGTCGTGACAGATGAGAGGGTCAGGCGGGTGAGTGAGACACCGGTGAACACCCTGCAATACCGCTTTGACGGGCCAGAAGACGCCCCGGTCCTGATCCTCGGTCCCTCACTGGGTACCACATGGCACATGTGGGACCGGCAGGTCCCGGAGCTGGCGAAGCAGTGGCGAGTCTTCCGGTTCGACCTGCCGGGGCACGGCGGCGCGCCCGCGTACCCGGCCAGCTCGGTCTCCGGCCTGGCCGCCCGCCTGCTCGTCACCCTCGACGGACTCGGCGTGCAGCGCTTCGGCTACGCGGGCTGCGCGCTCGGCGGCGCGATCGGCGTCGAGCTGGCCCTGCGCCACCCGGAGCGCCTCGCCTCGCTCGCGCTGATCGCCGCCTCGCCAAGGTTCGGCACGGCCGACGAGTTCCGGCAGCGCGGGGTGATCGTCCGCACGAACGGGCTCGACCCGATCGCCCGTACGTCCCCGGACCGCTGGTTCACCGCGGGGTTCGCGGCTGCCCAGCCCGCGATCACCGAGTGGGCCGTACAGATGGTGCGCACCACCGATCCCGGCTGCTACATCGCGGCCTGCGAGGCCCTCGCCGCCTTCGACGTCCGGGCCGAACTCGCCCGCGTCGGCGTGCCGACTCTGGTCCTGGTGGGCTCGGAGGACCAGGTCACCGGGCCCGCAGAGGCCCGCACCCTGGTCGCCGGGATTCCCGACGCCCGCCTCGCCGTCGTGCCCGGCGCCTCGCACCTGGTGCCGGTCGAGCAGCCCGCCGCCGTCACCGACCTGCTGGTGAGGCACTTCTCCACCGCCTGGCAGCCCGCCTTCGACTCGACCACCGGACAGATGGCGATCGTCGCGCCCCCCGCCAAGCCGGTCCTGGCCGCGGCCCCGCAGACCGCGCCCGTCGCCGAGATAGCCCCGGTGGCCGTGCCGCCCCAGCCCCTGGGCCGACCGGACACCTACGACATCGGCCTCAAGATTCGCCGCGAGGTGCTCGGCGACGCGCACGTCGACCGGGTGCTGGCGGAGGCCGACGAGTTCTCGGGCGACTTCCAGGAGTTCCTCACCCGCTACTCCTGGGGCGAGATCTGGGACCGGCCGGGCCTCGACCGGCGCACCCGCAGCTGCGTCACCCTCGGCGCGCTGGTCGCGGGCGGCCACTTGGAGGAACTCGCCGTCCACACCCGGGCCGCTCTGCGCAATGGCCTCACCCCGGACGAGATCAAGGAGGTGCTGCTGCAGGCGGCCGTCTACTGCGGCCTCCCCGCGGCGAACAGGGCCTTCAAGGTGGCCCAGCAGGTCATCCGCGAGGAGACCACTCCGACGGAGTGAGAGAGGTCGTCCGGGCACCCGGAGCACCGGCCTGATCCGCCCGTGCGCCGGGCCCGCGCGGCAGGATGGGAATCATGAAGCTCACGAAGAAGTCCCACGCCTGCGTCCGCCTCGAGAAGGACGGGCGCACGCTCGTCATCGATCCCGGCACCTTCAGCGAGGAGGACGCCGCGGTCGGCGCGGACGCGATTCTGGTCACGCACGAGCACCTCGACCACTTCAACGAGGACCGGCTGCGGGCCGGCATGGAGGCCAACCCGGGCGCCGAGATCTGGACCCTCGCCTCCGTCGCGGAGAAGATCTCGGCGGCGTTCCCGGGCCGCGTGCACACCGTCGGCCACGGCGACACCTTCACCGCCGCGGGCTTCGACGTCCAGGTCCACGGCGAACTGCACGCCGTGATCCACCCGGACATCCCGCGCATCACGAACGTCGGCTATCTCATCGACGGTGGCAAGGTCTTCCACCCCGGCGACGCACTCACCGTCCCGGACCACCCGGTGGAGACGCTGATGCTCCCGGTGATGGCGCCCTGGAACAAGATCTCCGAGGTGATCGACTACCTCCGCGAGGTCAAGCCGCAGCGCGCGTACGACATCCATGACGCCCTCCTCACCGACCTGGCCCGGCCGATCTACGACAACCAGATCGGCGCCCTGGGCGGGGCCGAGCACCTGCGGCTGACGCCGGGGGCGTCGGCGGAGGTCTGAGAACGGCGCCCCGGAGACCGGGCGGGACGTGTTGTCGGTGCCGCCCGATAGTTTGTGACGCATGCGCATCGCGACCTGGAACGTGAACTCGATCACCGCCCGCCTCCCGAGGCTGCTGGCCTGGCTGGAGTCCAGCGGCACCGACGTGCTGTGCCTCCAGGAGGCCAAGATCGCCGAAGACCAGTTCCCGTTCGACCAGCTGCGCGACCTGGGCTACGAGGCGGCGGTCCACGTGACCGGACGGTGGAACGGCGTGGCGGTGCTCTCCCGCGTCGGCCTCAAGGACGTGGTCAAGGGCCTGCCCGGCGACCCCGGCTACGAGGGCGTCCAGGAGCCCCGCGCCATCTCCGCGACCTGCGGCCCGGTCCGCGTCTGGTCGGTCTACGTGCCGAACGGGCGCGAGGTGGGCCACCCCCACTACGCCTACAAGCTCCAGTGGTTCGAGGCCCTGAAGGCGGCCGTTGCCGGCGACGCGGGCGGCAGCCGCCCGTTCGCGGTCCTCGGCGACTACAACGTGGCGCCGACCGACGACGACGTCTACGACGTGGCCGCCTTCGAGGGCAGCACCCACGTCACCCCGGCCGAGCGTGCGGCCCTTGCCTCGCTGCGCGAGGCCGGCCTCTCGGACGTGGTCCCGCGGCCCCTGAAGTACGACCACCCCTTCACGTACTGGGACTACCGCCAGCTCTGCTTCCCCAAGAACCGCGGTATGCGTATCGACCTGGTGTACGCCAACGAGCCCTTCAGGAAGGCGGTCACCGACGCCTACGTCGACCGCGAGGAGCGCAAGGGCAAGGGTGCGTCGGACCACGCACCGGTCGTGGTGGACCTGGACGTGTAGGGGCACAGACCCTCCACGGCGCGGTCACGACACCGCCGTCCGCACTCGTGCGCGACGGCCGTGCGAATGCGACGCTGGACGCATGAACATCCCCTTCCTGGGCAACAGGCACAAGAAGCGTGGACCCGCACTCGGCGCAGTGGTCTCCGCGCGCCGCGATGAAGGCGCTGACGACGGCAGGGGCATCGCCGACCTGCTCTCCGAGTGCGACCTGCTCCGCTCCCAGGCGTCCCAGGAGGGGATCCGACTCGATGACTCGATGTCCTCGTTGGAGGCGCTGGACCAGCTGATCCCGCGCTGGCGCGACGACGAGGAGGTCCTGCCCTGGCTCGGCAACGACGCCGGTCTCTACCTCGGCACGGTCATCGTCCGCACCGTCCCCGGCGCGGCCTGGGAGATCTGGCCGAACGGCCAGCCCGTCGTCCGGCTGGCCTCCGGCCGCGAGTTCGATGTCGTGGCCTGCGGCCACGAGTGGGCCGCGAGCGGTGTCCCCGAGCTCTCTCAGCTGTACGCGGAGGTCGCGGAGGCGTGACCCCGCGTCAGCCTCCGGAACCCAATCCGAGGTAAATACGGCTAATGCACGGAAGGTGCGTGTCGTTTATCAAGTCCGGTCGGGTCTGGATAGTTTGCGGACACCACGACACAGCTGAGAGTGGGTGGGGCTGCGTATGGCCGTGGGTCCGGTGAGCGAACCTCGGCTACGATGTGCCGTTCATCCCCCGAGAACGCTGCTGCGGGGAGGGGTCCCCCACGGCCCCCGGGCCGTAGGGGGCAGCAGTTCACCAGGCCAGGCCCGCCCGGCGGCAGCCGGAGATCACTGCTCGCGCAGCGGGACGGACACGTAGGACGGATCGTCCGCCGTCGAGGAGAAGGTCAGCTGCGCGCCGGACGGGTTGTGCTCGAAGTAGAGCGGGTCGACCGTGTCGACGACCAGCGCGAGCCGGTGCCCGGCCGGGACGTCGTAGGCCGTGGAGAACAGGTCCAGGTCCACGTCGAACGGCGTGCCGGGCGTCCGCCCGTGCCAGGTGTACGGCGCGTTGGTGACCAGCTTGGCGAGGCCGAGCGGACCCACGTCGTACAGGTAGGCGACGAGGGTGCCGCTCTCCTTGGTCGGGATGAGCGTGGTGTGCAACCTCGCGGTGCCGCGGATCTGTTGGACGGTGGCGTAATTGTCCGACTGCCAGACCGCGGCCCAGCGGCGGGGGAGGAGAGGGATCGCCGCCATCGGGGGCAGCCGGAAGAACTGGTCCACGGCGTTGGAGAGGATGAAGATCCCGCCGTCGGCGCCCGAGTCCACGTTGGCGTGGATCGTGGTGGTGCCCGTGAGGTCGATCTTCCGCCGCGTTGCGCCCACCGACTTCCAGTCGGGGTAGCCCTCGTAGCCGCCCGTGGAGCGGGACTTGAGCTGTACCGGCTGCTCGCGGTCGATGCCGTTGTCCTCGCCCTTGAGGTAGTGGTCGAACCAGCGCTCGGTGTCGGTCCACACGTCGTTGGGCAGCCCGAGCAGACCGGTCACCTCGGGGGTGGCGTGGTCGCCCGGGCGGAATTCCAGGCGCTTGGGAACCGTCAACTCGTCGTAGAACTCGGCGTACTGGTTGGGCGGGAAGGCGGTGTCGCCCCAGGCGTTGGCCAGCATCACGGCGGCGCCGTTGCGGTTGAGCTGATCCAGGTAGGTCGCGGGGGAACGGACCTTCCCCCAGGCGATCATGTCCTGTTCCTTGGAGAGGTCGGAGCCGAGGAACTCCTTCAGCATCTGCTGGAAGTGGCCGCTCGGCCGGCCGGTGAGGTAGCCGGTGCCGCCGAGGAAGGAGACGGCCATGGCGTGCTGGGTACGGCCGGAGTAGATCGAGTCGATGAGGTCGGCCCAGCCGCTCATCGCGGCGACCGCCTTGATCCGGGCGTCGTGCGCGGCGGCCAGCAGGCTGATGCCGGCGCTGTAGGAGACCCCCGCCATGCCGACCTCGCTCGGGTCCGCCTGGGTGTTGGCCAGGGCCCAGTCGATCACCTTGGAGGCGTCGGCCACGTCGGGCGGGCCCGCCACTTCTATCTCGCCGCCGGACTGCCAGAAGCCACGCACGTTGTAACTGACCACCACATAGCCGGATTCGGCGAGTTTCTGTGCCTGCGCGAAGTATTCGACCTGCGGTATCGACCAGCTGGTGGGCAGCACGAGCAGCGGGTAGCGGCGGGAGGTGTCGGCGGGGGCGACGACGTTGGCCTTGAGGATCGTGCCGCCATCCCCGGCGATGTCGACGAAGCGGATGCCGGCGGCGGGGGCAGCCTGGGCGGGAGAGGTGACACCGAGGGCGGTACCGGCGATCAGCGTGGCCGACACGGCACCTACGGCGGTCGTACGCAGGGCCCTGCGCGACTGTCCCACGGGTCACTCCTCGGTCGCGTCCGTACAAAGCGACCCGAGAGTAACCTCGGCCTCTTATCCTAGGTAACCCGTCGGTAAGTTACGTACGAGCAAAAGTTGTTGATCGCTCAAGTCGCCCGGTGCGAGGCACGGGTCTGCGTCGGCTCAGGCAGGGGCGCCTGTGCCGCCCGCGTCACGTCCGCGACGAGTTCGACGACGTCCGGGCCGTACGCCTGGGAGTTGACGACCTTCAGCAGCAGGACGAAGGAGTTGTTGCCGTACTTGCGGGCCAGCCGCTCGTGGTTGCGGGCGAGATAGCGGGTGGCGGCCTGGTTCGTGATCGCACGCTGCCCGCAGAAGAGGAACACGGGCCGTGCCTCGCGGCGCTCCCCGGCGGTGAGCCGGGCGAGGAGGACGTACTCGCTGCGGCCGCCCTCCAGCCGGTAGTGCTCGCTGCCGATCTGGAAAGCGCCGCGGTCCGGCCCCGGTTCGGCGTCGACGTTCACCCGAATGCCGGGCAGCAGGGAGTGAAGGTGTGCGGCCATTCGGCGGTTGGAGGCCGGTCCGCCCACGCAGAACTCGGTGCGCTCGCCGAAGCCCTGCTGGGCGGCGTCGTGCGCGACGACCTGGGCATGCGCATGGCAGTCCTTGATCAGGGCGGAGAGCTCCAGGAGCGCGAACACGTCGTGCCGCATCACTGTCAGCTCGGGGCCGCCCGCCTCACGGTTGACCACGAGTAGCGACTCGGAGTTGTCGGGCAGCCCGAAGAAGGCCTGCTTGCGGCGGAGCTTCCGCTTCCACAGGTAGGTGCGGGCCAGCCAGCCGAGCGCGGCGCTGATGCCGGCCGCTATGACACCCAGGACGATGTTGCGCACGTCGTCGGTCATGGCCGGGCATGGTAGCGGTTCGAGCGGAACCGTGTTCGAAACCCTCCTGACGGGATCATGGCAATGGATTAAGCTGCGCGGACGGTCTCTGACTGGAGGTGCGGATGCGTCGCCCTGTCGCACGGAAACTGGCGGTCCTGGCGGTCTCGGCCGCCGTGGTGTCGGTGGGGGCGGCGGCGCCTCCCGCCGCGAGGACGAAGCCGACCGAGAAGGTCCCGGTGGCCGTCGGCTACGGCGGTGCCGTCGCGAGCGTCGACGCGGACGCCTCCGCCGCCGGCATCGAGGTGCTGAGGAAGGGCGGCAACGCCGTCGACGCGGCCGTCGCCACCGCCGCCGCCCTCGGCGTCACCGAGCCCTACTCCTCCGGCATCGGCGGAGGCGGCTACTTCGTCTACTACGACGCCCGCTCCCGCACGGTGCACACCATCGACGGCCGCGAAACCGCACCGCTGACCGCCGACTCCGACCTCTTCGTGGAGAACGGCAAACCGCTCGCCTTCGCCGACGCCGTCAGCAGTGGCCTGAGCGTCGGTACCCCGGGCACGCCCGCCACCTGGCAGACGGCGCTGGACGAGTGGGGCACCAAGCGGCTCGGTACGGTCCTGAAGCCGGCCGAGCGGATCGCCCGCGACGGTTTCACCGTCGACGACACCTTCCGCTCGCAGACCGCCTCCAACGAGACGCGGTTCCGCTACTTCCCCGACACCGCCAAGCTGTTCCTGCCGAACGGACAGCTCCCGGTCGTCGGCTCGACCTTCAAGAACCCCGACCTCGCGCGTACGTACGAGCAGTTGGGCAAGCGGGGAGTCGGGGCGATCTATCAGGGCGACCTGGGCGACGACATCGTCGACACGGTCAACCACCCGCCCGTCGACCCGGGTTCCGGCTGGAACGCCCGCCCCGGCAAGCTGTCCGAGAAGGACCTCGCGGCCTACCACGCCAGACTCCAGGCGCCCACGAGGACCTCGTACCGAGGCCTCGACGTCTACTCCATCGCGCCCTCCTCCTCCGGCGGCACGACCGTCGGCGAGGCGCTCAACATCCTGGAGAGGACGAACCTTTCGAAGGCGAGCGAGGTCCAGTACCTGCACCACTTCATCGAGGCGAGCCGCATCGCCTTCGCGGACCGCGGACGCTGGGTCGGCGACCCCGCCTTCGAGGACATACCGACGAAGGAGCTGCTGGCGCAGAAGTACGCCGACTCGCGGGCGTGCCTCATCAAGGACGACGCGGTCCTCACCAGCCCGCTCGCCCCCGGCGCCCCGCGCCACCCGGCGCCCTGCTCCACCGGCGGCACGGCGGCCCCGACGACGTACGAGGGCGACAACACCACGCATCTGACGGTCGCCGACCGGTGGGGCAACGTCGTCTCCTACACGCTCACCATCGAGCAGACCGGCGGCAGCGGCATCACCGTCCCTGGCCGCGGCTTCCTCCTCAACAACGAGCTGACGGACTTCTCCTTCACCCCGGCCAACCCGGCGGTGCACGACCCGAACCTGCCCGGCCCGGGCAAGCGGCCGCGCTCGTCGATCTCGCCGACGATCGTGCTGGACAAGTCCAACAGGCCGGTGGTGGCGCTCGGTTCGCCCGGCGGCGCGACCATCATCACCACCGTGCTGCAGACCCTGACCGAGTTCCTCGACCGCGGCCTGCCGCTGGTCGACGCGATCGCCGCGCCGCGGGCCAGCCAGCGCAACGCGGCGCAGACGGAGCTCGAACCCGGCCTCTACAACAGCGACTTGCGCAAGCAGCTGGAGGCGATCGGGCACTCGTTCAAGCTCAACCCCGAGATCGGCGCCGCCACGGGCGTGCAGCGGCTGCCGAACGGCAGGTGGCTGGCCGCCGCCGAGAAGGTACGGCGGGGCGGCGGCTCGGCGATGGTGGTGCACCCGGCGCCGTAGGGCCCGGTCGGGGGCGGGGGCCGCGTCCCGCGCACGGAACACGCCCCCGGCCTCCGGCCTGAGGCACTCGAGCGGAAGTGGCAACCGTGCCCCGGGTGTGGAACACCGGCCGCGTCCTGAAGCGCCCCAGGGCGACGAGGACGGCGTCCCGCGTGTGGAACACCGGCCCCGGCCCTGCGGTCGTGCGGCGGGGCCGGGTGCCGTGGTGCCCAGTGTGAACGCGGCCCCGCCCGCCTTGAGGTCACTCGGCCGGTCACTCGGCCGGCGTCGGCGCCACGGCCTCCGTCCGGAACGCGAGCCGCCCGTCCTCGACGTCCACCGTGACCCGGCTGCCCTCCGCCACCCGGCCGTCCAGGAGCAGCCGGGACAGCTGGTTGTCGACCTCGCGCTGGATGGTGCGGCGCAGCGGGCGGGCGCCGTACTCGGGCTGGTGGCCGCGCTGGGCGAGCCAGTCGACGGCCGCGTCGGTGAACCCCACGGTGATGCCCTGCGCGTGCAGTAGCCGGCGGGTCCTCTCCAGCAGCAGGTTGGTGATCTGCCGCAGCTGCTCGGTGGTGAGCTGGCGGAAGACGACGATCTCGTCGATGCGGTTGAGGAACTCCGGCCGGAAGTGCTCGCGCAGCGGCCGTAGGATCTGCTCGCGCCGCGCCTCCTCGTCCGCCTCCGTACCCCCCATGCCGAAGCCGATGCTGGCGCCGCGGCGGATGATGAGGTCGGAGCCGAGGTTGCTGGTCATCACGATGACGGTGTTGGTGAAGTCCACCGTGCGGCCCTGGGAGTCGGTGAGCCGTCCGTCGTCGAGGACCTGCAGCAGGATGTTGAAGACGTCCGGGTGCGCCTTCTCCACCTCGTCCAGCAGGAGCAGCGAGTACGGGTGCCGGCGCACGACCTCGGTGAGCTGACCGGCCTCCTCGTGGCCGACGTATCCGGGCGGGGCGCCCACCAGGCGGCTGACGGTGTGCCGCTCCTGGTACTCGCTCATGTCCAGGCGGACCATGCGGTCCTCGCTGCCGAACAGTGCCTCCGCGAGCGCCCGGGCCAGCTCGGTCTTGCCAACGCCGGTGGGGCCGAGGAACAGGAAGCTGCCGATCGGCCGGTCCGGACTGGCCAGCCCGGCGCGGGAGCGCAGCACCGCCTCGGCGACGACGCTGACGGCCTCGTCCTGGCCGACGACCCGCCGGTGCAGATGCTCCTCCAGACCGAGCAGGCGCTCCTTCTCCTCCTGGGTGAGGCTGCTGACCGGGATACCGGTCTGCCGGGAGACCACCTCGGCGATGGCCTCCGCGGTGACCTCCAGGTTCTGCCCCTCGTCGGCCTCGTCGTCGCCCGTGGCCCGGACGATCCGCTCCCTCAGCTCGGTGATGCGGTCCCGCAACTGCGTGGCCTGCTCGTACTGTTCGTCCGCGACCGCCTGGTCCTTGTCCCGGGTGAGCTGCTCGACCTCGCGCTCCATGGCCCGTACGTCCGTGCCCTTGGTCCGGGCACGCAGCCGCACCCGGGCACCGGCCTGGTCGATCAGGTCGATCGCCTTGTCCGGCAGGCGGCGGTCGCTCAGATAGCGGTCGGACAGCTCCACGGCGGCCACCAGCGCCTCGTCGGTGTAGCGGACCTGGTGGTGGGCCTCGTAGCGGTCGCGCAGGCCGCGCAGGATCTCGATCGCGTCCGCGACGGACGGCTCGGGCACCAGGATCGGCTGGAAGCGGCGGGCCAGCGCCGCGTCCTTCTCGATCCGCCGGTACTCCTCCAGCGTGGTCGCGCCGACGACGTGCAGCTCGCCGCGGGCCAGCGCGGGCTTGAGGATGTTGCCCGCGTCCATCGAACCGCCCTCACTGCCCGCGCCTGCGCCGACGACGGTGTGCAGCTCGTCGATGAAGATGATCAGACGCTCGGAGTTGGTCCGTATCTCGTTGACGATGTTGTTCAGCCGCTCCTCGAAGTCGCCCCGGTAGCGGGTGCCCGCGACCACGGCCGTCAGGTCCAGGGCGACGACCCGGCGCCCGATGAGGACGTCGGGCACGTCGCCGTCGGCGATCCGCTGGGCGAGCCCCTCCACGATGGCGGTCTTGCCGACGCCCGCGTCACCGATCAGCACCGGGTTGTTCTTGCCGCGGCGGGAGAGCACCTCGATGGTCTGCTCGATCTCCTGCTCCCGTCCGATCACCGGGTCGATGCGCCCCTGCCGGGCCAGGTCCGTGAGGTCGCGTCCGTACTTGTCGAGGGTGGGCGTCGCGGTGGGCCGCTGCCGTTCGGCGCGCGGCTGCGCGGCGTCCGACGCCTCGGACGGCAGGCCGGTGGGCGCGAACCGGGCCGACTGCAGGATGTGCCCGGCGGCGGAGTCGGGGTTCGCGGCCAGGGCGCTGAGCACGTGTTCCGGGCCGATGTACCCGGCGCCGCTCGCCCGCGCCAGGTCGTGCGCGTCGAGCAGGGCGCGCTTGACGGCCGGGGTGAGCGAGAGCGAGGTGGGCGGCGGCTTCTCGACCGGCGGGTGCTGGACCGGGCCGGACCGCTGGTCGATCTGCGTCGCGAGCGAGTCGGGGTCCGCGCCGGCGCGGCTGAGCAGGCTGCGGGTGGGCTCGGTGGCGAGCGCGGCCCGCAGCAGGTGCTGGGTGTCCAGGTCCCGGCTGCCGTGCTCGGCGGCGTACTGGGCCGCATCCCGCACGAGATCCCGGGCGGGCTGGCTCAGCAGCCGTCCGATGTCGATCTGCCGGGGACCGGGGTGCGATCCGCCGAAGAAGCGGGCGAGGAATTCGCCGAAGGGGTCGCCCTCCGGGCCGATGAAGCCGCTGGGCATCGCTTTCCGTTCCTTCGCTGACAACGTACCGAAGCCGAGTAACCCGGGGTGGGGCCGTTCATGCCACGATGGCACGTTCTGTTTCGGAGGCATGTCCAGGAACGCCTGCGGTCCGGCAGCTCGATCTTGTCTCTCGGGTGCGGGTGCGGGTGCGGGTGCGGGTGCGGGTGCGGGTGGGGGTGCGGGTCGTGGGTGGGGGTGCGGGTCGTGGGTGCGGGTGGTGGGTGGGGGTGCGGGTCGTGGGTGCGGGTGGTGGGTGGTTGCTCGCGCCCGGCGACGGAGTCGCACAGCGTCACGGTCCCGCGCCCCTTTCGGGGCGCCTACCTCGCCGTGAGGATTCTCGGTCCCGCTTCCGTGATCGCCACCGTGTGCTCCACGTGGGCCGCGCGGGAGCCGTCGTTCGTCCGCAGCGTCCAGCCGTCGGGGGCCGCGTGGTAGCCGTCCGTGCCGCCGCGATCAGCATGGGTTCGATGGCGAGCACCATGCCGTGGCGCAGCGGCAGGCCCCGCCCCGGCCGTCCCTCGTTCGGGACCGGAGGGTCCTCGTGCATGCGGCGGCCCACGCCGTGGCCGCCGAAGCCGTCCGGGATGCCGTACCCGGCCGCGCGGCACACCGAGCCGATGGCGTGGGCGATGTCGCCGATGCGGTTGCCGACGACGGCCGCCTCGATGCCCGCGGCCAGCGCCCGCTCGGCGGTCTCGATCAGCCGTACGTCGGCGGGGCGCGGCCTGCCGACGACGAAGCTGATCGCCGAGTCGCCGACTGCAGGACCTGGCCGCGGAACACGGGCCCGCGGCCGCCGCGCCGGAGCGGGAACGGGCCCGCGCCCTGCACGCCGCCGCGCTCGCCGCGTACGACGCCCGGCCCGGCGGCCGGGACGCCCTCGGCGACCGCCTCGACGTCATGCTCCGCGAGCAGAGGTACGCGGCCGAACGCCAGGCGCAACTGAGCCGCCGCCTCGCCTCGGCCACTACCCGCGAGGAGGCCGACGCCCTCCACCTCGACCTCGCCTGGGCCCGGGACGACCACGAACGCGCGACCGCCCGCTGCGCGGAACTCCGGGCACGGATGGAGGTGTTGGATGGGCGCGGGGTGGAAGGCCGGGCCCGGGACGCGCAGACGATACGGCATGAGGGTCCTTCCGCGGACGGGACCGTGCTCCGGACCGATGGAGACGACGCCCGGTTCCCGGGCGAGGGCGCACAGGCAGGCGATGCGCGGTCGGGAGGCCCGCGACCGGACGGCCGGACTCCGTACGACGACGGGCCGCATTCCATCCCGCGGCACCGCGAGACGCATCCCGCGGCCGACGGCGCGACGTCCGGAGCGACTGGTTGGGGTGACGGTGCGGTGGGTTCGGGGGCGGCGAGCGGTTGGGATGGTGGTGCGGTGGGTTCGGGGGCGGCGAGCGGTTGGGGCGGTGGTGCGGTGGGTTCGGGGGCGGCGAGCGGTTGGGATGGTGGTGCGGTGGGTTCGGGGGCGGCGGCCGGTTGGGATGGTGGTGCGGTGGGTTCGGGGGCGGCGGCCGGTTGGGGTGTTGACGGTGCGCGCAAGTCGGAAGGCGTGACCGGCTGGGGCGACGGCGGACCTGCGGCCGGAAGCGGCGAACGGCGCGACGGACGACAGGCGGCCGACGGGGTGGAGCCTGCGGATGGCGCAGCTCGCGACGGCTTCGGTTCTTCGGCCTGTGCCACCGGCGGCAGTCCTGAAGGCACGGCCACCGCCTTCGGTGTCATGGGCCCAGCCCCCGGCACTCCCACCGTGGCTCCGAAGCCGACCGCGCCCGAGCCGCCCGCTGCCGACCCTGCCCCCGCCCCCAAGCCGCGCAAGCGTCGCCGTGGCAGTGCTCGGTTCGCCGGGATGGCCGACGAGGAGGCCGCGCCCCCGGTCGAGCCGTCGAACGCCGTACCGGCGCTGCCCGCACCTGCCCCCACCGCCCGCCGCACCCCGCGGGGTGCGCGCTTCGCCGGGGCCGCCGCAGAGGCCGCAGAGGCCGTGGAGGAGCGGGCGCTGCCGCAGGCCGAGCCGGTGGACGCCGAGGCCCGGCAGGCCGTCGCCGGGGCCGTCGAGAGGCTCGTACGGCTGCGTGGCGAGGGCCGCAGCGGTGAGGCGCATGCCCTGCTGGTCGAGGCCGCCCACTGGCCCGCCGGTCGCCTCCCGCTGCTCGCCGCCGAGCTGGAGCGCGCCGGGCTCGGCGCCGACTGGGTGACCCTGCTCTGGGAGGCCGCCTCACTGCCCGCCGACCGTCTCGTCGCCGCGGCGGACGCGCTGGTCGCGGCGGGTCGCGCCGCCGACGGGCAGCAGATCGTGCGGCAGGGCGTCGCACGGCCTGCCGCCGAGATCGGCGAGGCCGTGCTCGACCTGGTCGGCCAGGGCCGCCACCGAGAGGTGCGCGCCCTCCTCGACGCGTACGTCCGCGTCCGCACCCCCGAGGAGGCCGCCCACAGCGTCCAGGCCGACCCGCAGCGTCTCGTCCCCCTTCTGCTGGAGTCCGCCCGGGGCGTTGCGGACGAGCGCCACTGGGACCTCGTCCACGCCCTCCGGGTGGCCGGATTCGCCGCCTGACGGGCACACCGCGCCACACCCCGGGCGCGCCCCGGGATGACGCCCCACCGCCCCACAGGACGCACAGACCCCACAGGATGCACCGCCCCACAGGACGCACAGCCCCACAGACCCCACAGGACGCACAGACCCCACCCACACCCGCCCTCACCAGCCCTCCCACTCACCCACCGGAGTGTGAAACGTGATCGACTCCGCCGGTTAACGACGATGGTCTTGGCAAGGCGGTCCCGGAGGCTTACGTTCGTCCCTCTACGGCCTGCTCTACGGGCGTAGAGGCTCTGACGTACCGTCGAAGGAGCAGCTCATGGCCAACGTCGTCCGCGCGGCCCTGGTCCAGGCCACCTGGACCGGCGACACCGCGTCCATGGTCGCCAAACATCAGGAGCACGCCCGTGAGGCGGCCCGTCAGGGCGCCAGGATCATCGGGTTCCAGGAAGTCTTCAACTCGCCCTACTTCTGCCAGGTCCAGGAGCCGGAGCACTACCGCTGGGCCGAGCCGGTCCCCGATGGGCCGACGGTGCGTCGTATGCAGGATCTCGCCCGCGAGACCGGCATGGTGATCGTCGTCCCGGTCTTCGAGGTCGAGCAGTCGGGCTTCTACTACAACACCGCCGCCGTGATCGACGCCGACGGCACCTACCTCGGCAAGTACCGCAAGCACCACATCCCGCAGGTCAAGGGCTTCTGGGAGAAGTACTACTTCAAGCCCGGCAACCTCGGCTGGCCCGTCTTCGACACCGCCGTCGGCAAGGTCGGCGTGTACATTTGCTACGACCGGCACTTCCCGGAGGGCTGGCGGCAGCTCGGTCTGAACGGCGCCCAGCTCGTCTACAACCCCTCCGCCACCCACCGCGGCCTGTCCTCCTACCTCTGGCAGCTGGAACAGCCCGCCGCCGCGGTCGCCAACGAGTACTTCATCGCCGCGATCAACCGAGTCGGCCAGGAGGAGTACGGCGACAACGACTTCTACGGCACGAGTTACTTCGTCAACCCGCGCGGGCAGTTCGTGGGGGACATCGCCAGCGACTCCAAGGAGGAACTCGTCGTCCGCGACCTCGACTTCGACCTGATCGAAGAGGTGCGGCAGCAGTGGGCCTTCTACCGCGACCGCCGCCCCGACGCGTACGAAGGGCTGGTGCAGCCGTGAGCGACCTGTACGCCCGCCACCGGGCCGTCCTGCCCGACTGGCTCGCCCTCTACTACGAGGACCCGATCGAGATCACCCACGGCGAGGGCCGCCACGTCTGGGACGCCGACGGCAGGAGGTACCTCGACTTCTTCGGCGGCATCCTGACGACGATGACCGCGCACGCGCTGCCCGAGGTGGCGAAGGCGGTCAGCGAGCAGGCCGGGCGGATCATCCACTCCTCCACGCTCTACCTCAACCGGCCGATGGTCGAACTCGCCGAGCGCATCGCCCAGTTGAGCGGCATCCCGGACGCCCGTGTCTTCTTCACCACCTCCGGCACCGAGGCCAACGACACCGCGCTGCTGCTCGCGACGACGTACCGGCGCAGCAACACGGTCCTGGCCATGCGCAACAGCTACCACGGCCGCTCCTTCAGCGCGGTCGGCATCACCGGCAACCGCGGCTGGTCCCCGACCTCGCTGTCCCCGCTGCAGACGCTGTACGTCCACGGCGGCGTCCGCACCCGCGGCCCCTACGCGGAGCTGAGCGACGCCGCGTTCATCGCGGCCTGCGTCGAGGACCTGAAGGACCTGCTCGGCCACACCCGCCCGCCCGCGGCCCTGATCGCCGAACCCATCCAGGGCGTCGGCGGCTTCACCTCGCCCCCCGACGGCCTGTACGCGGCCTTCCGGGACGTGCTGCAGGAGCACGGCATTCTGTGGATCGCCGACGAGGTGCAGACCGGCTGGGGCCGCACCGGCGACCACTTCTGGGGCTGGCAGGCCCACGGGCAGAGCGGCCCGCCGGACATCCTCACCTTCGCCAAGGGCATCGGCAACGGCATGTCCATCGGCGGCGTCGTCGCCCGCGCCGAGATCATGAACTGCCTGGACGCCAACAGCATTTCGACCTTCGGCGGCACGCAGATCACCATGGCGGCCGGCCTCGCCAACCTCACCTACCTCCTGGAGCACGACCTGCAGGGCAACGCCCGGCGCGTCGGCGGCCTGCTCATCGAGCGGCTGCGGGCGGTCGCCGCACAGCTGCCCGGCGTACGGGAGGTGCGCGGGCGCGGGCTGATGATCGGCGTCGAGCTGGTCAAACCCGGCACCGACGAGGCCGATCACCAGGCGGCCGCCGCGGTGCAGGAGGCGGCCCGCGAGGGCGGGCTGCTCATCGGCAGGGGCGGCGGCCACAACACCAGCGCCCTGCGCATCGCCCCGCCGCTGTCCCTGACCTTCGCGGAGGCCGAGGAGGGCGCCGCGATCCTCGAACGCGCGCTGAGGAGCACGGAGTAGCACCGGTCCGAAGCACCGGTCCGAGCAAGGGAACACCGCCATGACCACCGCCTCGGAGCCCTTGAAGCCCCTGGGGGCCGCGCAGCCCCAGGAGTCCCTGGAACCGGCCCTGTCGGTCCGGCAGGTCCTCACCCTGGAGCGGGTGCTCGCCGGGGAACCCGAGGTGGTGGCCGGCGCGAGCCAGCTCGATCGGCTCGTGCGCTGGGTGCACGTCGCCGAGGCCCCCGACGTCGGCGTGATGCTCAGCGGCGGCGAGATGGTGCTCACCACCGGGGTGCTCCTCGCCGGCGACGAGGACAAGCAGGCCGAGTACATCCAGTCCCTCCACCGGGCGGAGGCCGCGGCCGTCGTCCTCGGACTCGGCCGCGCCTTCCCGGCCCCGCCCGACGTGATGCGCCGGGCGGCCGAGCGCTGCGGACTGCCCCTGGTCGTCCTGCACCGCCCCTTCCCCTTCGCCGAGCTGACCGAGGAGGTACAGTCCCGGCTGGTGCGGCGGAAGTTCGCCGCCGTCAGCCTGTCGGAGGCCGTACGCACCGCGCTCACCTCGCTCATCACCGCGGGCGCCCCGCTGCAACGCCTGCTCGACGAGGTCGCCCAGCACAGCGCGTGCCCCGTCGTCGTCACCAACCTCGCCCACCGCGTCCTCGCCACCGCGGGGGAGCGGCCCGCGGTGGACGACGTGCTGCGCGACTGGGAGCGCATCGCCCGGCAGGCGGGCGGCAGCGAGGGCGACGGCTGGATCCGCGCCGAGCTGGGCGGGCGCGGCGAGCGGTGGGGCCGGATCGTCCTGTGCGGCTACCGCGGCGACACCGCCACCGGACGGCTGCTCGCCGACCGCGCCGCCGAGGCCCTCGTCCTGCACCGCATGCTCGGCGGCTCCGCGCACACCTGGGAGGAGCAGTCCGCGCAGAGCCTGCTGACCGACCTGGTGAGCGGGGTCGTACCGGCCAGGCAGCTGCTGCCCCGGGCGCGGGCCGCCGGGCTGCCGGTCAACCGGCGGACGTTCGTGCCGCTGGTCGTGCGGGACGGCGAGCCCGCCGAACTCGACCGGCTGCTCCGGCTGTTGGGCCTGTCCGGGCTCGTCGGCGAGCTCGCCGAGGGCGCCACCGCCGTGCTGCTCAGCCTCGCCCGGGACCAGGACGCCGACGCGCTCGCGGCGCACTTCGCGGCCCGGCTGCGCGCGGAGTCGGGGGCGGCCCGCACGGTCGTGGCCGCCGCGGACGCCCGGACCGCCTGGGACGACGTGCCCGCCGGACTGTGTGAGGCGCGGCACGTCGCGGACGCGGTGGCCGAATCCTCGGCCGCCCTCGACCTCCCGGCCGTTGTACGCCTGAGGGACGTCCATCTGCGCGGCCTGATCCGGCTGCTGCGGGACGACCCGCACGTGCAGTCCTTCGCCGAGCGGGAGCTGGACGGCCTGTTGTGCCCGGCCGACGACGACCTGCTCTCCGTGCTGCGGACATACCTCGCCACCGGCCGCAACAAGTCCCGCACCGCCCAGCTCCACCACGTCTCCCGGCCCGCGCTCTACCGCCGCCTGGAGGCCATACAGACGCGGCTCGGGGTGGACCTCGACGACTTCGAACAGGCCGCCTCGGTGCACATCGCGCTCCTCGCGCACGATGCGCAACAGGAATGAAACATGGCAGGACCTGGGAAAACGGCGGTGAAACATGGGACAGAGCCGGGGTGACACGGTGGCACGCCGCACCCCCGCAGACGTGACACGGTGCACCTCAAAGCGGGCTCGCCGGCTCTCTACGCTCGCCGCACACCGAGCGACCGGAGGTCCCGATGAGCAGAGTGATCCGTGCCGCCCTCTTCCAGACCGCCTGGACCGGCGACAAGGAATCGATGATCCAGGTCAACGAGCAGGCGGCCCGCGACGCGGCCGCGCAGGGTGCCCAGGTCCTGTGCTTCCAGGAGCTGTTCTACGGACCGTACTTCTGCCAGGTCCAGGACCCGGCGTTCTACGAGTACGCCGAGCGGATCCCCGACGGGCCGACCGTCAAGCGCTTCCAGGACCTGGCCAGGGAGCTGGGCATCGTCCTCGTGCTGCCGATGTACGAGGAGGAGCAGCCGGGCGTCCTCTACAACACCGCGGCCGTGATCGACGCGGACGGCTCCTACCTCGGCAAGTACCGCAAGACCCACATCCCGCAGGTGAAGGGCTTCTGGGAGAAGTTCTACTTCCGGCCCGGCAACAGCGGCTGGCCCGTCTTCGACACCAAGGCCGGGAGGATCGGCGTCTACATCTGCTACGACCGGCACTTCCCGGAAGGCTGGCGGGCCCTCGGTCTCGCGGGTGCCGAGATCGTCTTCAACCCGTCGGCCACCTCGCGGGGCCTGTCCGGCTACCTGTGGCAGCTGGAGCAGCCGGCGGCGGCCGTCGCCAACGAGTACTTCGTCGGCGCGATCAACCGGGTGGGCGTCGAGGAGCTCGGGGACAACGACTTCTACGGGACCTCGTACTTCGTGGACCCGGAGGCGCAGTTCGTCGGCGAGGTGGCGAGCGACAAGGAGACCGAACTCGTCGTCCGCGACCTGGACCTGGCCAAGCTGCGCGAGGTCCGCGACCGTTGGCAGTTCTACCGCGACCGGGCGCCGGGCGCGTACTCGCCGCTGACCGCCCCCTGACCGTTCTCGGGCGGCCGCCGGTCCGGCGCCCGGGGAACCGGACCGGCGGCCGCCCACCGATCCGTACGACATCAGTACCGACCACGGCAGGAGAGGGAGCATGAGCCGTACCGTCATCCGTGGTGGCCTCGTCATCACCGCCGCCGACGAGATCCACGCCGACGTCCTGATCGAGGACGGCCGCATCGCCGCCCTCGCCGCCTCCGGCACCCCGGCCGCCGAGGCCTGGACGGCCGAGCGCACCATCGACGCCGTCGGCAAGTACGTGATCCCGGGCGGCGTCGACGTCCACACCCACATGGAGCTGCCGTTCGGCGGCACCTTCGCCTCGGACACCTTCGAGACCGGCACCCGGGCCGCGGCCTGGGGCGGCACGACCACGATCGTCGACTTCGCGGTGCAGAGCGTCGGCCACTCCCTGCGCGAGGGCCTGGACGCCTGGCACGCCAAGGCCGAGGGCAACTGCGCCATCGACTACGGCTTCCACATGATCGTCTCCGATGTGAACCCGGAGACGCTGAAGGAGATGGACCTGCTGGTGGAGGAGGGCGTCACCTCCTTCAAGCAGTTCATGGCCTATCCCGGCGTCTTCTACAGCGACGACGGCCAGATCCTGCGCGCCATGCAGCGCTCCGCCGAGAACGGCGGCCTGATCATGATGCACGCCGAGAACGGCATCGCGATCGACGTGCTGGTCGAGCAGGCGCTGGCCCGCGGCGAGACGGATCCGAGGTATCACGGGGAGGTCCGCAAGGCCCTGCTGGAGACCGAGGCCACCCACCGCGCCATCAGGCTCGCGCAGGTCGCCGGCGCCCCGCTGTACGTCGTGCACGTCTCGGCGATGGAGGCGGTCGCCGAGCTGACCAGGGCGCGCGACGAGGGGCTGAACGTCTTCGGCGAGACCTGCCCGCAGTACCTGTTCCTGTCGACCGACAACCTCGCCGAGCCGGACTTCGAGGGCGCGAAGTACGTGTGCAGCACCCCGCTGCGGCCCAAGGAGCACCAGGCGCAGCTGTGGAAGGGCCTGCGCACCAACGACCTCCAGGTGGTCTCCACCGACCACTGCCCCTTCTGCTTCACCGGCCAGAAGGAGCTGGGCCGCGGCGACTTCTCCAAGATCCCCAACGGTCTGCCGGGCGTCGAGAACCGCATGGACCTGCTCCACCAGGCCGTCGTCGACGGGCACATCTCCCGCCGCCGCTGGATCGAGATCGCCTGCGCCACCCCGGCCCGGATGTTCGGCCTGTACCCGAAGAAGGGCACGATCGCCCCGGGCGCCGACGCCGACGTCGTCATCTACGACCCGCACGCAGAACAGGTGATGTCCGCTGCGGAGCACCACATGAACGTCGACTACTCGGCCTACGAGGGCAAGCGCGTCACCGGCCGGGTCGAGACCGTGCTCTCACGCGGCGAACTCGTCATCACCGAGCGGGAGTACACCGGACGCGCCGGTCACGGCGTCTTCACCCCGCGCTCCACCTGTCAGTACCTCAACTAGGAGTGGCGCCCATGGACTTCGGACTCGTCCTGCAGACCGACCCGCCGGCCTCCCGCGTCATCAGCCTGATGAAGCGGGCCGAGCGCAACGGCTTCACGCACGGCTGGACCTTCGACTCCGCCGTGCTGTGGCAGGAACCCTTCGTGATCTACAGTCAGATCCTTGCGAACACCACCAAGTTGACGGTCGGCCCGATGGTCACCAACCCGGGCACCCGCACCTGGGAGGTCACCGCCTCCACCTTCGCCACCCTCAACGACATGTTCGGCAACCGGACCGTCTGCGGCATCGGACGCGGCGACTCCGCCATGCGCGTGGCCGGCCGCAAGCCCAACACCCTGGCCCGGATCAGCGAGGCCATGAAGGTCATCCGGGCGCTGGCGCGGGGCGAGGAGGCCGACCTCGGCGGCACGGTGATCAGGTTCCCGTGGATCAAGCCGGGCGCCGAACTTCCCGTCTGGATGGCCGCGTACGGCCCGAAGGCGCTGAAGATGACCGGCGAGGAGGCCGACGGGTTCATCCTCCAGCTCGCCGACCTGTACCTGACCGAGTACATGGTCAAGGCGGTGAAGGACGCGGCAGCCGCGGCCGGGCGCGACCCGTCCGACGTCAAGATCTGCGTCGCCGCCCCCGCGTACATCACCGCCGACGACTCGCCCGAGGCGCTCGCCCACGCCCGCGAGCAGTGCCGGTGGTTCGGCGGGATGGTCGGCAACCACGTCGCCGACCTGGTCGCCAAGTACGGCGAGCACTCCGCCGCCGTACCCGACGCACTCACCGACTACATCAAGGCCCGCCAGGGCTACGACTACGCCCACCACGGGCGCAGCGGCAACCCAGACACCCAGTTCGTGCCCGACGAGATCGTCGACCGGTTCTGCCTCATCGGGCCGGCCGAGGCGCACATCGAGAAGCTGAACGCGCTGCGCGAGCTGGGCGTCGACCAGTTCGCCGTGTACGACATGCACGACGCGCAGGAGGCCGTGATCGACGCCTACGGCCACAAGGTCATCCCGGCCGTCAACTCCTGACCCACCGACCGCTCCTCGACGAACTCCTCGACGAACTCCTCGACGAACTCCTCGGCGAACCCCCCACCCCCTGTCCCCCCTCCCCACCTCCCCGGGGAGGGGCCGGGCGCCCGCACCGCCACACGTCGACCCACCTCATCGATTGGGCTGCCCATGACCGACACCGCTCCCACGGCCATACCGCCGTCCGCCCAGGTCACCCTCCCCGACGGGCGCGTGGAGATCCCCCCCGGCACTCCGCTGCCCAGCGGCCCCTACGCCAACGAGGACCTGCTGCCGGTCCCCGTCGCCAGGCGCACCTGGACCACGTACAACTTCTCCGCGCTGTGGGTGGGCATGGCCCACAACACGGCCTCCTGGACTCTGGCCTCCGGTCTGATCGCCGTCGGCATGGACTGGAAGCAGGCGGTGTTCACCATCGCCCTGGCCAACGTGATCGTGCTGATCCCGATGCTGCTCACCGGGCACGCGGGACCGAAGTACGGCATCCCCTTCCCCGTCTTCGCCCGCGCCTCCTTCGGCGTGCGCGGCGCCAACCTGCCTGCCGTCGTACGGGCGTTGGTGGCGTGCGGCTGGTTCGGCATCCAGACCTGGATCGGCGGCGAGGCGATCTACTTCCTCGCCGGGAAGCTGATCGGGGACAGCTGGTCGAACGCCTCCCGGGTGGGCGGCTACGCCTGGACGATGTGGCTGTCGTTCGCGATCTTCTGGGCGATCCAGGTGGCCATCATCTACCGGGGCATGGACACGATCCGCCGGTTCGAGAACTGGGCGGCTCCCTTCGTGCTCGTCGGCGCCTTCGTGATGCTCGGCTGGATGAGCAGCAAGGCCGGCGGCCTCGGCCCGCTGTTCGACCAGCCGTCCAAGCTCGGCTGGGGAGCGGACTTCTGGAAGCTGTTCGCGCCCTCTCTCATGGGCATGATCGGCTTCTGGTCCACCTTGTCGCTGAACATCCCGGACTTCACCCGGTACGGCAGGAGCCAGAAGGCCCAGACGTGGGGCCAGGCGCTCGGCCTGCCGACGACGATGACGCTGTTCGCGTTCCTGTCGGTGCTGGTCACCTCCGGCTCGCAGGCGGTGTACGGCGAGGCGGTCTGGGACCCGGTGCAACTGGCGGCGAAGACGGACAACGTGGTCGGCCTGCTCTACGCGCTGGTGACCGTGCTGGTGGCGACCCTGTCGGTCAACATCGCGGCCAACCTGGTCTCCCCGGCGTTCGACTTCTCCAACGTCGCGCCGCGCAGGATCAGTTTCCGTACGGGTGCGCTCGCCACCTGCGTGCTGGGCGTGCTCATCTTCCCGTGGAAGCTGTACTCCGACCCGCAGGGCTACATCTTCACCTGGCTCGGCCTGGTCGGCGGTCTGCTCGGCACGGTCGCCGGGATCCTCATCGCCGACTACTGGTTCCTGCGCCGGTCCGCCCTCGACCTGGTCGACCTGTACCGCACGGGCGGACGCTACTGGTACGACGGCGGCTGGAACTGGCGGGCCGTCGTGGCCTTCATGGCGGGCGGCGTCCTCGCCATCGGCGGCGCCGACTTCCACCCGCTGGTCGACGGCCGCCCCATTCCGGCCCTCCAGCCGCTCGCCGACTACGGCTGGGCCGTGGGCCTGGGCACGTCGATGGTGCTGTACCTGGCGCTGATGCTGCCGAGGGTCCGGGAGAAGGCCGCGGGCTGACGCGTCGCGGAAAACGGTCAGCCCTTCCGGCCGTCCTCCAGCGTGGCCACCGCGTCCCGGGCGGCCTTGATGGCGCCCTTGTTGATCTCGTCCGTACCGGGCGCCTTCTTGGTCTCGAAGTCGCTGCCGTTGTACGTGACGACGACGAGCGCGTTGGAGGCGCGGACCATCACCACGCCCTCGCGTGTCTGCTGCTTGTCCTCGGTGGTGAGGTTCACGACCGAGTACGCCGTGTCGCCGAGCCCGGGGACCGCTCCTCCGCCGCTCTTCTCGGTCGTCCGCTCCTGGTAGGACTTCTGCGCCGCCGCGTCCGAGTCCATGATCTCGAAGGACACGTCGAGCCAGCGGTAGTCGAACCCCTTGAGCGCGTTCCAGGAGCAGGTGCGGCGCACCTTCGCGTCCGTCGACGGGATCTCCTTGCCGGCCGTCTTGGCGCCCGGGACCAGGGACGTGATGGTCTTCTCCGCCAGGCTGGTGCAGGGCGCGGGAGCGGATGTGTACGTCTTCGACACCGCCGCCGTCGACGGGGCGGAGGCCGACTGGGTGGGGTGGGTCTCCTGCTGGGTCGGCTTGTGCTGGGCGGTCGGTGTCGCGGCGAACGGACCGGACGTCAGGGCCCAGCCCGCGCAGGCGAGCACGACGACCGGGCTCAGACGCGCGGTGAGCGCGAGCGGCAGGGGAAGATCACGCACGGCGCACTTCTCGTGAGGGACGGACGGTGCGGAGGGAGTCCACACTGCGGACGGGACGACAGTGTCACACGACTCCCTGTGCGGCGGAAGTGCCAACTCACTCCGTGCCCGTGCGGTCACCGAGGCCGACTGTCGACCGGCTGTGTATCCCGATTTGTCCCTACGGAGTCCGGGTGCCACGCGTTCTCGATCCGGTCGACGGCCGAGAAGGCCCCGTACGCGACGACCCGGACCAGACAGCCGTCGGTGCAATCCGGCGTGCGTCAGGCGGCCACGACCTCGTCCGTGATGCGGTACGGCGCGAGCGCGGCCAGCACGGCCAGGCGCGCCCCGGGCCGCTCGCGCCGGTCCGGCAGTCCGGGCAGGGCGAGCGGCGGGTGCGCGCCGTCCCAGTCCCGCAGGGTCCGCCGTACGAGAGCCCGGTCGTCCGCGTCGAGCAGGTCCGCGCCCGCCGACGCCGCCGACCGCAGCGCGGCGTACGCGGGACCGACCGGCGTCCCGCCTGCCCAGGCCGGACCCGGACGAGTACGTCTTCGACGTCCTGCGGGCGGGCGCGAGCGACTTCCTGCTGGAGGACACCGAACCCGCCGACCTGCTCCAAGGCATCGAGGTGGTCGCGCGCGGGGAGGCCCTGCTGTCCCCCTCGGTCACCCGCACCCTGATCGGCGAGTTCGTCTCCCGGCCCCCGGACCGGGCCACGCCCCGGGCCTGGAGTGCCTCATCCGCCGGGAACGCGAGGTGACGGCGCCGGCGGCCCGCGGCCTGACCAACGAGGAGATCGCCGCTCACATGGTCATCAGCCCCTTCACGGCCAAGACCCACATCAGCGGGGCCATGACGAAGCGCCCGGGACCGGGCCCAACTCGTCGTGTTCGCCTACGAGTCGGGGCTGGTGACGGCCCGCGGACACACCGTCACCCGGTGATCAGGGCACCCGGGCGGTCCACTCGGGCGAGGTGAACTTCGTCCGCGCCAGCTCCTCGGCGCGCGCCAGTTCCTCGTCCGTCACCTTGCCCTCGCTCAGCCCGTACCGGCCGCGGAACGACTCGATCATCCGCTCGATGACGGCCTCGCGCGGCAGCCCGGTCTGCCGCCGCAGCGGATCCACCCGCTTCTTTGCGCTCCTGGTGCCCTTGTCGGACAGCTTCTCCCGCCCGATGCGCAGCACCTGAAGCATCTTGTCGGCGTCGATGTCGTACGACATGGTCACGTGGTGCAGCACGGCGCCGGGCCCGCCGGACGGGCCCACCATCCGCTTCTGCGCGGCGCCCGCGATCTTCCCCTGGTCGGTGGCGATGTCGTTCAGCGGCTGGTACCAGGCCCTGATGCCCATGTCGCCGAGCGCGCCGAGCACCCAGTCGTCGAGGTAGGCGTAGCTGTCCTGGAAGGACAGCCCCTGGACGAGTGCCTCGGGCACCGACAGCGAGTAGGTGATCGTGTTGCCGGGCTCCACGAACATCGCGCCGCCGCCGGAGATCCGGCGCACCACCTCGATGCCGTGCCGCGCCGCGCCCTCGGGGTCGACCTCGTTGCGCAGCGACTGGAAGCTGCCGATGATCACTGCTGGGGTGCCCCACTCCCACACGCGCAGCGTGGGCGGCCGCCGCCCCGCGGCGACCTCCGCCGTGAGGACCTCGTCCAGCGCCATGTGCAGCGCGGGGGACTGCGGGCCGTCGTGGATCAGCTGCCAGTCGTAGTCGGTCCAGTCGGTGGCGTGCGCCAGGGCGCGGCGCACCGCGATCCCGACGCCCTCCGAGGTCAGTCCGTACATCACGGTGCCCTCGGGCAGCGCCGCGTCGATCCGGGCGGCCAGTCCCGCCGCATCGGTGTCCGCCGGGGCGCACTCCAGCGCACGGTTCACGGCGTCCAGCGCCTCGTCCGGCTCGAGGAAGAAGTCGCCCGCCACACGCACGTGCCGCAGCACGCCGTCCTCGACCTCCACGTCCACGACGACGAGCTTGCCGCCGGGGACCTTGTACTCACCGTGCACCGATCCGTCTCCGTCCCAGTCCTCGCCCCACCCCGGCCAACGTCCACCCGGCCCGGATGATTCCGATCTCTCCCATATCCGGGGCGGGACGCGTTCCGAGCCGCTAGCCTGCCGACATGCCGACGGGGAGGCACGGGTTCACGGCCCGGGACGATGCGTACGTACGCGAGTCCCTGATCATCGAAGCGGGACTGAACCAGGCACTGGACGACGAGCCCGACGAGCGGGCGGAAGCGCAGTTCCAGCTGAACGCGGCCGTGCTGCACGCGCGGGCCGAGCGGGTCGCCGCCGCGGAAGGGCCCAAGGCGGCACGCCGGCTGCTGCTGCGGGAGGTGCGGCGCGGCGTGCGCTGGCTGCGGGCCGTCGAACTCGGCCTCGCCGGCGACGACGCGAGGGACCGGGACGCCCGGGTGACGGAGCTGCGCGCCATCCTGGCCCAGCTCATGCTCATGGGTGCCCTGCATGGCATGCAGGGGGACACAGCCACCGAACGGCTCGCGATCGAGGCCGTGACCGCGTCCGCCCTGGACCCGGGGACGGAAAGCCGGGCACTTGCCGCCCAGATCCTCTCCCTCTGCTACCGCCAACAGCGGCGGCCCGAACTCGGGCTCTCCGTGCTCCTGCGCGCGCCCACGGGAGAGTGGGCGGGCCGTCACCTGCTGTTCGTGCTCGACTCCGCCCGGCGAGCCTGTGCGAAGGGGCGGCTGCGGCGCGTGGCCGAGCTCATGGCCCTGACGGACTGGCCGTGCGACCCCACCGGACTGGTCAGAGAGCTGTTACGGCGGCTCACCGGGGAACAGGAGCCCACGCCACGTGAGTTGGCCGCGCGGGTGCACGCTCGCCGTGCGGCCTTCGCGGCGGGCGACTGGGCCGCCCTGCGGGAGCTGGCACTGTCCGACGTGATGTGGCTGGAGGACGACGTGACGCTGTGGCAGGCGCTGTCCGGCATCCTGCGCGCGTACGGCGCGGTCGAGCAGGCCCGCCTGGCCGGGGACGCGGCCGCGGAGCTCGCCCGTTCGAGGCGAGTGTGACCGGCCGCCCGCGCGAGCCGGAGTCGGTCTACCGGACCTACCTCGCCGCGCATCCGGATCTGGAGCTCGTGCTGGTGGACCTGGGACCCACCGCGCTGACCCACGTCCACTTCGTGGAGGAGGAGTTCCTCATCCCCGCTGCCTTCGTCCAGGAGTTGCAGGTCGGGTCGACCGCCTCCCAGGAGATGTTGATGGTGGCTGCCTGGGAGATGCTGGAGCCCATGTCCCGGCACGGCATCGGCCCCGCCCTCGGCGCCCAGGTCCTCGTTGCCGTGGGCGGCAACCCGCACCGCGCGGCAGCCGATCCCCGGCGCCACGTCCGGCTCGTCCTGGCGGCCCTCGACGGGTTCCGGGGCCGGGGCCTGCCCCGCCACGAGGGCCGCGGCCTCCTGGAACTGGGGCGGGCGCTCACCGAGCAGGGCTCGATCCCGGACGCCGTCACGGCGTACGAACGCGGCCGCGCACTGCTGGAGGAAGCGGGCGACGACCACGGTCTGCGCGCCGCGCACGCCCGGCTGGCCGCCCTCATGTCCCACCTCGGCCTGTACGAGCAGGCCCTGCTGCACGCCGAGGACGGTCAGCGGATCGGCCGGCGCCTCGCCGCCGGCCCGCGCTTCGGACAGGAACACTTCACGCGGTTCCTGCACCACCAGCGCGCCCGCGCCCTGACCAGGATCGGCTTCGTCGACGAGGCGGAGGCCGAACTCCAGGAGTGGCGCGGACGCGGCGGCGCAGCGGACGACCACGACCTTCTGGCGGCCACCGCCGAGCTGCGGATCCGGCAGGAACGCACGGCGGAGGCCGTGGAGTTGTACATGCGCGCCATCGACGCCCGCTTCGCGGACCTGAAGGTCGCCGCGTCGCCCGGGCGCACCTTCTACCTGGAGAACAGCGTCCGCGTCTTCGGCGGGGCAGTGGGCGCCGCGTTGAGCGTCGGCCGCCCGGACCAGGCGCTCGGCATCCTCGCCGCCATGGCGAGCCGTGGCCCCGCCCGCCCCGCCGACGCGCCCTCGTCCGGCACGGACGCGCTGCGCAGCCTGGAGAAGGAGGTCGAGGGGCTCGCACGCACCGCCACGGGGGCCGCGGTCGCCCAAGACCGCGCAGGGCTCTTCGCGCTGGGCGACCGGGCGCGCATGCTCCTGGAGACCAGGGCGGCAGTTCTCCACAAGGAGTTCCCGGAACGCGCTCGCGTCACCGTGGCGCAACTGGCCCGCGCCGTCCCGCGGGCCGTGGGCCCCGGCGAGCTCCTTCTGGTCTACGGGCGGTCGAGCGAGGACGAAGTGATCGTTTTCGCCGTGTGCCACGGCACGGTCCACGACCTGCGCGTGCAGCTCGGGGCAGCGGAGGTCGAGCGCCTGGCCTCCCGCGCGCACCAGGAATGCGTACGCCGCACCGGGACGGACGCCCTGCGACGGCTCGGCGAGGCGGTCCTGCCCCCCGCGGCACACCTGCTCGCCACAGCCTCCCGGATCTACGTCGTCGCCCAGGGCGTCCTGGAGGACTTCCCGTTCCACGCCGCGCCCTTCCGGGGCCGGCCGCTGGTGGCGAGCGCCGAGGTCCGGCTGCTGCCCTCGTTGGCGCCGCTGCGGCCGGACGGCGCCCGCCGCGCAGCGGTGCGGACACAGGGTTCGGCACGGGCCGTCGTGGCCGCCGTCCGTCGGCCGCGCTACGAACTGCTCCCCGAACTACCGGCGTTGCGGGCGGAGGCCGAGGCCGTGCGCGCCGCGTTCCCCGCCACCGCCGGACTCTACGACGACGAGGCCACGGCGGACGCCGTGCGCGCAGCCCTCGGCGCCGCGGACGTGCTGCACCTCGCGGGCCACGCCGCCTTCGAGCCCTCGCACCCGAACATGGCCCGGCTCCTGCTCGCCGACCGACCGCTGTTCGCCTTCGAGATCGCCTGCGCGGACCGTGTCCCCACCCTGGTCAACCTCAGCGGTTGCCGGGCGGGCGCGGAGCGCAGGGGCCTCGGCGGCGAGGGCGAGGGACTCGCCGCCGCCTTCCTGGCCGCCGGGGCGGAAACCGTCGTCGCACCGCAGTGGCCCGTGCGCGACGACGCGGCCCTGCGCTTCAACGAGGTCCTCTACGGCGAACTGTCGTGCCCCGGCACAGAATTGACCCGGGCCGTGCGGAGCGCCCAGCTCGCGCTGATGGCAGACTCGCGGTTCGAGCACCCGGGACTGTGGGGGGCCTTCACCATGCTGGGCAGACTCTGACCAACCAATCCGGGGAGGGGAGCCGATGGGGGCATCCGGACAGCACGACGACAGGGCCGCGACGGACGAGGAGGACGTCCGGCCGGACAACTGGCACGTCCCCGCCGACCGCAACGTCTACACGGACGAAGGGCTCCCCGGCCAACCGCTGACCGTCCTGCTCTTCGTCTGCACCGAGCACGGCGAGGAGAAGACCGTCGACTACTACGACCCCGCCGACCCGCCGCGCTGCAACCAGGGCGACCTCATGGTCCGGATGCCGCGGTGAGCACCCTGCTCGAAGCAGGCCTCGACAGTGCCGAACGCCTCCTCGGCTCCCGCTTCCTGATCGCCGTCCTGCTCCCGGTCCTCCTCGCCGCCGGAGCCTCGGGAGCCGTCGGGCTCGCCGCCGCGGACCGCACCCCCGGCGACGCGCTGCGGGCCTGGCAGGGCTACAGCGCCTCCGGACAGCTGATGGCGGTGGTGTGGGTCCTGCTGGGCCTGGTGGGCGCGGCGTACCTGTTCGCACTCTTCCACCTGCCCGTCGTGCGGCTCCTGGAGGGCTACTGGCCGGACCGGCCGGTGTCGGCCGGGGTACGGCGCCGCCGCACCGAGCGGCAGCGGCGCCGGGCCCGCGACGGCTGGGCACGCGTGACGCAGCTCCGCGCGGCGGGCGAGCACACCTGGGCCGCGGCACTCGCCGGAAAGCTGCTTACCGGTTACCCGCCGCCGCCCCGCCTTGCCGAGGGCTGCCTGCCGACCGCCCTCGGCAACCGGCTGCGCGCCGCCGAGTACTACCCTCTGGAGCGCTATGGCATCGACGCGGTCGTCGTCTGGCCCCGGCTGTACCCCCTGCTGCCGCCGGAGGCGACCGGCCGGGTCGCCGCCGCCCGTACGGCCCTGGACGGCAGCGTCAGCCTGCTCGCTCTGTCCGCCGCCTTCGGCACGGTCTGGCCACCGGCCCTGCTGATCCGGGGCGGCCACGTCCCGCTCGCCGGTCTCACCCTGCTGGCCTGGCCCGTCGCCTGGGCCGCCCACCGCGCGGCTCTCCAGGCGGCGGCCGCCTACGGCCAGGAGGTCAAGGTCGTCTTCGACCTGCACCGCCACACCCTGCTGCGCCATCTGGGCCTCGGCGTACCGGCCGACCTCGCCGGGGAGCGGCGGCTGTGGGACGACCTCGCGCAGTTCTACCTGCGCAACGTGCCGCTCGCGGCGACCGGCGGAGCGCCTGCGCCACCGGGCCTGCCATAGTCGGGTCCACGGTCCATCGTTCGGAACGGCAGGTGACACGCAGCATGTTCACCTCCCGGCCCACGCTCCGGGGCACCTTCGGCATGGAGGCCCCGAGGCCGGGCCGCTGACCTGGGCTTTCGGAGCCCCGTCGAGGAGCGATCCGTAGGAGCCACAAGTGACCATGGGCACGCGGCAGGGGGACGATGCTGAACGAGGGGGGCGCACCCGTGTGGGTTTGCAGCACACAGCACTGAGGGGGCGGGGCCCGGGGACACCGGGCCCCGCCCTCCCGTCCTGCAGATACGTGGTGGGCTCAGCCCTGCTCACGAGGGCAGTTCCGCGCCGGCCTGCTCGTGCACCATGTAGTCGGCGTACCAGTCGGGCCAGTTCGCGTCTGCTTCGCCGATGCGTTTCTCGTGTTCGCCGTGGGCGGCCGCCGCACGGCGAAGCGAGCTCGCCAGGTCGTTCGCCGACGTGAACGTCGTCGTCGCTGAGTCGATACGACCGGGCAGGCGCGTGGTGACTTCCTGAAGCAGCCAACCGTTGCCGTCCGGATCGCTGAACGAGGCGAGCGAGAAGTAGCTGCGATGCTCGGGATCTGGACCGCTGACCAGACCGTCCTTGCCGGGGTGGGAGACTTCGCTCACCTCGATGCCGGCTGCTATCAGCCCGTTCCGGGCGGCCTCGATGTCGGAGACGATCAGGTACAGGCGCTGGGCCGATCCGGGCGCGGCCGAGGTGCGGTTCGCGCCGAACTGGACCGAGCACCCGGAGCCGGGCGGCGTGAACTGGACCACGCCGGGCGGTGTGTCGTCCAGCCTCCATCCGAGTCTTCCGTAGAACTCCTTCGCGCGGTCGACGTCCGAGACGGGGATGGTGACCACCTCGAGCTTCGTGTCGACTGTCCCGACGCCGGCTGTCCCACTTGCTCCGCTGCTGGGATCCTCGGTGGAACTCATCCCGGCCTCCCTGCGTTGCGTCGAGAATGACGCTACCGCTCTCACCGGTGCGTCGCACCCGGGGGACCTCCTGGTGGCTCCGCCGTACTGCGCCTTCCGTCGGCCCGCGAAGCCGTGCACGGCGAACGACGCAGCCGCCACCGCGCAGGTCGAAGTCGAGGCCGGACGATCGGGCCGAGGCGCACGGGACGCCGGTCTTCGCCCTACGAGGCATCGCCGTGAGGTGCTCCCCATGAAGATCCAGGGGTCTGTCGCTTTCGTTGCCGGAGCAAACCGTGGGCTCGGTGGACAGTTCGTGCGTGCGCTCTTCGATGCCGGAGCGGGCAAGGTCTACGGGGGGTCAGGAATCCGTGCACGCGGCAGCCGACCAAGCCCAGGACGTGACACTCCTTTTCAACAACGCCGGTTTGACGACCCGGGCCGACGTACTCGCGGCTGACTTTGGCTGACTTGGACTCGTTCCGATGCGAGTTCGAGACGCATGTTCTCGGCACCCTCGCCATGAGCAGCTCCTTCGCCCCGTCCTCGGGCGCAACGCCGGCGGCGCGATGGTCAATGCTTTCTCCGTGCTGTCCTGGATGTCGATCACGGCCAGCGCCGGATATGCCGCGGCCAAGGCCACCGAATGGTCGGTGACCAACGCCTTGCGGTTGGCCCTTGCTGAGCAGGGCACGCAGGGCACGGCCCTGCACGTCAGCTACCTCGCGACGGACATGGCCGCGAATGTGACCGCTCCGAAGTCGGATCGCGCGGCGGTGGCCCGCGCCACCCTTGACGGTGTCGAGGCCGGACTGCATGAGGTGCCCGCCGACGACGTCAGGAAGGAGGTCCAGGCAGCGCCGGCCGTGGGCACGGAGGCGCTGTATCCGCAACCAGCCGGCCGCCCGGCACTGATCTGATCACGGTAGGTCAGTGGGAGATGAGCTGTTGGCCGCCGTCGATGTCGTACGTTCCACCCGTGAGCGCGTCGTTGCACATGATGTGTACGGCCAGAGCGGCGACGTCTGCCGGGCCGACGACCCGTCGGATGGGAAGCGTGGCGCGCAACTCCTCGCGCCGGGCCTCGAGTTGATCACCCAGGAGTGAGGCCGACAGGGGCGTGTCGACGAATCCGGCAGCGATGAGGTTCACCCGGATCGGCGCCAGTTCGAGCGCCAGGTTGGCGGTGAGGGCGGGCAGAGCCGCGGTGAGGGCAGACACGACGCTCAGACCGACACCGGGGCGCCGACCGCCGGTGCCGCCGATGAACAGCAGGGTGCCGCCGGCTCGGACCTTGTCACGGCTGTAGAGGGCGACCGCGAGTGTCATGGCGAGGCGTTCGCCGAAGTGGCGGCGGGCGGCAGTGAGATCCATGTCCGCCAAGGGCATGTAGGCGGGGCTGCCGGCTGTGACCATCACATGGTCGACCGGGCGGGGCAGATCCTGGAAGAACTGCTGGAGGCGGTCGGTGTCGGTGGCGTCGAACGCTGCTGTGCTTACAGGATCGAGCTCCAGGGCAGCTTGCTGCAGGCGTTCGGGGTTGCGGCCGACCAGAACCAGCCGGCCGCCGCCTTCGCGTACCTGGCGGGCAGTTTCGAGTCCGATGCCCGCGCTGGCACCGATCACCACGACAGTCTGATCGGCGAGTCCCGGCTGACTCTGCGTGCCGGGAACGCTGGGTTTGGCAGTCATGGCGAATCGCCTCCGCCGACGGCCTTCACACCATGGTCGTACTTCCGTCTGCTGCCCGTCATCCCTACCTCCGGGTACACCTTCTGTTCCTATTGTCGCGCTTCGGGCCGCTGATCGCCTGCCCGCCTGCCGACCCAGCTGCCTGTTGCTCGTTGGAAAGGGGCGCTCCTTCGTGAAGTCTCCTTCCCCTGCCTCGCCACTACCGCATTGGCGTATTCGAGCAGTCCGCGCTTTTGTCGAGTGCTGCTGTCCTGTCTGCGACCGTCTCGCAGGCGCCGGCGTGACTCGACCGGGCCGCTCGCCTCTGCCGGTGCTGCGCCCAAGGGCTGAAATGCTGACGACGTGGACCGGGCAGGTTTCACCCACCGAGTGCCGTATGACGCTGCGAGCGCAGCTCTTCCAGCAGGCGGAGCCAGATTTCGCTGGCCGTGGGATAGCTGGGGACGACGTGCCACAGCGTGGACAGGGGAATACGCCCCACGATGGCTGCGGTCGCCGAGTGCACGAGTTCGGCGATGCCCGCGCCGACGAACGTGGCCCCGACCACCACGTCGTCGGCGCGGACGACGACGAGTTTGGCCCGGCCGCGGTAGTCCGGGCGCATGACCCAGGTTCCGGCGAGCGCTCCCAGGTCGTACTCGACGACCTCGACGTCAATGTCGGCGTCCCGGGCCTGTTGCTCAGTCATACCGGCGCTGCCGACTTCCGGGGAGGTGAAGACGACTTGGGGGAGCCCGACGTGTCCGGCCGCGCTGGAGGGCAGGTCGGTGCGGCCGCCGGCCCGCGCCGCGATGACGTGGGTGTGGAAGCCGCCGCACCTGTCATCCAGCCCGGAGCCGGCCAGGTCAACCCGTCGTGCTTGGCACCAGGACGACCGGCCCCAGCCAGTACAGCAAGGGCCGGGGCCACATGGCGGCCATCACGAACCAGGCAGGACTTCCGCGCCCTCACCATGCGCAGGCTGTTTGGCGTTTATCGGCCGGGGCAGGGCCGGGGTGTTTCCGTGCACGACCGCCGTGACCCGGGTCATACGTTTGTGACCGCCGGGGACGTGGGGGAGCCGACTCCGCGGATCAGGTCCGCGGCCTTCTCCGCGATCATGATCGTCGGTGCGTTGGTGTTGCCCCGGACGACGGTTGGCATGACGGAGGCGTCGACCACCCGGAGCCCGGTCACCCCGTGCACCCGCAACTCGGGGTCAACCACTGGCCCGATGGCGCATGTTCCCGCGGGGTGGTAGAGCGTCTGCAGGTCGTGCTGTGCGAAGTCCAGGAGGTCGGCGTCGCTGTCGGAGCGCGGCACGCGGTAGTCGGCTCGGCGGTGCGCCCGCAGACTGGGCCGGGCGGCGATGTCGAGCAGGAGACGCAGAGCCCGCACCACCGTCGCCCGGTCCTCCTCAGTGGCGAGGTAATGATGCAGAATGCGTGGTTTCGCGCTGGGGATCGCCGACCGCAAGGAGACTTTTCCACGGCTGGTGGGTGCGAGCAGCACCGCGCCGAGATGGAACGCGTGGTCGGTGGCCGCTCCCAGCCCCTCCTGGTGGAACATCACCGGCACCGCGTGGATCTGCACGTCCGGGGCATCCAGGCCTTCGGCGGTACGGAAGAACCCGCCCGCCTCACCGACGTTGGACGTAAGGGGACCGTGGCCCCGGGACTCCAGCAGAGCCAGGTTCTTGGGTGTCTCTGCCGTCAGCAGCGATTCGGTATCGGTCAGCTGAAGAAGGGCGACATGTGGATGATCTTGCAGGTTCTCGCCCACCGGGAGGTCCACACGGGGCCGGATACCGTGGGCCTCGAGGCCGGAGGCGACACCGATCCCGGACAGCATCAGCAGATGCGGCGAGTTGTAGGCACCGGCCGACAGAATGACCTCCCGCTCGGCGTGGAACTGCTCGAGGACGCTGCCGCGGTCCACTTCGACACCGGTGGCCCGGTCGCCGTCGAACAGCAGGCCCGTGCACTGGACACCGGTGAGCACCTGGAGATTCGGCCGTTCCATGGCGGGGCGCAGATAGGCGACGGCGGTGCTGCAGCGCAATCCGTTCCGCTGGGTGAGGTCGTAGTATCCGACCCCGTCCTGCTCGGGACCGTTGAAGTCCTGGTTGAACGGATGGCCCGCCTCCTGAGCCGCCGCCACATACGCCGCCATCAGGGGGCTGCGGGAACGACCTTCGCTGACGGTGAGCGGTCCGCCTGTGGCGTGCCAGGCCGATGCCCCGCCGTGATAGTCCTCCGAGCGCAGGAAGTAAGGCAGGACGTCATCCCAGCTCCATCCCTTGGCCCCGGCCGCGGCCCAGGAATCGTAGTCCAGGCGGTTGCCGCGAATGTAGATCATCGCGTTCATGGACGACGAGCCGCCGAGCATCCGGCCGCGCGGAAGGTAGCGCCGACGGCCGTCGAGCCCCGGCTCGGGCTCGCTCAGGTAGTCCCAGTCGTACTTGGTGCGGAAGAGTTTGCCGAACGCCGCCGGTACACGGATCTCCTGGGCATCGTCGGAGGGTCCGGCCTCCAACAGCAGGACCCGTACGCCGGGGTCCTCGGTGAGCCGGGCGGCCAGCACGCAGCCGGCCGAGCCGGCCCCCACGATGACGTAGTCGTACATGCGATTCCCTCCACGATGGGTCGACGTACCTGGCCGCGTCGGTACGGGAGGCCATGGCCTCCGGAGATCTCCGGCGTACAGGCCAATCGGCGGCCCGCGCCCGGGTGCTCCGTCGCCCATGGCGGCGTGAGGACCACGTCGTCGCGTCGTCCACGGGGCATTGCTCGCGGAAGTCTGCCGCGCTCCGGTTGCCGGGTCGATGCAGCGGTGAGCCAAAGATTGACCAGCTTTCGGACGACTGGACAAGAGCGGCTGTATACGACCCGGTAGGGCTTGGTTTGGCGGCCGGGTGCCCCAAACGCTCGCCGGGCCCACCCGAGGCGTCGGCGAAGGGACGACAGGCGCATTTCCCGTAGCGGGTCGGTACAGCGGTGGCGTCCCCATGCAGAGCACCAGCCGTATGAACGGTGGCGTGTGTGGCTGGGGACCTACCGCGATGCGCTGCGCCGGGCCGGCATCGGTTCTCCCGACATCCACAACCTGAGACGCTCCTTCATCGAGCGGCACCGCATCAACGGGGCTCCTCACCCAACTGCGAGGGGCAGCCCAGCTGGAGATGGACGACTGCGTGGTCGACGCGCTCGACCACTACGCCCACTTCATGCCTCAGGCAGGGGGGAAGGGACGCAGGGCGATCGATAGCCTGCTGGCTGATCAGGTGAACCGGAGTCGGTCCCGAACTCCCCAGATTCTCCCCAAGGCAGATCCTGGGCGCTGATCGGACCGACTGACGGGCGTAAACAGCGAGGTGAAAGTTGCAGTTCACCACCCGGCCCACCCTCCAGGGCACCTTCGGCATGGTGTCCTCCACCCACTGGCTGGCCTCGCAGTCGGCCATGGCCGTGCTGGAGGACGGCGGCAACGCCTTCGACGCGGCCGTGGCGGGCGCCTTCGTGCTGCACGTCGTGGAGCCGCACCTCAACGGGCCCGCCGGCGAGGTGCCGATCCTGCTCGCTCCGGCGGGCGGCGAGGTGCGGGTGCTGTGCGGGCAGGGCGTCGCGCCGGCCGGGGCGACGGTCGCGCACTACAGGGGACTCGGTCTGGATCTCGTCCCCGGCACCGGGCCGCTCGCCGCGGCCGTCCCGGGCGCGTTCGACGCGTGGATGCTCCTGCTGCGCGACCACGGCACGAAGTCCCTCGCCGACGTCCTGACGTACGCCATCGGGTACGCCGAGGGCGGGCACGCGCCCGTGGAACGTCTCGGCGAGACCGTCGAGACCGTGCGGGAGCTGTTCGAGACGGAGTGGACCTCCTCGGCCGAGGTCTACCTGCCCGGCGGACGGGCACCCCGGCCCGGGGAGCTGTTCCGCAACCCCGCGCTGGCCGCCACCTGGAAGCGGCTGCTCGCCGAGGTCGCCGGGGTGGGGGACCGCGAGGCGCAGATCGAGGCCGCGCGGGAAGTCTGGCGGTCCGGGTTCATCGCCGAGGCGCTGGTACGGCAGGCACGGCGGCCCACGCTCGACACCAGCGGCGAGCGCCACTCCGGGACCCTGACGGCCGCCGACCTCGCCGCCTGGTCCGCGACCTACGAGGCCCCGGCCACGTACGACTGGAACGGCTGGACCCTGTGCAAGGCCGGCCCCTGGAGCCAGGGCCCGGTGCTCCTCCAGCAGCTCGCCCTGCTCCCGCCCGAGCTGCCCCCTTACGGGTCCGCCGACTACGTCCACCTGCTGATCGAGGGCTGCAAGCTCGCCATGGCCGACCGGGAGGCCTGGTACGGGGACGCCGCCGAGGTGCCGCTGGCCGAGCTGCTGTCGGCGGAGTACAACGCCGGGCGGCGGCAGCTCATCGGTGACGAGGCCTCGTACGAACTGCGACCCGGCAGCCCCGGCGGGCGCACCCCGCGGCTGAGCGCGCACGCGCTCACGGTCGCCGCCGACGAGGTGGAGTTCGACGCCCTGGGCGTCGGCGAGCCGACGGTCGCGAAGCGCCCGACGTCCCCGGTGCCGGGCGAACCCGGCGTGGCGGCCGACGGAGGCACCCGCGGCGACACCTGCCACCTCGACGTCGTCGACCGCTGGGGCAACATGGTCGCCGCCACGCCCAGCGGCGGCTGGCTCCAGTCCAACCCCGTCGTGCCCGAACTGGGCTTCCCGCTCGGCACGCGGCTGCAGATGACCTGGCTGGAGGAGGGCCTGCCCAACTCCCTCACCCCGGGCCGCCGCCCGCGCACGACCCTCACCCCGTCGATCGCGCTGCGCGACGGGGTGCCGGTCATGGCGTTCGGCACGCCCGGCGGGGACCAGCAGGACCAGTGGCAGCTGCACTTCTTCCTGGCGGTCGCTTTGCGCGCCGCGGTGCGCGGCGGCCCCGACCTCCAGGGCGCGATCGACGCGCCGAACTGGCACAACGACGGCTTCCCGGGCTCCTTCTACCCGCGCGGGATGCGGCCCGGCAGCGTCACCGTGGAGTCCCGGATGGCCCCGCAGGTCGTCGAGGAACTGCGGCGCCGCGGCCACGACGTGGTGCTCGGCCATCCCTGGTCGGAGGGCCGGCTCTGCGCGGTCGCCCGGGACCCGGAGACCGGCATCCTGTCCGCGGCCGCGAACCCGCGGGGCATGCAGGGGTACGCGGTCGGGCGCTGACGTGCGGTGAGCGTTGCCGCCGACGCCGGCCGGCAGGGTGCGGCGGTGGCCCGCCGTGCCCCGGGCGTCCGACGACGGGTGTTCATGCCGATTCCACCCGGAGTGCACCGGCCGGGCGGGGATTGTCAGTGGCGCGTGCTCTCATGGAGGCATGATCGAAGAGACGGAAACCATCGACGAGTTTCTCGCGCGTCACTCGGCCGACGTGGAAGAGGCGGTCCGCAAGGCGGCCGCGGCCGAGATCATGCCCCGCTTCCGCCGGCTCGCGGAGGACGAGGTCGACCAGAAGACCGGCCCGCACGACCTGGTGACGGACGCCGACCGCCTGGCCGAGCGGTACCTCACCGACACGCTCGGCGCCCTGCTGCCCGGATCCGTCGTGGTCGGCGAGGAGGCGGTGCACGCCAACCCCGCGACGTACGAGGCGATACGGGGCGACGCTCCCGTCTGGATCATCGATCCCGTCGACGGGACACGGCAGTTCGTGCACGGCGACCCCGGATTCTGCACCCTGGTCGCCCTCGCCCGGCACGGAGTCGTGCACGCCTCCTGGACGTACGCACCGGCGCGCGACCAACTCGCCACGGCCGTACGGGGCGGAGGCGCCTTCCTCGACGGCGAGCCGCTGCGCCCCGGCGCGCCGGAGCCGGGCCGCGCCCTGGAAGTGGCCACGTCCCACCCGGACTTCACGACGGACGAGCAGAAGCGCGCCCTGCTCGGTCTGTGGACGGACGGCATCGCGCCCCGCGCCTGCGGCTCGGCCGGCCTGGAGTATCTCGCCGTCGCCCGCGGCGAGTTGGACGCCACGGCGTTCTCGTGGGAGGCGGCGTGGGACCACGCGGCGGGCCTGCTGCTGGTTGAGGAGGCCGGCGGCGCCCATCTGACCCTGACCGGCGAGCCCTTCCGCATCACGGGCGGGAACGCCCTGCCGTTCACCGCCGCCCGGGATGCCGCGACGGCCCGCCGGGTGGTCGACCTGCTCACGGCGTAGCCCCGGGTTCCCGGCTCCCGTGACGGCCGGAGGCCCGGCGCCGGGGCGTGCGCGGCCGGTGCCCAGGCCGGCACGCGCCGGGACGTGCGCGGCCGCTTCCCAGGCCGGCACCGCCCACCACCTCGCTCCGCACCCCGCCCCGCCTGCGAGCCGTCGGCCGGCTCCCGCCCCGAGACCCGAGTGTGTCAGTCCTCCGGCATATCCTGGCCCCGAGTGGCCATCGGCTGACGAAGGGGTCCGAAGGTGCCGTCGATGCTCGATGCGGTCGTGGTGGGTGCGGGGCCGAACGGACTGACCGCTGCCGTGGAGCTCGCCCGCCGCGGATTCTCCGTGGCCGTGTTCGAGGCGCGCGACACCGTCGGCGGCGGCGCCCGCACCGAGGAGCTCACGCTCCCCGGCTTCCGGCACGACCCGTGCTCCGCCGCGCACCCCCTCGGCATCAACTCACCCGCCTTCCGCGCCCTGCCCCTGGAGCGCTACGGCCTTCAGTGGCTGCACGCCGAGCTGCCCATGGCCCACCCCTTCACGGACGGCACCGCCGCGGTGCTGTCGCGGTCGGTCGCGGAGACGGCCGCCTCCTTCGGGCCGCGCGACGCGGGCGCGTACCGCAGGCTGGTCGAGCCGTTCCTGCACCGGTGGGACACCCTGGCCCATGACTTCATGTCGCTGCCCCTCAGCGCGCTCCCGCGGGACCCGGTCACCCTCGCCCGCTTCGGCCTGGTCGGCCTGCCCCCGTCGACGTGGCTGATGCGCCGCTTCCGGGACGAGCCGGCGAAGACCCTCTTCGCCGGCCTCGTCGCCCACGTCATGGCCCCCCTCGACGGCTTCGCCACCGGCGCGATCGGCCTGGTCTTCGCCCTGGCCGCGCACGCCCGTGGCTGGCCGGTGGCCCGCGGCGGCTCCCAGGCCATCTCCGACGCCCTCGCCGCCTACCTGAAGGACCTCGGCGGCACCCTCCACACCGACTACGAGGTCAAGCGCCTCGACGACCTGCCACCCGCGCGGGCGTACGTCTTCGACACCTCGCCCACCGCCCTGGCCCGCATCGCCGGCCTCGGCCGGTACTACGAGGGGTACCGGTACGGCCCCGGCGTCTTCAAGATCGACTACGCCCTGGACGGCCCGGTGCCGTGGACCGCGAAGGAACCCCGCGTCGCCGGCACCGTGCAGATCGGAGCGGACAGCGCCGAGATCGGCGCCGCGCTGCGCGCCGCGTCCCGCGAAGGCCGCGCGCCCGACGCGCCCTTCCTCATCACGGTCCAGCCCGGCGTCGTGGACCCCACCCGCGCCCCGGACGGCAAGCAGGTCTTCTGGGCGTACGGCCATGTGCCGAACGGCTGGACCGGGGACCTCACCGGTGCCGTCGAACGCCAACTGGAGCGCTTCGCCCCGGGCTTCCGCGACCGCGTCCTCGCCCGCGCCACCGCCGGACCGCCCGAACTCGCCGCCCGCAACCCCAACTACGTCGGCGGCGACATCGCCTCCGGCGCGGTCTCCGGCCTCCAGCTCCTGCTGCGCCCCAAACTGTCCCTGTTCCCGTACAGCACCCCGCACCCGGCCGTCTTCATCTGCTCGTCGGCCACCCCGCCGGGCCCCGGCGTACACGGCATGTCGGGGCACAACGCGGCGAAGGCCGTCTGGAGGAGGCTGAGGCAGACATGACCACCATCACGCTCGTCCAGGGCGACATCACCCGGCAGAGCGTCGACGCGATCGTCAACGCGGCCAACTCCTCCCTGCTCGGCGGCGGAGGCGTCGACGGTGCGATCCACCGCCGCGGCGGCCCCGCGATCCTGGAGGAGTGCCGCAAGCTCCGCGCCTCGCAGTACGGCAAGGGCCTGCCCACCGGCCGGGCGGTCGCCACCACCGCCGGCGAGCTGAACGCCCGCTGGGTGATCCACACGGTCGGCCCGGTCCACAGCCGGACCGAGGACCGCTCGGAGCTGCTGGCCTCCTGCTACCGCGAATCGCTGCGCGTCGCCGACGAACTCGGCGCCCGCACGGTCGCGTTCCCGGCGATCTCCACGGGCATCTACGGGTGGCCCATGGACGACGGCGCGCGGATCGCGGTGGAGACGGTCCGGGACGCCGAGACGGCGGTCGAGGAGGTCAGGTTCGTCCTCTTCGACGAGCGGGCGTACGAGGCGTTCGCCGCGCAGGTCCGCTGAGCCGGACCGGGGGCGACGCTCAGTACCGCTGCGCCTTGGCGATCTCGCCGGTGAGCTGCGACTCCGGAGGCTTCCGGCTGATGGCGAGCGGCTGGGCCTTTTCACCCGGCTTGAGGTGCTCGGCTCCGACGAAGCGGGTTTCGACGACCTTTCCGTCGGGATCGCGGAAGTCCACCTGGACTGCGTAGGAGGCGGTCTTGTCCGTGCGGTTGGTGATGTTCACGACGAGGGCGAGCAGGCCACCCGTCTGCGACCTCGGCAGTCCGGTGAGCGAGACGTCGGACGTGGCATTGCCCCGGTCCTTGACGTTGGCGAGCTCCTTCTGGGCGGCCGCGTTGGCGCGCTCCGCCTCGGCCGAGACCGACGCTTCGAAAGACGAGGCGGCGGCCGAGGCGGAGGATGCCGCGGCCGAGGCCGATGCCCGGACGGACTCCTTGACGGATGCGCCGAGCGAGGAGAGCGCGGAAGGAGATGTGCCGGAGAACGACACGGTGGCGGGGCCCGTGGGGGTCGGACTGAATGACGGGGTGCCGTTGCCGCCGCTGTCCGTGCTGCACGAGACGAGCGCCGCGGTGCCGAGGGCCGTCAGAGTGAGCCCGGCGAGTGCGACCGTGGCCCGGGGCCGCCGCGCGCGTCTCCTGGCTCCGTGACCGATCACGACGAGTTCCGGCAAAACATCCTCCTCAATACGGAAACAGCCATATATGCCGTTATTAATCTTTTGATCGTGTACATCCTGTATGCCGAGGGGTCGCCGAGCCACTCCGGCGCTCTCGCCGCCGCAGGGCCGGCGCCCGCCGGAGTGAGCGGCTGTTCGGCGCAGAGGAGGTTTCCTGCCTGGCTGCCTCGAGTGCCCCAGCGCCTGGCGAACCCGGCGAACCCGGCGAACCCGGCGAACCCGGCGGACGCGGCGGACGCGGTCGTGGTGCGGGACGGCGCGTCATCGGCGGTCGGCTGCACCGCGGCCGGACCGGCGGCGCCTGGCGGTGCGGGGCTGATCGGGGTGGCGCCGGCGGTGCGGGGCTGATCGGGGTGGCGCCGGCAGTGCGGGGCTGATCGGGGTGGCGCCGGCGATGTGGGGCTGGACGGGCTGCGGCTGCTGCGGGCGTCCCCCCGGCGATCCGGGCGGGCCCAGGGCAGGCGAGGTTGATGTCGGATTCTCGCCAGCCCCGGCCCGGCCGGTGCCCGATGCTGGACGCATGCAGAACGGGATGTACACCGACCGGGAGCGCTGTGTGCGCGCCGTCCAGTCCAAGGACGCACGGTTCGACGGATGGTTCTTCACGGCCGTCCTGACGACCCGCATCTACTGCCGGCCCAGCTGCCCGGTGGTGCCGCCCAAGCCGGAGAACATGATCTTCTACCCGAGCGCGGCCGCCTGCCAGCAGGCCGGGTTCCGGGCCTGCAAGCGCTGCCGCCCCGACACCAGCCCCGGCTCACCGGAGTGGAACCAGCGCGCCGACCTCGTGGCCCGCGCCATGCGGCTGATCGCGGACGGCGTCGTGGACCGCGAGGGCGTGCCCGGCCTCGCCGCCCGCCTCGGCTACAGCACCCGCCAGGTCGAACGTCAGCTGCTCGCCGAGCTGGGCGCCGGCCCGCTCGCCCTCGCCCGGGCCCAGCGCGCCCAGACCGCCCGGCTGCTGATCGAGACGACCGCCCTGCCGATGACGGAGATCGCCTTCGCCGCCGGTTTCTCCTCGATCCGCACCTTCAACGACACCGTGCGCGAGGTCTTCGCCCTGTCACCCAGCGAGCTGCGCACCCGCGTCCCGAAGAAGAAGGCCGGGAAGGCCACCGGTGCGCTGCCGGCCACCCCCGGCGCACTCTCCCTCCGCCTCCCCTTCCGCGCCCCGCTCAACCCCGACAATCTCTTCGGCCACCTCGCGGCGACCGCCGTACCGGGCGTGGAGGAGTGGCGGAACGGGGCCTACCGGCGGACCCTGCGCCTGCCGTACGGGCACGGGATCGTGGCGCTGACCCCGGCGGCGGACCACATTGCCTGCCGTCTCACCCTCAGCGACCTGCGCGACCTGCCCGTCGCCATCAGCCGCTGCCGGCGCATGCTCGACCTGGACGCCGACCCGGTCGCGATCGACGACCACTTGCGCACGGATCCCGTCCTCGCGCCCCTGGTCGACAAGGCCCCGGGCCGACGCGTGCCGCGCACCGTCGACGAGGCCGAGTTCGCCCTGCGGGCCGTGCTCGGCCAGCAGGTCTCCACGGCCGCCGCCCGCACCCACGCGGCCCGCCTGGTCACCGCGCACGGCGAGCCGGTCGACGATCCCGAGGGCGGCCTCACCCACCTCTTCCCTGCCCCCGAGGCGCTGGCCGCCCTCGACCCCGAGTCGCTGGCGATGCCGAGCACCCGGCGAACGACGTTCACCACGCTGGTACGCCAACTCGCCGAGGGAGAGCTCCACTTGGGCGGGGAGAGCGACTGGCAGGAGGCCCGTGCCCGACTGCTCACGCTTCCGGGCTTCGGGCCCTGGACGGTCGACGTCATCGCGATGCGCGCCCTCGGCGACCCCGACGCCTTCCTCCCCACCGACCTCGGCATCCGGCGCGCCGCGCAGGAGCTGGGCCTGCCGTCGACCCCGGCCGCGCTCACCGCACGGGCGGCGGCCTGGCGGCCCTGGCGGGCCTACGCCGTGCAGTATCTGTGGGCGACGGACAGCCACCCGATCAACTTCCTTCCCGTCTGAGGACGTCCAGTGAGACAGCACACCGTCATCGACGGCCCCTACGGCCCCCTCACGCTCGTCGCCGACGACGGCGTCCTGTGCGGCCTGTACATGGCCGCCCAGCGTCACCGCCCGCCGGAGGAGACCTTCGGCGAGCGCGACGACAGCCCCTTCGGTGAGGCGGCGGACCAGTTGGAGGCCTACTTCGCGGGCGAGTTGAAGGAGTTCACCCTCGAACTGCGGCTGCACGGCACGCCGTTCCAGCGCAGCGTGTGGGAACAGCTCCGCCGCATCCCCTACGGCGAGACCCGTTCGTACGGCGAACTGGCCGACGCGCTCGGCAACCCGGGCGCCTCGCGAGCCGTCGGCCTCGCCAACGGCAAGAACCCCGTCGGCATCATCGTCCCCTGCCACCGCGTGATCGGAGCGAACGGCAGCCTGACCGGTTACGGCGGCGGCCTGGACCGCAAGCGCCGCCTGCTGGACTTCGAACGGCAGGCGGCCCTGTTCTAGCCGTCCCGCGGACTCCCGACCGCGATGAACAGGTACAGCCCGTCCACGTTCTGCGTGATCACCCGCACGGGCACGCCGGAACGCCGGAGCGCTCCAGCTCGACCACCGCCCGGTGCGCGGCGTTGGGCTCGGCCTTCAACGTGCGGTTCTTGCGCCGCACCTGCCAGGACCGCCGCCGGATCTCCGGATCGCCCATGTAGTACTCGTAGGTCACGAGCTTCTCGGCCTCCGGATCCCGCCGCCACAGCCCGTTCGGCCCGCGGTAGTCCGGGATGCCGGAGTCGCAAGGCATTGGCAGACGTAACGCCTTATCGCCGGCTTGGGCACGGGTGCGCTGGCGGGAGGTGCTACAGGATCACATAGGCGTCCGTGCTGCACCGAGCGGTGGCAGTTTTGTTAGCCGCCCAACCCCCATCGCACTCCCGCCACAACTCCCAACACCAAGGCAGGCATCACCCATCCCCACCCCATGACCCGCCGCACCGACGGAAGCAGCCGCAACCCCGTCACAGCAGCGGCAGCCCCGATGGTGAGGACACATGACAGGACGATTCCGGCATACGCGTCGTCGTCCCAGGGGCCGGACGGTCGGATGGTCAGGGCCGTCCAGCAGAAGTACGCGGCGACGAGGGTGAGCAGGGTCAGTGGTACAGCGAGGACCAGGCGGAGGCAGTCGCGGTCGTCGTCCGGGTGGGAATGATGGGTCATCAGCGCAGCGCGTTCCTTGCCTGGTCCAAGTTGTTCATGAAGCCGCGCCCGTAGGCCTGGGCGTCGTCGGTCTGCCAGTACGGGCCGCCGTTGCAGCGGGAGGCGAGCTCCTGGTACTGGGCCGGGGTCATCTCCTCCACCGGCACGTCGGCGAATTGCTTTCCGCCCTGAGCCGGGCCAGGTACTACGAAGCGATCACCCAGGCACGAGCAGGGGCTGGAGTGGCACCTGCACCACCTTCGGCATCTCCATACCAGAGCCGGAACCCAGCGGGGCGCTGTCAGTCGCTCTCGGTGCTCAGCCGGCCCAGCAGTTCGGGCAGGGCGGTGCCGATGGGTTCCCGTATCACCTCGTCGGCCAGTTCGTCGTACGGCGTGGGCTCGGCGTTGACGATGATCAGCCGTGCCCCGTGGTCGGCGGCGACGCCGGCGAGCCCGGCGGCGGGCTGGACCTGGAGGCTGGTGCCGACGGCGATGAACACCTGGCAGGCTTTGGTGATTGCGACCGCTTCGCCGAGCACCACCGGATCGAGGCGCTCGCCGAACATCACGGTCGCCGACTTCAGGATCCCGCCGCACTCCAGGCACGGCGGATCGTCCTCGCCGGCCTCGACCCGGGCGAGGGCGTCCTCCATGGGCCCGCGCGCATGGCACTTCGTACACACGACACTGCGCGCGGTTCCGTGCAGTTCGAGCACCTTGCGGGCGGGCATTCCGGCGAGCTGGTGCAGCCCGTCCACGTTCTGCGTGATCACCCGCACCGGCACCCCGGCCTGCTCCAGCTCGGCCACCGCCCGGTGCGCGGCGTTGGGCTCGGCCTTCAGCGTGCGGTTCTTGCGCCGCATCTGCCAGGACCGCCGCCGGATCTCCGGATCGCCCATGTAGTACTCGTACGTCACGAGCTTCTCCGCCTCCGGATCCCGCCGCCACAGCCCCTTGGGACCGCGATAATCAGGGATTCCGGAATCGGTGGAGATACCTGCGCCACTGAGGATGGCGACGAGGGGCTTGGTCATGGGCCGAGAGTAGGACGCCTGTCTGCTTGGGGCGAACCGATATCAGGGCTGCGGAGTTCCCTGCTCGCGAGCCGTGTCACGAACCTGCCGCTGAGCTGGGCATGAACGGTGCGCCTCTGCCAGCTCCCGGTAGGGCCGGGCGCCGTCCCTCTGGTGCAGGTCGACCAAGGCCGCGCGCAGTTCGGCGAAGCTCCTCACGTACCGGGGATGCGGTGCCGGTTCACCACCGCGGCGGACGGCCCGGTCGCGTCGGCAGCATCGTGTTGGCGAACAGGTAGTCGGCGACGTTGTCACCGAGTGCCAGCCCGTCGGTGAGGTCCCAGCGGTAGTGCACGCCCAGCCAGAGTCGGCTCAGCGCGTCCTCCTGGGCGACCTGGCTGAAGCTGGTGAACGAGCGATACGCCATGAGTGTGTGCGGGTCCTCGGAATGCGCGGTGAACGAGACGTAGTCACAGCCGAAGAAATGCTTCATCGCGCCTGCCCACGCACCCGCGAGGCCAGCGTGCCCGGAGGCCCAGGCGGGGAAGCACGGGGTGAACGGTGCCCCTGAGCGGTCCGCGCTGAGAGGCTGCCAGGTCGCGTTCGCGCCGCCCGTGGCCTGGATCGCGGTCACCGGGCGCCAGAGCTTGATCGGGGTGTCGTACTTGGTGTCCCAAACCGCGATCGCGGCATCCGCCATCGTCAGCGACACCAGCGCGTACAAGCGGGCAGTCTGGTACTTGTCGAGCCCGAGCTTCTTGGCGACGATCCCGGTCAGCTCGAGCAGTTGCCCCGGGGGCTTGTAGGTGCCGTCCAGGTCATTGGCCCAGAACCAGGCGGCGGCGGTTTGATCGAGGGTGCGCTCGGTGGAATTGACGGCACCGAACTGTCGCACCTCCTCGACCTGGCCCGCGTACGCCGGGCTGGCCAGCAGATCGGCGTAGGAAGCGAAGGCGCCCAGGGTGGCAGGCCGGAACTGCGAGCCCGAGCTGAGTACGAACGGCTTCACCATGCCCCAGTTCGGGGTCACCGCGTCGCTCGCCTGTCGGCAGCTGCCGCCGGTCGGCCGCCAGGCGCCAGGCGTAGTGGTGTCGCCGCTATAGACCTGCGGGTTGTCCGAACCGTCGCCCGATCGGGCTTCGTTGATCTGCCTCACCACCGGGTCGACCACCAGGTGGTCGATGATGTCGAAGGAGTTGGGGGCGGAGCCGGTCCGGGCGGTGAACTGGGCGTCGATGTAGGCCTGATCGCCTGGGAACAACTGCGAGATGATCCGGTACGCCGTGCGATCGATCACCCGCTCCTCCTCGTCCGGACGCCGCCGCGGCGGCGTCGACGGCATACTTCAGCGGACGATTGAGGTACGGCTGGTACTTCATGGTTCCGTACGTGTACTGATACGCGCTCTCGGCGTTGTAGATCGCCGCGTAAACCATCGCGGCGGCCCTGGTGAGTTTGCCGGGCGCGGCGTCCATACCCCGCGCATCACGGAACGTCTGGAGCAGGACCTTGTTCCAGTACTGCGTCGGATCATCACTGGAGTGCGGTGCCGCGGCAGCGGCCGGCTGCGCACCGATGGCCACCGGACTCAGCCCGGCGAGCAGGGCACCAGCCGCGACGGCGGCCCTTAGCCGTCCCAGGCGGCTGCCGGCACGGGACTTCAAGCGTGCGAGCTCGGACTTCGCGGCCGACCGCTGGCCACGCTTGGGCTCGAGGGCCACGATATTCCTCTCCACGTCGTTGATCAACAGCGGCAGCATAATGTCGGCTATACAGACATAAACGCCAGCCGCGCCGATATCCCACGCGTCTTATGTGATTTCAGGATTGATGCTGTGATCGCCTAGGCGTGACGGCACTTCACTCGTGTGAGTGATTCTGGATCCACCGATCGGTGGCTGTCTGACGTTAGCTCCGTGAAGAAGGCATGCTCTGTGACCTGGGAGGATGTGAGTCCAGGCTCTCGCAAGCGTGCGCCGTAACGGGCCCGGTGCGGGCGCGATGGCGCCTGTCAGTCCTCTTCCCGATAGATGGGCGCGAGTCGATTCCACACCGGTCCACCGGGCCTGACCGCAGAAGTGACCAGTACGGTCAATAGCGTCTTTTCCACGTATGCGCCTTGTTCCACGAAGTCGAGTCCATCCCACACTTGCCTCAAGTCGACCGGTGCCCCCTGGGTGCGCAGTGAACGACGGCGCCACTCGTTCCGCTCATTGATGAGTCGGCGTTCCGTCGCCTTAGCCTTTGCGAGGAACGCTCAAAACCGCTCTTTGCTGACCAGACGCTGTTCCCGGCGCTCTGTCCAGTCCTGGATGTCCTCCCGGATGCGGGCAAGCTGGCTGGCGCCGCTGAGGATTGCGGCCGGCGCATCGGCGAGCCGATATCGGCGTACCGCTGGGGGCGGGTCAGCCGACGCGGTGGCCGTTTTCCAGTTCCGCCGTGCCCGAGCCCTCGGCGAGGACGTCGAGGGCGGCCAGGACGCGGCGGCCCAGGGCGCCGGGCAGGTGGTCGGTGAGTTCGTCGCGCGGGACGAGGCGCCAGGACAGCAACTCCTCCTCCTGGAGGCGGATCGCCTTGAAGTCGTCCTCGGTGAGGACGCCGCCGTCGTAGAGGTACGCCACCAGGGGCGGGCGTCCCGTCCCGTGCACCCAGTCCACCGCGAGCAGTCGGCCGAGTTCGACGTCGAGACCGATCTCCTCCAGCGTCTCCCGGCGCGCGCCCTGGCGCGGGGTCTCGCCGTCGTCGGACTCGACGGTGCCGCCTGGAAGCGCCCAGCCGTCACGGTAGTTGGGCTCGACCAGCAGCACCCGGCCCTCCGCGTCGCGGAAGAGGGCGGCGGCACCGGCGAGGACGCGCGGCAGGCCCGCGATGTACGTGGCGAAGTCTGGAGTGGTCATCCAGGAAGGGTAACCAGCTCAGGAGGTCGTGTCTCCGGCCGGCGGTCCCGGGACGACGCGCGCGACGGGCCCTACCGCCTCCGCCAGCCGCAGGGTTCGGTCTGCCAGCTCGCTGATGCGTACGCCGTCGAAGCCGAAGACCGCGCTGCGGACCGTGTCCTCCAGGGGGTCCTTCCACTGGGCCGGGATCGCGTCCGCGCCCGTCAGGACGCCCGCCACCGAGCCGGCCGTGGCACCGTTGGAGTCGGTGTCCAGGCCGCCGCGGACGGTCAGCGTGATGGTGCGGGTGAAGTCGCCGTCGCCGTACAGCAGGCCGGCCGTGAGGACGGCGGCGTTCGGGATCGTGTGGATCCAGCCGAGGCCGGCGGTCTCCTCCGCGACCGTCGTGAGCGTGTTCTCCCACGGCATCCGGGTCTCGTGCAGGGAGACCACCCGGCGTACGGTGCGGGCCAGGCGGCTGCTCGCCGGGATCACCGTGAGCGCGGTGTCGATCGCGCTGCGGACGGTCGGGGCCGTGAACGCCGCCGCGATCAGCGCCGCCGCCCACATCGCGCCGTACACACCGTTGCCGGAGTGGGACAGCACCGCGTCCCGGCGGGCGAGGGAGGCGGCGCGGTGCGGGGCGCCCGGGCTGGTCCAGCCGTAGATGTCGGCGCGGATCAGGGCGCCGATCCACTCCTGGTACGGGTTGTCGTACGTGGCCGTGACCGGCGGCTTGAGGCCGTTGGCGAGGTTGCGGTACGCGGCCCGCTCGGCGGTGAACGTCTGCAGATACGGCAGCCGCAGCAGCCAGAGGTCGCCGACCTGCTCGGTGCTGAAGCCGAAGCCGTGCGTCTCGAGCAGGTCGAGGCCGAGGATCGCGTAGTCGACGTCGTCGTCGCGGCAGCTGCCGTGGATACGGCCGCGGACGCAACTGCGCCACTCCGGGCGCAGCTTGAGTCCGTCGGTGTCGTCGGCCGGCTCGGGAAGGTAGTCGGTCAGTGGCAGGGCGGCGGCCTGCCGCAGGTAGCGTTCGATGCGGTCGCGCGTCCACAGGTCGCCCTGCTCGACCGGTTTGCCGAGCATGTTGCCCGAGATCCGGCCCAGCCAGCCCCCGAGGATGCGGTCGGCGAGCTCTGGCTCAGTGCCCACAGGGGTCATAGCTGAAGGTTTACCCAAATTCCGGGTGGCTGCGCGGGTTCGGGCTGCGGGGCAAAGGGGTGGGCGCAGGGTGCTCTCAGGGTGCTCTCACACGACCCTCCCAGGGGGCGTTCCCATCGGGCCCTCCCAGGGCGCCCTCCCACGGCGTTCCTACGGCCCTCCCACGGCGTTCCTACGGCCCTCCCAGGGCCTTTCTCACGGTCCGGTCGGGGCATGACGGCGGGGGTGGTCTCCGGTTAGGGTCGCAGCGGCGCGACTGGCCCTGACGTGCGCGGGGCCCGGAGAGCAAGGGGATTGCAACGTGGCGGACGCTGCAGGGCGCGGACCATCAACGGCACACCGGGTGCTCGTTGCCGCGGACAAGTTCAAGGGGTCGCTGACGGCCGTGCAGGTCGCGCAGCGCGTGACGGCCGGACTGCGCCGGGTCGTGCCGGATCTCGAGGTGGAGGCGCTGCCCGTCGCCGACGGCGGCGACGGGACCGTGGACGCGGCGGTCGCGGCCGGTTTCGAGCGCCGGGAGGTACGGGTCGCCGGGCCCCTCGGGCACGAGGTGACGGCCGCCTTCGCGCTGCGCGGCGACACGGCGGTCGTGGAGATGGCGGAGGCGAGCGGGCTGCAGCGGCTGCCGGCGGGCGTCTTCGCCCCGCTCACGGCGTCCACGTACGGCTCCGGGGAGCTGCTGCGGGCCGCGCTGGACGCGGGGGCGCGGACGATCGTGTTCGGCGTCGGCGGGAGCGCGACGACCGACGGGGGCGCCGGGATGCTGTCCGCGCTGGGGGCGCGGTTCCTGGACGCCGACGGGGAGCCGATCACGCCTGGCGGCGGGGGGCTGGCGGAGCTCGCACACGCGGACCTGTCCGGGCTGGACCCGCGGCTTGCCTCCGTCGACCTGGTGCTCGCCAGCGACGTCGACAATCCGCTGACCGGGCCGAAGGGGGCGTCGGCGGTGTACGGGCCGCAGAAGGGCGCCTCGCCCGACGACGTCGAGACGTTGGACGCGTCGCTCGCGCACTACGTGAAGGTGCTGGAGGAGGCGATCGGGTCCGGGGCCGCGGAGTACGCGGCGTCGCCGGGGGCGGGGGCCGCGGGTGGCATCGGGTACGGGGCGCTGATCCTCGGGGCGCGGTTCCGAGCCGGGATCGAGGTCATGCTCGAGGTGCTGGGGTTCGCGCCGGCGCTGGAGCGGGCGACGCTGGTGATCACCGGTGAGGGGTCGCTGGACGAGCAGACGCTGCACGGGAAGGCGCCGGCCGGGGTTGCTGCGGCGGCGCGGGCGGCGGGGAAGGAGGTCGTCGCGGTGTGCGGGCGGCTGGCGCTGGCGCCGGAGGCGCTCGGGCGCGCCGGGATTCGGCGGGCGTACGCCTTGACCGAGGTCGAGCCGGACGTGGCGAAGTGCATCGCGGACGCGGGGCCGATCCTGGAGCGGGTGGCGGAGCGGATCGGGCGGGACGTTCTGCTCTGACGGGGGGCTTGTCCACCCGCTCACCCTTCTCGGCCGGGTGGGGGTGCCCCTCGTCAGGGGCTCCGCCCCGGGCCACGTCAGGGGCTCCGCCGCCCCGGGCCCCGGCGGGGGCTGCGGCCCTCCGGGTGCTGCGCCTCTCCGGGGACTGCGCCCCTTGCGGGGTTGGGCCGCCCAGCCCGCCCCCATACGGCCCGGCCCCCAGCCCAGGCCCGTAAGGGCACGCACTCCCCCGTCACCCCGCTCAGCCGCGCCCGATCCCCTCCAGTTCCTCGATCGCGTCCGTCGGCAGTGTCAGGTCCGCCGCGGCGATGTAGGAGCGCACTCCGGAGCAGCGGGAACAGCGGGAGGGGTGAGCCTCCCGCCCGACATGCCGCCCGACATGCCGAAGGGCCCCGAACCTCACGGTTCGGGGCCCTTCCCGTCGTACGACCGTCGCGACGGCCACCCGCGCTACGGCAGCTGCGCCGCCCGCGCCTCGCGCCGGTTGTCGCGGAAGTTGTTCACCCGGCGGGCCGTGGCGAACAGCGGGATCACCGCGCCCATGACCAGCTGCAGCGCGCAGCCGGTCTGCAGGAGCAGCTGCCCGCTCGGGGCGTCGAAGGCCCAGGCTGCCAGCAGGCCCATCGACAGCACGATCCAGGACAGCATCGCCACCGCCAGGCGGCCCCGCGGCTTCGGGTACTCCACCCGGCTCACCATCAGCCACGCGGTGCCCAGGATCGCCAGGAGGGTCGCCACGAAGGGCAGCTCCAGCAGGACGATCGACACCACCGTCAGGGCGCCGAAGGGTGAGGGCATGCCCTGGAACATGCCGTCCTTCATCGTCACGCACGAGAAGCGCGCGAGTCTGAGCACCACGGCCAGCAGCACCACGATCGCGCCCAGCGCCGCCACTCTCTGGTGCGCGTCGTCGGCGACCATGCCGTAGACGAGGACGAAGTACGCGGGGGCCAGGCCGAAGCTGATCAGGTCGGAGAGGTTGTCCAGCTCCGCGCCCATGGGGGAGGAGCGCAGCTTGCGGGCGACCAGGCCGTCGAACAGGTCGAAGACCGCCGCACACAGCATCAGGATGACCGCCGTGGCGGCGCTGTGCCGGGCCATGCCCGATTCCTGGCTGCCCGTGAGGTGCGGGATCAGGATGCCGGTGGTGGTGAAGTACACGGCCATGAAGCCGCACGTGGCGTTGCCGAGGGTGAGGGTGTCCGCTATCGACAGGCGGAGGGAGAGGGGCATCTCCTCCTCGTCGTCCACCCCGTCGGCCTCGGGCACCCAGCCCGCCTGGGTCTCGGGATCAATCACGGTCAATGCGAGTCACCCCAGCCACGGTCTTCTGGCCGACCTCCACCGCGACCTCGATGCCCTCGGGCAGGTAGATGTCGACGCGCGAGCCGAAGCGGATCAGTCCGATCCGGTCGCCCTGCTCGACCTTGGTGCCCTGCGGGATGTAGGGGACGATGCGGCGGGCCACCGCGCCGGCGATCTGGATCATCTCGATGTCGCCGAGTTCGGTGTCGAAGTGCCAGACGACCCGCTCGTTGTTCTCGCTCTCCTTGTTGAACGCCGGAACGAACCCGCCGGGGATGTGCTCGACCGACGTCACCGTGCCGGCGAGCGGGGCGCGGTTGACGTGGACATTCAGCGGGCTCATGAAGATCGCGACGCGGGTGCGTCCGTCCTTCCACGGCATGATGCTCTGCACCACACCGTCGGCGGGCGAGATGACCCGGCCCTGGGCGATCTCGCGCTCGGGGTCGCGGAAGAACCACAGCATCCCCGCCGCGAGCGCGGTGGCGGGGACGGCCACGGCCTTGGCGGCGCCGGAGCGGCGGGCGCGGGCAAGGCTGAGGGCTGCGGTGGCGACGGTCGGAAGAAGCCACGGCGATGCTCCGCGCGCGAGGCGGACCCGGCCGCGTGGTGCAGAGGTTTGGCTGTGGGGCATGGATGACCTTCGTAGCGGATGATGCCGCGCTTTCGACGGGGGACGGCGGCTTTCCGGCGATCGTAGCGGCTAAGGGCCACAACTGGGTAAGTCATGAATCCGAGTCGGCGGCCGAAGACCGCTGACGGGGTGTGATCTTCTTCTCGAAGAAAACACCCCGTGTCCGGACATTCAGCCCTGGAACCGATACTCTTCGAGCAGTCTGCGGCCGATGATCATTTTCTGGATCTCGGCAGTGCCTTCACCGATCAGCAGCATCGGGGCCTCACGGTAGAGGCGCTCGATCTCGTACTCCTTGGAGTAGCCGTAGCCGCCGTGGATTCGGAAGGCGTCCTCCACCACCTCCTTGCAGTACTCGGAGGCGAGGTACTTCGCCATCCCGGCCTCGAGGTCGTTTCGTTGCCCGGAGTCCTTTTTGCGTGCTGCGTTCACCATCATCGCATGCGCGGCCTCGACCTTGGTGGCCATCTCCGCGAGCTTGAACTGGATCGCCTGGTGCTGGGCGATCGGCTTGCCGAACGTGTGACGCTGCTGGGCGTACTGCACGCCGAGCTCGAACGCACGCTGGGCGACGCCGCAGCCACGCGCCGCCACGTTGACCCGGCCGACCTCCACGCCGTCCATCATTTGGTAAAAACCTCGGCCGGTGACGCCGCCGAGCACCCGATCGGCCGGAATGCGCAGGCCGTCCATGATCAGCTCGGTGGTGTCGACGCCCTTGTAGCCCATCTTCTCGATCTTGCCGGGGATGGTCAGGCCGGGGCGGACCTCGCCGAAGCCGGGCTCCTTCTCGACCAGGAAGGTGGTCATCGACTTGTGGGGCGGGGTGCCCTCGGGGTGGCCTTCGTCACTGCGGACGAGAACGGCGACGAGGGAGGACGTACCGCCGTTCGTCAGCCACATCTTCTGACCGGTCAGGACGTACTCGTCGCCGTCCTTGACCGCCTTCGACGTGATCGCCGACACATCGGAGCCCAGGCCCGGCTCCGACATCGAGAAGGCGCCGCGGATGTCGCCGGCGGCCATCCTCGGCAGGAAGTGGTCCTTCTGCTCCTGCGTGCCGTGCTGCTTGAGCATGTACGCCACGATGAAGTGCGTGTTGATGATGCCGGACACCGACATCCAGCCGCGGGCGATCTCCTCCACACACAGGGCGTACGTCAGGAGCGACTCGCCCAGACCCCCGTACTCCTCGGGGATCATCAGACCGAACAGGCCCAGTTCCTTCAGGCCGTCGACGATCTGCTGCGGGTACTCGTCGCGGTGCTCCAGCTCCGTCGCGACCGGGAGGATCTCCTTGTCCACGAAGTCCCGGACCGTGGAGATGATCTCCTGCTGGACGTCCGTCAGACCGGCGGTCTGGGCGAGTCGTGCCATGGCTACTTCTCCTGCTGCTTCGGCTCGGAACCAGGGGTGCCGCCCCGCAGGGGCGTCGTTTGAGGGTGGTGGGGGGAGACGGGCGGGCGGCCGGGCTGCTCGCCGCCGCGCTCCTTGATGTAGGTCTCGGTGGGCACCATCACCTTGCGGCGGAACACGCACACGAGCGTGCCGTCCTGCTTGTAGCCCTTGGTCTCGACGTAGACGATGCCCCGGTCGTTCTTCGACTTGGACAACCACTTGTCGAGCACCGTCGTCTCGCCGTAGATCGTGTCGCCGTGGAAGGTGGGCGCCACGTGCTTGAGCGACTCGATCTCCAGGTTGGCGATCGCCTTGCCGGAGATGTCCGGGACGGACATGCCGAGCAGCAGCGAGTAGATGTAGTTCCCGACGACGACGTTCTTGCCGAAGTCCGTCGTCTTCTCCGCATAGTTGACATCCATGTGGAGCGGGTGGTGGTTCATGGTGAGGAGACAGAACAGGTGGTCGTCGTACTCCGTGACCGTCTTGCCCGGCCAGTGCTTGTACGTCGCCCCGACCTCGAACTCCTCGTAGGTGCGTCCGAACTGCATGGGCGTCACGCCTCCGGGATCTCGAACTTGCTGGTGCGCTGCATGCCGGCGGCGCGTCCCTTGCCCGCGATGACCAGCGCCATCTTGCGGCTGGCCTCGTCGATCATCTCGTCGCCGAGCATCGCGGAGCCCTTCTTGCCGCCCGCCTCGGACGTGTAGTAGTCGTACACGTCCAGGATCAGTTCGGCGTGGTCGTAGTCCTCCTGTGAGGGGGAGAAGACCTCGTTGGCGGCGTCGACCTGGCCGGGGTGCAGCACCCACTTGCCGTCGAAGCCGAGGGCGGCGGCGCGGCCGGCGACCTCGCGGAAGCCGTCGACGTTGCGGATCTGCAGGTAGGGGCCGTCGATCGCCTGGAGGTTGTTGGCGCGGGCGGCCATGAGGATCTTCATCAGGATGTAGTGGTAGGCGTCCGCCGGGTAGCCGGGCGGCTGCTCGCCCACGACCAGCGACTTCATGTTGATCGACGCCATGAAGTCGGCCGGGCCGAAGATGATCGTCTCGATGCGCGGGGAGGCCTGCGCGATCTCGTTGACGTTGTTGAGGCCCTGGGCGTTTTCGATCTGCGCCTCGATGCCGATGCGGCCGACCTCGAAGCCCATGGTCTTCTCGATCTGGGTCAGCAGGAGGTCCAGGGCGACGATCTGCTGGGCGTCCTGCACCTTCGGCAGCATGATGCAGTCCAGGTTCGGGCCCGCGCCCTCGACCACCGTCACGACGTCGCGGTACGTCCACTCGGTCGTCCAGTCGTTGACGCGCACGACCCTCGTCTTGCCGGTCCAGTCACCCTCGTTGAGGAACTTGACGATCGTGTGCCGCGCCTCGGGCTTGGCCAGCGGCGCGCACGCGTCCTCCAGGTCCAGGAAGACCTGGTCGGCGGGGAGGCCCTGCGCCTTCTCCAGGAAGCGCGGGTTGCTTCCCGGCACCGCGAGGCACGAGCGCCGCGGCCGAAGGCGGTTGACCTGGGGAGCAGGGCTGGTCATGCGGGGACCTCCAGGGGGTCGAGCTTGTTCGCTTTGCGGATCTCGTCGACGATACGGCCGATGATCCCAGTGATGTCGAAGTCCTTCGGGGTGAAGACCGCGGCCACTCCCGCGGCCCTGAGCTGCTCGGCGTCGCCGCTGGGGATGATCCCGCCGGCGATCACCGGGATGTCGGCCGCGCCGGCCTCGCGCAGCCGCTCCAGCACGTCCGGCACCAGCTGGGCGTGCGAGCCGGACAGGATGGACAGGCCGACCGCGTGCACGTCCTCGGCGAGGGCCGCGTCCACGATCTGCTCCGGCGTGAGCCGGATGCCCTGGTAGACCACCTCGAACCCGGCGTCGCGGGCCCGCACGGCGATCTGCTCGGCGCCGTTGGAGTGCCCGTCCAGGCCGGGCTTGCCGACCAGGAAGCGCAGCTTGCCGACGCCGAGGTCGCGGGCTGTCGCGTCCACCTTGCGGCGGACCTGGGCCAGCGCCGTGCCCTCCTCGGCGGCCACGGCGACCGGCGCGGACGAGACACCGGTCGGCGCCCGGAACTCGCCGAACACCTCGCGCAGGGCCCCGGCCCATTCGCCGGTCGTGACCCCGGCGCGGGCGCACTCCAGGGTCGCCTCCATGAGGTTCTCGGTGCCCTTCGCCGCCTCCTTCAGCCGCTCCAGCGCCTTGCAGGGGCGCGGGTGGTTGAACGGCGGCTGGTAGCGGGTGTCGCGCCAGTGCTGGAGCGAGGCGATGACGCGCGCCTCGACCGCCGGGTCGACCGTCTGGATCGCGGTGTCCAGGTCGGCCGTGAGCGGGTTCGGCTCGGTCTGCTCGAATATGTTGACGCCGACGATCTTCTCTTGACCGGACTCAATACGAGCCCGGCGCTCGGCGTGTGAGGCGACCAGCTGCGACTTCAGGTAGCCGGACTCGACGGCGGCCATCGCGCCGCCCAGCTCCTGGATGTGGTCGATCTCGGCGAGCGCCGCCTCGACCAGCTCGTCCACCTTCGCCTCGATCACCTTCGAGCCCTCGAAGATGTCGTCGTACTCCAGCAGGTCGCTCTCGTAGGCGAGCACCTGCTGGATGCGCAGCGACCACTGCTGGTCCCAGGGTCGGGGCAGGCCCAGCGCCTCGTTCCAGGCGGGCAGCTGCACGGCACGCGCGCGTGCGTCCTTGGACAGGGTCACCGCCAGCATCTCCAGCACGATCCGCTGGACGTTGTTCTCCGGCTGCGCCTCGGTCAGGCCGAGGGAGTTGACCTGGACGCCGTAGCGGAAGCGGCGGTGCTTGGGGTTCTCGATGCCGTACCGCTCGCGCGTGATCCTGTCCCAGATCCGGCCGAACGCCCGCATCTTGCACATTTCCTCGACGAAGCGGACTCCCGCGTTCACGAAGAAGGAGATGCGGCCGACGACGTCGCCCATGCGCTCCTGCGGCACCTGGCCGCTGTCGCGCACCGCGTCGAGCACGGCGATCGCGGTGGACATCGCGTACGCGATCTCCTGGACCGGCGTGGCGCCCGCCTCCTGCAGGTGGTAGCTGCAGATGTTGATCGGGTTCCACTTCGGGATGTGGGAGACCGTGTACGCGATCATGTCCGTCGTCAGGCGCAGGCTCGGTCCCGGCGGGAAGACGTGCGTGCCGCGGGACAGGTACTCCTTGACGATGTCGTTCTGGGTCGTGCCCTGGAGCTTGGTGATGTCCGCGCCCTGCTCCTCCGCGACGACCTGGTAGAGCGCCAGCAGCCACATGGCCGTGGCGTTGATCGTCATCGAGGTGTTCATCTGCTCCAGGGGGATGTCCTGGAACAGCCGGCGCATGTCACCCAGGTGCGCGACCGGCACCCCGACCCGGCCGACCTCGCCGCGGGCGAGGACGTGGTCGGGGTCGTAGCCGGTCTGCGTCGGCAGGTCGAACGCCACCGACAGACCCGTCTGCCCCTTGGCGAGGTTGCGCCGGTACAGCTCGTTGGACGCCTCGGCCGTGGAGTGACCGGCGTACGTGCGCATGAGCCACGGCCGGTCCCTTTCCTTTTGCGCTTGCGGCGACTGACGCTCAGTCATCTGTGACCTCCGCCGTCCTCAGATGTTCCGGAAGCGGTTGATGGCGTCGATGTGCTTGGCGCGCATCTCCTCGTCGCGCACGCCCAGGCCCTCCTCGGGGGCGAGGCACAGCACGCCGACCTTGCCGTGGTGGAGGTTGCGGTGCACATCGTAGGCGGCCTGACCGGTGTCCTCGAGGGAGTACACCTTCGACAGCGTCGGGTGGATCTTGCCCTTCGCGATCAGCCGGTTGGCCTCCCAGGCCTCGCGGTAGTTGGCGAAGTGCGAGCCGATGATGCGCTTCAGGGACATCCACAGGTAGCGGTTGTCGTACTCGTGGTTGTAGCCCGAGGTGGAGGCGCAGGTGACGATGGTGCCGCCCTTGCGGGTGACGTAGACCGAGGCGCCGAAGGTCTCACGGCCGGGGTGCTCGAAGACGATGTCGACGTCCTCGCCGCCGGTGAGTTCGCGGATGCGCTTGCCGAAGCGCTTCCACTCCTTGGGGTCCTGGGTGTGCTCGTCCTTCCAGAACTTGTAGCCCTCGGCGTTGCGGTCGATGATCGCCTCGGCGCCCATGGAGCGGCAGATGTCCGCCTTCTGCTCGCTGGAGACGACGCAGATGGGGTTGGCGCCGCCCGCGAGGGCGAACTGCGTGGCGTACGAGCCCAGGCCGCCGCTGGCGCCCCAGATGAGCACGTTGTCGCCCTGCTTCATGTCGGCGCCGTTGCGGGAGACCAGCTGGCGGTAGGCGGTGGAGTTGACCAGGCCGGGGGCGGCGGCCTCCTCCCAGCTCAGGTGGCCGGGCTTCGGCATCAGCTGGTTGGACTTCACCAGCGCGATCTCGGCGAGGCCGCCGAAGTTGGTCTCGAAGCCCCAGATGCGCTGCTCGGGGTCGAGCATGGTGTCGTTGTGGCCGTCGGAGGACTCCAGCTCGACGGACAGGCAGTGGGCGACGACCTCGTCGCCGGGCCTCCAGGCGTTGACGCCGGGGCCGGTGCGCAGGACGACGCCCGCGAGGTCGGAGCCGATGATGTGGTACGGCAGGTCGTGGCGCTTGGTGAGCTCCGAGAGCTTGCCGTAGCGCTCCAGGAAGCCGAAGGTCGGCAGCGGCTCGAAGATCGAGGTCCACACCGAGTTGTAGTTGACCGAGGAGGCCATGACGGCCACCAGGGCCTCGCCCGGGCCGAGTTCGGGCAGCGGCACCTCGTCCAGGTGCAGCGACTTGCGCGGGTCCTTGTCGCGGGTGGGTATGCCCGCGAACATCTCCGTCTCGTCCTTGTGCACGGTGATGGCGCGGTACGACTCGGGGAGCGGCAGAGCGGCGAAGTCGGCGGGCGTGGTGTCCGGCGACTGGATCGCGTCCAGGATGTCCTTCACGGTCACGGTGTTGCCTCCGGCGATAAGCGCCCTGAGGGAGGGGCGCTGAGGGTTACGTCGGTGCTGCTGAGGGTGGGTGAGGGTTGCCGTCGGTTCGGCGGGTGGTGCTTCGGCAGCGCTTTGTGGCGCGGGAGGTTGCCTGTGACGCAGGCGTCCGGGCGCGCAGGCCGGCGGCTTGCGGGGACAGCCGGCGTGCGTACGGTCTCTGTACGCCGGCCGCCCGGACACCTTCAACGTATGACACCGCGTGTCACCTGGCAAGGCACTGAGTGCCAGAACTTTCTCTCAGGTGAAATCTTTACGTAACAAATGAGCGATGATCGATCGAATTGGCTCCCAAAGCCGTTCGAAAAGGGGCCCTGACATGCCAAAACGGCCACCCCGTGGGGTGGCCGTCATCACAGCGACGAAGCGCGTTCAGCAGGCGCTCAGCGGTCCTTCAGCGCCTCCTCGATGGTCCGCATGACCTCCTCGAGGGGAGCATCGGTGCGGGCGACCGTCACCAGGACCTCGCCCTGCTGGGAGACCGCCGCGGAGGCGGGCTTGGGCGCCTGAGTCCGGCCGGCCCCGATCCCGGTGCCGAACGTCTTGCGTACGATCGCGAAGGCGTGGTCGAGCTGCGCCTCGACGTCCCCCTGGCCGCCAGCCCGCAGCCAGCGGCGCAGCACGTGGTTGTGCGCGGTGACCACGGCCGACGCGGCGACTTCGGCGAGCAGCGGGTCGTCGTTGGCGTCGTCGGCGTGCGCGTGCTCGTCGAAGTGGCCCAGCAGGTAGCGCGTGAAGAGGCGCTCGTAGCGGGCCACGGAGGCGATCTCCGCCTCGCGCAGCGTGGGGACCTCGCGCGTCAGCTTGTAGCGGGCGACCGAGATCTCCGGCCGGGCCGCGTACATCTTCATGACTTCCTTGATGCCGCGGCACACCGTGTCGAGGGGGTGCTCGTGCGCGGGCGCGGCGTTGAGCACCGCCTCGGCGCGGATCAGGGTGTCGTCGTGGTCGGGAAAGATCGCCTCTTCCTTGGAGCGGAAGTGACGGAAGAAGGTGCGGCGGGCGACCCCGGCCGCCGCGGCGATCTCGTCGACGGTGGTTGCCTCGTACCCCTTGGTCGCGAACAGCTCCATCGCGGCGGCCGCCAGCTCCCGGCGCATCTTGAGCCGTTGGGCGGCGGCGCGAGAGCCTGCGGCATTTTCCGGCGCGTCGGGCGTAGCTGGTGTACGTGAGGACTTGGCGGGCTGGGACATGACCCGAACGTACTGCATGTGCGCAGCTTGATGCGCATGTCCCCGATTTCCCCCGCCCTCGGCGGGCGGGGGAGAGGCCGCCGGATCGAGCAGGCCTCCCCACTCCCGCCCCCCTCGGAACCAGTCGCCGGGACGCTCAGCGGCGGGCATATTCGCGGAAGCCGCGGCCCGTCTTGCGGCCGAGGCAGCCCGCGGCCACCAGGTGCTCCAGGAGCGGCGCCGGGGCCAGGCCCGGGTCGCGGAACTCGCGGTGGAGGACCTTCTCGATGGCCAGCGAGACGTCGAGGCCGACGACGTCCAGCAGTTCGAAGGGGCCCATCGGGTAGCCGCCGCCGAGCTTCATCGCCGCGTCGATGTCGTCAAGAGACGCATAGTGCTCCTGCACCATCTTGATCGCGTTGTTGAGGTAGGGGAACAGCAGGGCGTTGACGATGAATCCGGCCCGGTCACCGCAGTCGACGGCGTGCTTCTTGATCTTGACGCAGACCTCGCGGACCGTCGCGTGGACATCGTCCGCCGTCAGCACCGTACGGACGACCTCGACCAGCTTCATGGCCGGCGCCGGGTTGAAGAAGTGCATGCCGATCACGTCCTGCGGGCGCGAGGTGGCGCGGGCGCAGGCGACGACGGGCAGCGAGGAGGTGGTGGTGGCCAGGACCGCGCCCGGCTTGCAGACCTTGTCCAGCGTCGCGAACAGCTGCTGCTTGACTTCCAGGTTCTCGGCGACGGCCTCGACGGCCAGGTCCACTTCGGCGAAGTCGTCGTAGCTGCCCGTCGCCGTGATCCGGTCCAGGGTCTGCGCGGCGGCCTCGGCGGTCAGCCGGCCCTTGTCGACAGAGCGTGAAAGCGACTTGCCGATACGGGCCTTGGCGGCCTGTGCCTTCTCCTCGCTGCGGGCGGCGAGCACCACGTCGTACCCGGCCTTGGCGAAGACCTCGGCGATGCCCGAGGCCATGGTGCCCGAGCCCGCGACGCCGACGGAGCGGACGGGACGGCCCGGGACCAGCGTGTCGCCGTCCAGCGGGGTCAGGGCGTCCCGCACGACGGTCCCGCTGCCCGGAGCCTCGTAGGTGTAGAAGCCGCGGCCCGCCTTGCGGCCCGTCAGACCGGCCTCGCTGAGCTGCTTGAGGATCGGAGCGGGGGCGTGCAGCCGGTCGCGCGACTCGGCGTACATGGCCTCCAGGACCGTGCGGGCGGTGTCGATGCCGATGAGGTCGAGCAGCGCGAGCGGGCCCATGGGCAGGCCGCAGCCGAGCCGCATCGCGGCGTCGATGTCCTCGCGGGAGGCGTACTTCGCCTCGTACATGGCGGCGGCCTGGTTGAGGTAGCCGAACAGCAGCCCGTCGGCGACGAATCCGGGCCGGTCGCCGGCCGCGACGGGCTCCTTGCCGAGCTCGAGGGCGAGGTCGGTGACCGCGGCGACGGCCTGCGGCGCGGTCAGGACGCAGGAGACGACCTCCACCAGCTTCATCGCCTGGGCCGGGTTGAAGAAGTGCAGGCCGAGCACGCGCTCGGGGTGGGCCGAGTCGGCGGCCAGGCGCGTGACGGACAGCGCGTTGGTTCCGGTCGCCAGGATCGTCTCGGGCCGCACGATGCCGTCCAGCCCCCGGAAGATCTGCTGCTTGATCTCGTACGACTCCGGGGCCACCTCGATGACCAGGTCGGCGTCGGCCGCGGCCGTGAGGTCGGTGGAGGTGCGCACGCGGGCGAGGACGTCCGCGCGCTCCTGCTCGGTCAGGCGCCCGCGCTGCACGGCACGGGAGGTCGAGGACTCCAGGGCGGCGACGGACTTGGCGGCCGCGGCTTCGCTGATGTCGATGCCGATGACCTCGCGGCCGGCGCGGGCGAGGACTTCGGTGATGCCGGTGCCCATGGTGCCGAGGCCGACGACGGCAATGGTCTTCAGCGGGGACAGAGGGGTGTTGGAGAGGGGAGTGGCCATCGCGGGACTCCTGGAATGAGGGTGACGACTGGGAACGCCCCCGGTGCGCCGAACGGCGCACCGGGTGCGGAAAAGGGTTGCGGGTGTTGCCGGGCTGCGAGCGCACACGCCCGGTGCCGTCGCCGCGGGCGCGCACACGCCCGGGGAGCGGCTGAGACCGACCGGCTCTGTCCCGGAGCCGAGTCGTACTGAGGTACCTGGTGTACCGAACCGACAACACTCGCAGTGGCTGCGTCACCAGGCCACTGCAAGTCTGCGCGAGTGGGTAACTCGCTCGTCTGAGCTTAACCCGCGGGTAACGAGCGCGCCAGCCCCCGAGTTTGTGATGTAGGTCCCGCGCCTGGGGCGACGCCCCTAGGCTGGGCTTCGTGGACGAAGAGTTGCGATCACTCACGGAGCGCTTACGGCAGGAGTCGGGCGGTTCGGCGGCGTACGAGCATCTGGTGGCCACCGAGGACCCGGACGTACTGGCCGGTGTCCTCACGGCGCCCGGGCAGCCGCTGTGGGCCAGGGAGCTGGCCGCGTTCCGGTTGGGGCTGGCGGGCGACCGGCGTGCCTTCGAGTCCCTCGTGCTGCTCCTCAACCACCGCGACCCGCAGCGCTGTGCCTCCGCCGCCTATGCCCTGGCCCGGCTCGGCGACCCCCGCACGGCGCGCGCGGCCGCCGCCCTCGCCACCAATGAACTGCGCGTCGCCTACGCCCTCCATCCCGTACGGCTCCTGGTCGAGATGCGTGCCCCCGAGTCCGTGCCTGCGCTGATCACCACGCTGGAACGCCGGCTCCGCCCGCACGACCCGTACCGCCGCGTGGCGCTCGCCTGCGTGGAGGGGCTCGGCACACTGGGCGACGCCCGCGCCCGGCCCGTCCTGAACGAGGCCCTCGCGCATCCGTCGCTCGCTCAGGCGGCGGTGCACGCGCTGGCGCGCGTTCCGCAGCCGAGGTGACCTGGTCGGCCCCGCAAGCCCTTGACGTACCGCACCTCGGGCACCTCGGCCCCGTCCACGGTCATGCGTCCACGACCGCGAACGCCTCGATCTCCATCAGGAACTCCGGGCGGACGAGGGAGGCGACCTGTACGGCCGAGGCCGTCGGCAGGCGGTCGTCCGGTATGTGCTCGGCGCGGGCCGCGCGGATGGCCGGCATGTGGGCCATGTCCGTGACGAAGTAGGTGAGTTTGACGACGTCGTCGAAGGTCGCGCCGGCGGCGGCCAGACAGCGGCGGAGGTTTGTGAAGACCTGGCGGGCCTGGGCGGCGGCGTCGCCCTCCCCGACGAGCGTGCCGTCCTCGTCCAGGGCGAGCTGGCCGGAGATCGCGACGAAGCGGCCGGCGCCCATGACGACGTGGGTGTACTGCGCGGCGGGGGCGACCCCGTCGGGGGCGGGAATCCTGGTCAGTTCGCTCATGTGTCCATGGTGGACGATGGGTCTGACAACACCCGTCCCCGACGGGCCGTCGGGCTGCTTGGCGGCAGCCCCGGGAGTCGGCCCGGCCGCTCAGCCGCGGAAGCCGACCAGCTCGTGCAGCGTCGCACCGCGCGAGGATGCGGCCCCCGAGGCGGACCCCGAGGTGGATGCCGAGACGGACGCTGCCTTGCTGCTCAGCGGTTTCGGGTCCGGCAGCTTCTGGCACACCGCGTCGGCCACGCCGTAGTGGCCGCGCGGCACCTTGCCGTCGGTCAGGTACGTCGTCAGGTACTTGTCCAGGCAGCTGTTACCGCTCAGCGTGATGCCGTGGTTCCCGCCGCCCTGCTCGACGACGAGCCTCGAGCGCGCCAGCAGGTGGTGCACCGTGACACCGCCCTCGTACGGGGTGGCCGCGTCGTTGGTCGCCTGGAACAGCAGCACCGGCGGCAGCTTGCCGTTGGCGACGTTCACCGGCCGCGGCGAGGACGTCGGCCAGAACGCGCACGGCGCGTTGTACCAGGCGTTGTTCCATGCCATGAACGGCGCCTTGTCGTACACCGCCCAGTTGTCCTTGCGCCACTGGTTCCAGTCGCGTGGCCAGGCGACGTCACGGCACTGCACGGAGGTGTAGATGCTGTAAGCGTTGTCACCGGAGGCGTCGACGGCGGCGAAGTCGTCGTAGGCCTCGACCAGCGGGGCGGAGTCCTTGTTGTTCACTAGGCCGCGAACGCCTGGGCGAGATCGGGCCAGTAGCCGTTGTAGTAGCCGCCCGGGATGAAGGTGTCCTCCAGTTCGGAGGCGCCGACCTTCCCGCCCGCGGGCTTCTTGGCGAGCGCCGCCCGCATCGCGTACCACTTGGCCTCGACCTTGACCGGGTCGGTGCCCAGTTTGTAGGTCGAGTTGTACTTGGCGACCCATGCCATGAAGGCGAGGTGGCGGTCGTTGAAGGCGTAGTCCTGCTGGATGTTGTCGTCGTACCAGACGCCGGTCGGATCGACGATCGAGTCCAGGACCAGACGGCGGACCCGCTCCGGGAAGAGCTTGGCGTACACCGCGCCGAGGTAGGTGCCGTACGAGTAACCGAAGTAATTGATGTTCTTCGCGCCGAGGGCCTGCCGGATCGAGTCCATGTCCGTGGCGGCGCTGATGGTGTTGATGTACGGCAGCAGGCTCGCGTACTTCTTGCCGCAGGCGGCGGCGAAGGACCGGGCGCGCATGAGGTTGGCCTTCTCGATCGCGGGCGTGCTCGGCACCGAGTCCGGGCGCACCGGTTTGAAGTAGCCCGGCTTGCAGTCCGGCGCCGGCTTGCTCGCGCCCGCCCCGCGCGGGTCGAAGCCGATGACGTCGTACTGGGCCGCGACCGCCTTGGGCAGCGAGGAGCGACGAATCCGGCGAGCGTCAGACCGCTGCCGCCGGGACCGCCGGGGTTGACCAGCAGGGGTCCCTGGTACGTCTTCGCGGTGTGCGGGACGCGGGACAGCGCCAGCGTGATCTTCTGCCCGGACGGATGTTTGTAGTCGAGCGGCACCTTCACGGACGCACACTGGAGCGTCGGATAGTCGGTGGTGCCGCACTTCTTCCAAGTGAGCTTGGCGGCTTGAGCGGTGACCGCGGTGTGCGGCGTGCTCGCGTCGGCGGGGACGGCCGTGAACGAACCGGCCACGACGACGGCGGCACCGCACAGCACGGCAGCGCGTTTTCTCATCCGTGTCCTCCCGGGACGGAGAGGCTGCGGACCGCGAGGCTCACGGTCCTCGCCGCATCGTCCCGGAAAGCACCTTCGGAAGAACGCGTTCTGACAATACTTGACCCAATTGGGTCGCGGGATGCCTTTGAAACTATCTCAGATGAGCGTGAGTTGGGTCGGTTCGGACATCGTGGGCGGAACCGGCTCGGGCGGCCGGATGCGTCGCGGCATCCCCGCGCGCGTGGGCCCGATGCCGTACTCCTGGGCCAGGTCGTGGACCTGACGGGTGATCCGGCGCTGGTACCACTTCGGGGCGTAGGCACCCTCGGCGTACAGCCGCTCGTAACGGCGCACCAGGTGCGGGTGGTGCTGCCCGAGCCAGGCCATGAACCACTCGCGGGCGCCGGGCCGCAGATGCAGCACCAGCGGCGTGACGGACGTGGCCCCGGCCTCCGCGATCGCCCGCACGGTGGCGCGCAGTTGGGCCGGGTGGTCGCTCAGGAAGGGGATCACCGGCGCCATCAGCACCCCGCAGCCGATGCCGTGCTCGCCGAGCGTCCGTACGACGTCCAGGCGGCGCTCCGGCGCGGGCGTGCCCGGCTCGACGGTGCGCCACAGCTCGGGGTGGGTGAACCCGACGGAGACGGAGATGCCGACGTCGGTGACCTCCGACGCCTGCTTCAGCAGCTCCAGGTCACGCAGGATCAGCGTGCCCTTGGTCAGGATCGAGAAGGGGTTCGCGTGGTCGCGCAGGGCGGCCAGGATGCCCGGCATCAGGCGGTAGCGGCCCTCGGCACGCTGGTAGCAGTCCACGTTGGTGCCCATCGCGATGTGCTCACCCTGCCACCGAGGCGAGGCCAGCTGGCGGCGCAGCAGGTCCGGAGCGTTCACCTTGACCACGATCTGGGTGTCGAAGCCGATGCCCGTGTCGAGGTCCAGGTAGCTGTGCGTCTTGCGGGCGAAGCAGTACACGCACGCGTGCGTGCAGCCCCGGTAGGGGTTGACAGTCCACTCGAAGGGCATGCGCGAGGCGCCCGGCACCCGGTTGATGATCGAGCGGGCCCGGATCTCGTGGAAGGTGATCCCGCGGAATTCGGGCGTGTCGAAGGTGCGGGTGGTCACCGCGTCCGCGCCGAACAGCGCGGCGTCGGCCCGGCTGTGGCCGGAGTCCACGGTGAGGTTCTCCCAGCGCATGACGCCTCCTCGGTAGCACTGCCCATAGAATAGAACACATGTTCCCATGATCGTGCGCGTGCCATTTCCGATCGCCCGGTGCACCCCGATCGGTCACTTGTCGACCCCGATTTGGCGGCCGGGGAGCGGGGTGGTTGGCTTGCCCCAAGCCCGAGAACGGATGTCCTGGAGGAACCCCATGGCGCAGGTCGAGGCCACTACGGAGCGGGTCGTCGCGGCGGACGCGGAGAAGGTGTTCGACGCCCTCGCCGACTACAGCGGCACCCGCGAGAAGCTGTTGCCCGAGCACTTCAGCGAGTACGAGGTGCGCGAGGGCGGGGATGGCGAGGGCACCCTCGTCCACTGGAAGCTCCAGGCCACCAGTAAGCGGGTCCGTGACTGCCTGATGGAGGTCAGCGAGCCCACCGACGGCGAGCTCGTCGAGAAGGACCGCAACTCCTCCATGGTCACCACCTGGCGCGTCACCCCGGCCGGCGAGGGGAGGTCCCGGGTCGTCGTCACCACCACCTGGAAGGGGGCCGGCGGCATCGGCGGCTTCTTCGAGAAGGCCTTCGCGCCCAAGGGCCTCGCCCGGATCTACGACGCGATGCTCGCCAAGCTCGCCGCCGAGGTCGAGAAGTAGCCCCTTCGCCGGATTCGCCAGGGGTTTACCCAACAGGTAACTCGCCAGGGCTCGTTGGCGCCTCACCGGTTCGAGTGGATCTCCTTGCGACTCGGCGGTGTGCCGTAACTCGTCGCGCTTGTTCGTAGTTGTCGCTTTACGCGGGAATTGTGCAGTAGGCGCGACGAGGGGAGCGGTACGTGGGCGGGATCACTCTGGTGCAGGACCAACCGGCCGTGGCGCCCCCCGAGATCCCCGCCCCGCCGCCGGTCCGAAGCGCTGAACCGAGCCCGCACCGGGTGCGGTTGGTCTTCGTCGGGCTGATGCTCGCGCTGCTGCTGGCCGCTCTGGACCAGATGATCGTCGCCACCGCGCTCCCGAAGATCGTCGGTGAGCTGCACGGCCTGGACAAGATGTCCTGGGCGATCACCGCCTACCTGCTCACGGCCACGGTCGGACTGCCCGTCTACGGCAAGCTCGGCGATCTGTGCGGCCGCAAGGGCGTCTTCCAGTTCGCCATCGCGGTGTTCGTCGTCGGTTCCGCGCTCGCGGGCCGGGCGCAGACGATGGACCAGCTGATCGCCTTCCGCGCCGTCCAGGGCGTCGGCGCGGGCGGACTCATGATCGGCGTACAGGCCATCATCGCGGACATCGTGCCGCCGAGGCAGCGTGGCCGCTTCATGGGGCTCATCGGCGCCGCCTTCGGCCTGGCCTCCGTCGCCGGGCCGCTGCTCGGTGGCTACTTCACCGACCACCTCTCCTGGCGGTGGTGCTTCTACGTCAACGTGCCCTTCGGCCTGGTCACCCTGGCCGTCGTCACCCTCGTCCTGAAGTTGCCGAGACCCGGGACCAGGGGCCGCTTCGACGTCCTCGGCGCCCTGCTGCTCGCGGCGGCCTCGACCTGCCTGGTGCTGCTGACCAGTTGGGGCGGCACCGAGTACGCCTGGGACTCGCGCGTCATCCTCGGCCTCGGCGCGGGCGCAGCGGTGGCCGCCGTCCTGTTCCTCGTCGTGGAGCGCTTCGCCGTCGAACCCCTCATCCCGCTGCGGCTGTTCAAGGACTCCGTCTTCAATGTCAGCGGCCTGGTCGGCCTCGTCATCGGCGTCGCGCTGTTCGGCGCGGCCAGCTACCTGCCCACCTTCCTGCAGATGGTCGACGGGGCCTCGGCCACCGAGTCCGGCCTGCTGATGCTGCCCATGATGGGCGGCATCGTGGGGGCGTCGATCGTCTCCGGGCAGCTCATCAGTCACACCGGCCGCTACAAGATCTACCCGATCCTCGGCGGCGCCCTCTCCGCCGTCGGCATGTGGCTGCTCTCCCGCCTCCAGGTCGACACGCCCCGGCTGCACTACAGCATCTGGATGGCCGTCCTCGGCGCCGGCATCGGCATGGTGATGCCGGTCCTGGTCCTCGCCGTGCAGAACTCCGTGCGCCCCGCCGACCTCGGCACCGCCACCAGCGCCAACAACTACTTCCGGCAGATCGGCGGCAGCGTCGGCGCCGCGATCTTCGGCACCCTGTTCGCCGACCGGCTCACCGACGCCCTGGAACAACGCATCCCCCCGCGCGCGGGTGCCACGCTCCCCGACCCCGAGTCGATCACCCCGCAACTGGTGCGCACGCTGCCCCCGGCCCTGCGCGACGCCTACGTGCGGGCGTACGCCGACGCCATGCCGAGGATCTTCCTCTACCTCGTGCCGGTGCTCGTCCTCGGCCTGCTCATCGCCTTCTTCCTCAAGGAGAAACCACTGGTGTCCCACAACGCCCCCACCCCCGGGACGGAGCCCGCGCAGGCGAACCCGACCGTTCCGCAGGCCCGTTCGCCGTATCCCGCCGGCGTCCCCGTCTGCGGCACCGTGCAGCACCCCGACGGGACCGTCGTGCCCCGCGCGGCGCTCACCCTGATCGACATCTCCGGACAGCAGATCGGCCGGGGCGCGAGCGGCGAGGACGGGCGGTACGCGCTGTCCACGCCGGGCTCGGGCTCGTACGTCCTGATCGCCGCGGCCGGCGGTCACCAGCCCCAGGCGGTCTCCGTGACCGTCGGCGAGCGGCCCGTCGAACTCGACGTCGTCCTCGGCGGCGCCGGACGCCTCGCGGGCAGCGTACGCACCGCGGACGGCACTCCCGTACGGGACGCCACGGTCACGCTGACCAACGTGCACGGGGAGGTCGTCGCCAGCACCCGCAGCGGGCGCGAGGGCGGCTACGTCATCACCGAGCTGGTCGCCGGGGAGTACACCCTCGCCGCCAGCGCGCCCGCCTTCCGCCCGGCCGCGCTCCCCGTCAGCGTGCAGGCCTCCCGGGAGACCCGTCAGGACGTCGAGCTCGCGGGCGGCGCCGTGCTGCGCGGGACCGTCCGGGCCAGTGGCGGTCGGCCCGTCGAGGACGCGCGCGTGACCCTCCTCGACGCCGCCGGCAACGTCGTCGACACGCTCACCACCGGACCCGACGGAACGTTCCGGTTCGTCGACCTGTCTTCCGGCGAGTACACCGTGATCGCGGCCGGCTACCCGCCGGTGGCCACAGTGCTGCAGGTGGCGGGCGGGGGACGCACGGAACGGGATCTTCAGCTCGGGCACGAGGACTGACCGGGCCGCGAGGGGGCGCGCGTCTGCGCGCCGGTGCGCCCCGCTGAAACCAATTCCAGATTTGCCACACATCGCAACCGGCCGCCGCCGTACGGTGGTGGGCGGGGGAGCAGATCTTGCGGAGCCGTGGGGAGAGAGAGGGCCTTGGCCATGCACCGTGGCACCGAGAGGGACACACCTCCCAGCCGCGGAGCTGGGGACGGCGCGGTGACGGGAGGCATCGCGGCCGGCCGTGTCCCACTGGCCGTGGTCGTCGTCGACCGCGACGGCCTGGTGTCCCACTGGAGCAGGGGCGCGCGGCGGCTGTTCGGCACCCCCAAGGAGGAGGCGATCGGCCGGCCGGCTGTCGACCTGCTCCCCGTCTCCGGCGCGCTGTCCGAGGAGGCCCAGGACACCCCGTACCGGGTGCACGCCGCCTACGACGGACTCGGACCCGACCTGGAGTCCTCCCTGGACGGGCGGCTGTCCTATCCGGCCGCGGGCCATGCCCGTCTCACCGTGCCCGAGCGCGAGCGGAGCGAGAGGGGGGTCCCCCCGCCCGAAGGGTGGGGGAGGGCCGACGTCCTGTGGTGGGCGTACCCGCTGGTGGGCCCCGGCCGGGAGCGGCTGCTGGTACTCGCCGCCGACGCGGACGGACTGCGCCACCACGACCACGACGAGGCCGACGAAGCCGGGCCGTTCGAGCGCATCGCGCCCGCGTTCGCCCTGCACACCGACTTTCCCGGCGCCGAGGACCTCGCCCGCCGGCTGCCCGAGATCCTGCCCAGCATGAGTGTCGACGAGAGCGCCCGCATCGTCGCGCAGGTCCTCGAACTGGGCTACCCGGTCCTGGAGTTCAGCCAGAACGACCGGGTGCCCGTCACCCCCGACTGGGGCGTGCCCCGGCGGGCCGAGCGCAAGGCGCGCCGCGAGCGGGCCGCACGGGCCGTGGCACAGGGCCTGCCCGTGCCGGAGGAGGCGGCCGACGACGAGGGAGAGGACCTCGAGTACGCCGCCGTGCGCGAGCGCCTGGAGTTCCTCAACGAGGTCAGCGGCCGCATCGGCACCTCGCTCGACCTGGCAAAGACCATCATCGAGGTCAGCAGGGCCGTCGTCCCGCGCTTCACCGATGTCGCCGGCACCTATCTGCGCGAACAGGTCGTGGCCGGCGAGGGGTTCCCGGAAGGCGTGCCGGACACCACCACCATGTGGCACCGGGTCGCCGTCGAGCACACCGACGAACCCGGCCGCTGGGACGACGTCGTCCCGGTCGGCGAGGCCATGCCGTTCCCGGCGCACACGCCGTTCTTCCAGTGCATGACCACCGGCGAGCCCGTGCTCGTACCGCGCATCAGCGAGGAGATGGGCCACGCCATCGCCTCGCAGTTCGAAAAGCGCGACATCCGGCCCCTGATCACGGGCCGCTCCATGCTCGTCGTGCCCCTGAAGGCGCGCAACGTCGTCCTCGGCTTCATGATCCTGCTGCGCCACCCCGAGCGCGCCGAGTTCAACGACATGGACAAGGTCACCGGCGCCGAACTCGCCGCCCGCGCGGGCCTCGTGCTCGACAACGCCCGCATGTACACCTACCAGGAGAGCGTCGCCGAGACCCTCCAGGACAGCATGCTGCCGCACATCCCGGCGCGCCGGGCGGGCTGCGACATCGCCACCCGGTACCTGCCCGGCACGCTGCTGGGCCGGGTCGGCGGCGACTGGTTCGACTCCGTGAAACTGCCCGGCGCCCGCACCGCCCTCGTCGTCGGCGACGTCATGGGCCATGGCCTCAACTCGGCCGCCATGATGGGCCAGTTGCGTACGGCCGTACAGACCATGGCCGCCCTCGACCTGCCGCCCGCCCAGCTGCTGCGCAACCTCGACGACCTCGCCCAGCGGCTCGGCGACACCTATCTCGCGACCTGCCTGTACGCCGTCTACGACCCGATCACGAGCGAGCTGCACCTCGCCAACGCGGGCCACATCCCACCGGTCCTGGTGCGCGCCGAGGACGGCCGTAGCGAGCTGCTCGACCTGCCCACGGGGGCGCCCATCGGTGTCGGCGGGGTGCCCTTCGAGGCGGTACGCGTGCGCGTGGAGCCCGGCGACCGGCTGGTGATGTGCACCGACGGGCTGGTCGAGGTGCGCGGCGAGGACATCGGTGTCGGGCTCGCCACGCTGTGCGAGTCCGCGGCCCACCCGGCCGCATCCATGGACGACGCCTGCGACACGATCATCCGCGCCCTCAACACGCGAGGCGGGCGCAAGGACGACGTGGCCCTGCTGATGGCCCGCCTCAACGGCATCGAGCCGGACGACGTCGCCGAGTGGCGGTTCGCCCTCGACCCCGCGGAGGTGGGCCGCGCCCGTGCCGTGGTCCGGGAGCAACTCCACGAGTGGGGCCTGGCCAGGCTCGCCGACTCCGCCGAGCTGATGGTCAGCGAGCTCGTCACCAACGCCGTAGGGCACTCCCACAGCCGTCCCGTCGAGCTGCGGCTCATCCGCGGCGACACGCTGCTGTGCGAGGTGGACGACGACGACCACGACCTGCCCACGCTGCTGAGCGCAGGTCCCGGCGACGAGTCCGGGCGCGGACTGCGCGTGGTCAGCACCCTCGCCCGCGAGTGGGGCGCCAGCCGGGCGAGCACCGGCAAGACCGTCCGGTTCGAACTGACGCTGCCGAGGCGCTGACGCCCGTGAGGGACCCGGGTGCGCGGACACGACGCCGGGCCACGGGCACGGGACCGGCCGCGAGCACGGGACGGGCCGCCGAGTTCGCCTGAGGCTTGCATCCGCAGGCGAGCCGCCGGCCGGCGGCGCCCCGGCGTGGGCTGCTCCTGTGGGTCCGCCGCGAGCACGGGGCAGAGCGGTTCGCGCCGAGGGTGACATCCGCGGGCGTGAGCGGCGGACAGCCCGCCCTTTCACGGCGAGGCCCACCCACGCCCCCGCGGGGCGCACCGGGCGTGCGACCGCGGGCGCAGGTCGCACGCGCCGTGAAGGAATACGCCGGGCGCTTGTGACCGTGACCCCGTCGCGATACACCGTACTGGCCCGTCACTTATGGCGGATCGGCTTCGCACCCTGGGGAGTTGGGCATGAGCGTGACGAGTCGGTACCGGGAGGCCTGGGAGGGCTTCTGGCGCGAGGCGCCCGACGAACCGGGGGCGGTGTTCTGGGACGCGGAGCCCGCGCTGACCGCCGGCCTCCATCTGCCCCTGTTCGAACCGCACCTGACCGACCCCGGTCTGCCGCTGGTCGACCTCGGCTGCGGCAACGGAACCCAGACCCGCTTCCTCGCCGACCGCTTCCCGCACGTCGTCGGCGCCGACCTGGCCGAGGCGGCCCTCGACCACGCCCGGCACGCCGACCCGGTCGGCCAGGCCACGTACCGGGGCCTGAACGCCGCCGAGAAGGGCGAGGCCGAGACCCTGCACGCCGAGCTCGGCGACGCCAACGTCTACATGCGGGGCGTGCTGCACCAGTGCGAGCCGGACGACCGGCAGCCGATGATCGACGGGATCGCCGCCCTCGTCGGCGAGCGCGGCCGGGCCTTCATCGTCGAGCTCTCCGAGGCCGCCCGCGCGATCCTGGGCGGCCTGGCCCACAGCCCCGCCGGCCCGCCGCCCAAGCTCGCGCCGATCTTCCGGCACGGCATCGCCCCCGGCGAAGTGGCCGACGACGCCGTGCCGGAGTACCTCCGCGCGGCCGGTCTCACCGTCCTCGCGAGCGGCGATCTCCCACTGACGACCACCGAGTTCGCGCCCGACGGCACCCCGATCGAGCTGCCGTCGAAGTGGCTCGTGGCGGGGCGCACCTGGTGACGGCCCCGGACCGGAAGCCCTCTGCGTGTCAGTGGGGCGGCGTATTGTCGCATTGACGTAGTTTGGAGGGGGCGGGGACTTCCGTGATCCCTACAACATGTAGGGTTGCGTTCACCTGCCGCACACGGAACGGAACAGAGACGAGAGGTGGCCGTGTCGACCGTCGCGCCCGAGCCGGACGTCAGTGTTGTGGTCATCGTCTACAACGATGAAGAGCGACTTCCGACGGCCGTCGGTTCCGTCCTCGACCAAACATTGCGGAATGTCGAAGTGATCATTGCCGACGACTGCTCGACGGACGGCTCCCATGAGGTCGCGCAGGCGCTCGCCGCGGCCCACCCCGACCGGGTCCGGGCGATCCGGCTCGCCGAGAACAGCGGCGGCTGCGGAGAGCCCCGCAACCAGGGCGTCAAGGTGGCCCGCGGGCGGTACGTCATGTTCCTGGACAGTGACGACACCCTGGAACGCAACGCGTGCCGCAACATGATCGAGGCCGCCGACCGCACCGGCGCCGACCTGGTGTCGGGCCTGTGCATCCGGGTGCACACCGACAGCCGGCACGACAAGCGGGTCCCCTGGTACCCCTGGCTGTACCGGGGCACCCGCACCCTCGACTCCGCCGCCGAGCTGCCCGACCTGTTCGTCTTCGACACCCTGTCGACCAACAAGTGCTACCGGCGCGAGTTCCTCCTCGACAACGACCTCACCTTCCCCCGGGGCATCCACTACGAGGACCTGCTCTTCTCGGCGCAGGCCTACCTGGCCGCGCGCCGGATCACCCTCATCCCCAACACGGTCTACTTCTGGAACGTCGTCGAGAAGACCGCCGTCAAGTCGATCAGCAACCGGCGCCGCGAGATCAGCAACTTCGCCGACCGCGTCGAGATCCACCGCCGTATCGACGCCATCCTGGAGCGCCGGCGCCTCGACGAGCTGAAGCTGCGCAAGGACATCAAGTTCCTCAAGCACGACCTCGTGCTGTACCTGCGGGAGCTGCCGTTCCTCGACGACGACTACCGGCACCGCTTCGCCGAGCTGGCCCGGGGCTACGTCCAGGACTTCCCGGAGGCGGCCTACGACGAGCTCGACCGGGTGCACGCCATCTGCGCCCAGCTGCTGCTGCGCGAGGACTGGACCGACCTGATGCCGGCCATCGACACGCTGATCAACCGGCACAAGATCTCCGCGCCGCTGGTCGAGCGGGACGGCCGGATCTACTGGACCGACCGCTACCTGGACGACCCGAAGATGCGCGCCGTCCTGGACGTCACCACCCTCGGCTACCACGCCAGGCCGCTGAACCAGATGGCCCTGCGCAACCGGCTCACCGACTACGCGGCCAGCGGCGGCGACGTGGTGCTCGCCGGCGAGATCGTCAACCCGCTGCACACGATCGCCCAGGACGCGCAGCTCACGGCCGAGCTGGAGTTCCGCGCCCGGCGCCGCAGCCTGCAGACCTTCCACTTCCCGGTGCCCGTGGTGCGCCACGAGGGCGACGTGATCGCCTGGCGGGCCGAGGTCCCGCTGGCCCGGCGGCTGAGGCCGCTGGGCATCGTCGACGACGTGTGGGACGTCCGGCTGCACCTCACGGCGGACGGCAAGCGGACCACGAGCCGGCTCACCGTCGGCACCGTCGACCTGGAGCACGCCGAGGCCGTGCCCGTCCGCCCCCGGCTCACCCGGCTCATGGCGGACCGGCTCGAGGCGCAGGTGTCCGCCAAGGGACACCTCGCCTTCCGGCTCACCCAGCACGGCCAGGTCGCGCGCACCGGGCGGGCCGCCGTGGACCGCAACCTGCACAGCCGCCCCGCGCGGGCCGCCAAGAGCGCCTACCGCAAGCTCCGGGCCGTGCGCCGGGACCTCAACTCCGGAACCCGCAAGCTCCAGGTCTACGACCGCATGCTGCGCAAGCTGCCGGTCCGCAAGGGCACGGTGGTCTTCGAGAGCCACCTCGGCAAGCAGTACAGCGACAGCCCGCGGGCCATCTACGAGGAGCTGCGGCGCCGCGGCGTCCCCATCACACCCATCTGGTCGTACGCCGGTGACCGCCCCCAGGGCTTCCCGGAGGGTGTCGAGCTGGTCCGCCGGTGGTCCTGGCGCTACCTCAGGGCGCTCGCCCAGGCCGAGTTCTGGATCGACAACCAGGGCTACCCGCTGCGGCTCGCCAAGCGCCCGGAGACCACCTACATCCAGACCTGGCACGGCTCGGCACTGAAGCGGATGGGCTTCGACGAGCCCACCCACCGGATGATGTCCGAGCAGGAACAGCGCGCCTACCAGAAGGCCCTGGACCGTTTCGACCACTTCGTGGTGCGCAGCGAGCACGACGTGCGCACCCTGGCCCGCGCCTACCGCATCCCCGAGGAGAAGTTGCTGCGCACCGGCTATCCGCGCAACGACGCCCTGGTACGGGCCCGGGAGGTAGCCGCGCCCGACCCTCAGGCGCAGCGGCTCGCCGAACGCCTCGGCATCGACCCGGGCCGTCGGGTGCTGCTGTACGCGCCCACCTTCCGCGCCGGTCCCGATGGCCGGGTACGGGGCTTCGAGTTCCCGTTCGACGTCGAGCGCTTCGCCGCACGCTTCGGCGAGAAGTACACGCTGCTCGTGCGGGCGCACTACCTCAACCGGCTCACGCTGCCGCCGTCGGTGGCGGGACGCGTGATCGACGTGAGCGCCGAACCGGACATCACCCCGCTGATGCTGCTCGCCGACGGTCTGATCACCGACTACTCCTCGGTGATGTTCGACTATGCGCTGCTGCAACGCCCCCTTGTGTTCTACGCCCACGACTGGGAGGAGTACGCCCAGGACACCCGCGGCACGTACTTCGACCTCCTTGCCGAGGCGCCGGGACCCGTCCCGCGCACCGAGGACGAACTCTTCGCCGTGATCGACGACCTGACCGCCGTCCAGACGAAGTACGAGGCGCGGCTGAAGGAGTTCGTGGACAAGTACGGCGAGTACGACCGCGGTGATGCCGCGGCACAGATCGTGGACCGTTTCTTCGGACCTGCGGGAGAGGCCCGATGACCCAGCGTGACATCTTCTTCGTGGCCAACGAGGTCAACGAACTCGGCGGCGTGGGCCGCTGGCAGGCCCAGATGGCCAAGCTGCTGGCCGGACGCGGCCACCGGGTTCGGCTCGTCGGCATCGCCCCGGCCAACCACCCGATGGACCTGGGTGAGGACCCGCCGTTCGAGACGGTGACGCTGTACGCCCGGCGGCCGCCCGGCCGCCCCAAGCCGCGCCGCCTGCTCGGCCCCGTCGACCCGGCCGTCCGCCGTCACGAGGCGCACATGCGGGCCGCCGCCGACCGGCTCTCGGCGCTGTTCCGCGCCGCCCGGCCCGGCGCCATGATCGTCGTCACCCAGGTGTGGGCGATGGAGTGGGTGGCGCTCGCGGACACCGCCGGACACCGCGTCATCGGCATGACCCACGAGTCCTTCGACACGGCGCGCAAGTCCTCCCGCTTCCAGCGCGTGAAGAGGCACTACAAGAACGTCGACCGCATGCTGGCCCTCACCCAGGAGGACGCCGACCGCTGGGTGGGCGAGGGCATGAACAACGTCGGCTTCATGCCCAACCCGCTGCCGATCGTGCCCGTCACGCCGTCGCCCCGCACCGAGAAGGTGGTGGCGAGCATCGGCCGGCTCTCTCACGAGAAGGGTGTCGACCTGCTCCTGGACGCATGGGCCGAGGCGGCGCCGAAGGAGCCCGGCTGGACCCTGCGCATCTACGGCAGGGGAGAGGCCGAGGAGGTCCTCAAGCGGCAGTGCACGGAGCTCGGACTCGACGACTCGGTGGACTTCGCCGGGCAGACCGACGACGTGCCCGGGGCGCTGCGTGCCTCCTCCGTCTTCGTCCAGTCCTCCCGCGGCGAGGGCTTCCCGCTCGTGCTGCTGGAGGCGATGGCCTGCGGCGTGCCCTGCGTGGCGTTCGACTGCGCGCCCGGCGTCCGCGAGATCGTCACCCACTACGAGGACGGTCTGCTGGCCCGCCCCGGCAACACCTCCGAACTCGCCCGCCACCTCGTGCGGTTGATGTCCGACGAACAACTGCGCGACTCCATGGGCGATCAGGCCCTGCGGAACGTGCAGCGCTTCGACCCGGACGTCATCACCAGCCGCTGGGAAGAGCTCTTCGACTTCCTGGAACGCTGAGGAGACGCCCCGGCACCGCGGTGGCCGGGGCGTCATTGGTCTGGGCCGGTGAGAGTTTTCCACAGGCCTGGCCGGGGTTCCGCACAAACGCGTAGCGTGAGGCGGCATGAAGATCCTCATCAGCGCCGACATGGAGGGCGCTACCGGTGTGACCTGGCCGGCCGATGTGCTGCCGGGGACATCCCAGTGGGAGCGGTGCCGCTCGATGTTCACCTCGGACGTCAACGCCGCCGTGCGGGGCTTCTTCGACGGCGGCGCCGACGAGGTGCTGATCAACGAGGCCCACTGGACCATGCGCAATCTGCTCCTGGAGCGGCTGGACGAGCGGGCGCAGATGCTCACCGGGCGACACAAGTCGCTGTCCATGGTGGAGGGCGTGCAGCACGGCGACGTGGACGGCATCGCCTTCGTCGGCTACCACGCGGGCGCCGGCATGGAGGGCGTCCTCGCCCACACCTACCTCGCCAACTCCATCACCGGGGTGTGGCTGAACGACGTACGGGCGAGCGAGGGGCTCCTGAACGCGCACGTGGTCGCCGAGTACGGCGTGCCCGTCGTCCTGGTCACCGGCGACGACGTGGCCTGCGAGGACGCGCTCGGATACGCGCCCGAGGCGCTGAAGGTCGCGGTCAAGGACCATGTGTCGCGGTACGCGGCCGTGTGCCGCACGCCGACCCGCACCGCCGCCGACATCCGCGCGGCGGCCAAGGAGGCGGCCGCACTGGCGGTCCGTCACCAACCGGTCCAGGGCGGCCCGTTCACCATCGCGCTCGAGTTCGACGCCGAGCACCTGGCGATGGCCGCCACCGTGGTGCCCGGCGTGGACCGCATCGGGGAGCGCAAGGTGGCCTACACCAGCGCCACCATGTACGAGGGAATCCGCACCTTCAAGGCCGTCACCACGATCGTCTCGGCCGCGGTGGAGGAGCAGTATGGCTGACGCGCAGGCGCTGGACGAGGTCGTCCGCTTCACGTCCGACCTCATCCGGATCGACACCACCAACCGGGGCGACGGTGACTGCCGGGAGCGCCCGGCCGCCGAGTACGCCGCCGAGCAACTGGCCGGGGCGGGCCTGGACCCCACGCTCCTGGAGCGCGTCCCGGGCCGGACCAACGTCGTTGCCCGCATCGAGGGCACCGACCCGTCGGCGGACGCGCTGCTCGTCCACGGCCACCTGGACGTGGTGCCGGCACAGGCAGAGGACTGGAGCGTGCATCCGTTCTCCGGCGAGGTCCGCGACGGGGTCGTGTGGGGCCGGGGCGCGGTCGACATGAAGAACATGGACGCGATGATCGTGGCCGTGGTCCGCTCCTGGGCCCGGCAGGGCCTGCGGCCGCGACGCGACGTGGTGATCGCCTTCACCGCCGACGAGGAGGCCAGCGCCGAGGACGGCTCCGCCTTCCTCGCCGACCGGCACGCCGCGCTGTTCGAGGGCTGCACCGAGGGCATCAGCGAGTCCGGCGCGTTCACCTTCCACGACGGCGCCGGCCGGCAGATCTACCCGATCGCGGCCGGTGAGCGCGGCACCGCCTGGCTGAAGCTCACCGCGCGCGGACGGGCCGGACACGGCTCCCGGGTCAACCGGGAGAACGCGGTGACGCGGCTCGCCGCCGCGATCGCCCGGATCGGCGCGTACGAGTGGCCGCTGCGGCTCACCCCGACCGTCCGCGCCGCCCTCACCGAACTCGCCGCCCTGTACGGCATCGACACGGACCTGCGGGACGTCGACGCGCTCCTGGAGAAGCTCGGCCCGGCCGCCAGGCTCGTCGAGGCGACGATCCGCAACAGCGCCAACCCCACGATGTTCGAGGCCGGTTACAAGATCAACGTGATCCCGGGGGAGGCCGTCGCACACGTCGACGGGCGGTACCTGCCCGGCGGCGAGGACGAGTTCCGCGCCACCCTCGACCGGCTGACCGGCCCGGACGTGGAGTGGGAATTCCACCACCGTGAGGTGGCGCTCGAGGCGCCGGTGGACTCGGCCACCTTCGCGTCGATGCGGGCCGCGGTCGAGGCGTTCGCACCCGAGGGGCACGTGGTGCCGTTCTGCATGCCGGGCGGCACGGACGCCAAGCAGTTCTCCCGCCTCGGCATCACCGGGTACGGCTTCTCGCCGCTGAAGCTGCCGGAGAGCTTCGACTACCACGCCCTGTTCCACGGAGTCGACGAGCGCGTCCCCGTCGAGGCGCTCCACTTCGGCGTCCGTGTCCTCGACCGCTTCCTGCGGACGGCCTAGACGAGTGGGGGAGAACGTGCAGATCCTGCCGTACGGTTCGTGGCCCTCGCCCATCGACGCGGCCCTCGCCGCCGCGCACGACGGCAAGCCGGAGTTCGTGGGCTTCGTGGGCGACGAGGCGTGGTGGACCGAGCCGCGGCCGACCGAGGGCGGGCGGCGGACGCTGGTGCGGCGGCGCGCCGACCGCACCGAGGAGTCGGTCCTGCCCGAGCCGTGGAACGTGCGCAGCAGGGTCATCGAGTACGGCGGCCGGCCCTGGGCCGGGGCCGAACAGGACGGCGTGCCGCTGGTGGTGTTCGTGAACTTCGCCGACCAGCGGCTCTACCGGTACGAGCCCGGCAGCGAGCCGCGCCCGCTCACGCCCGTGTCCCCGGTGGGCGGAGGCCTGCGCTGGGCGGACCCGCAGCTGCGGCCGGAACACGACGAAGTCTGGTGCGTGCTGGAGGAGTTCACCGGCGAGGGACCCACGGACGTGCGGCGCGTCCTCGCCGCCGTCCCGCTGGACGGCTCGGCGGCCGAGGACCGGGCCGCGGTGCGCGAGCTCACCGACGACCGCCACCGGTTCGTCACCGGCCCCCGCCTCTCGCCCGACGGGCGGCACGCGGCCTGGCTGGCCTGGGACCATCCCCGGATGCCGTGGGACGGTACGGAGGTCGTCCTGGCCGAGGTGGGCGACGACGGCTCCTTCGGCGAACCGCGGACCGTCGCCGGCGGCGCCGACGAGTCGATCGCCCAGGTGGACTGGGCCGCCGACGGCTCGCTGCTGTACGCGAGCGACCGCAGCGGCTGGTGGAACCTGTACCGGGACGGCGAGCCCGTGGGCAGGCGCGAAGAGCGGGGCGGCCGGCCGCTGTGCCCGCGCGAGGAGGAGTTCGGCGGAGCGCTCTGGAAACTCGGCCAGCGCTGGTTCGCTCCGCTGGACAACGGCCTGGTCGCCGTCGTGCACGGCCGCGGGGCCACCGCCCTCGGCGTACTCGACCCGGCGACGGGCGAGGTCGTCGACGCGGCGGGCCCCTGGACCGAGTTCGACGCCACCCTCGCGGCGCACGGCGAGCGGGTCGTCGCCGTCGGCGCCGGCCCCCGCAGCGCGTACGAGGTGGTCGAACTGGACACCAGAACCGGCCGGGCCCGGGTGATCGGCGCCGCCCACGACGACCCGGTCGACCCCGCGTACTACCCTGAGCCGCAGATCCGCACCTTCACCGGACCGGACGGACGCGAGATCCACGCCCACATCTATCCGCCCCACCATCCCGGGTGCGTGGCGCCCGGCGGCGAGCTGCCGCCGTACGTCGTGTGGGCGCACGGCGGACCCACCAGCAGGGCTCCGCTGGTGCTCGACCTGGAGATCGCCTACTTCACCTCGCGGGGCATCGGGGTCGCCGAGGTCAACTACGGCGGCTCGACCGGGCACGGCCGGGAGTACCGCAACCGGCTGCGCGAGCAGTGGGGCGTCGTCGACGTCGAGGACTGCGCGGCTGTCGCGCTCGCCCTCGCCGACGAGGGCACCGCCGACCGCGCCCGGCTCGCCATCCGGGGCGGCAGCGCGGGCGGCTGGACCGCGGCCGTGTCCCTGGCCAGCACCGACGTCTACGCCTGCGGCACGATCATCTACCCGATCCTCGACCTGACCGCCTGGGCCTCGGGGGAGACCCACGACTTCGAGTCGCAGTACCTTCACACCCTGGTCGGACCGCTCGCCGAGGTGCCCGGCCGGTACGCGGAGCGCTCGCCCGCCGAGCAGGCCGACCGCATCATCGTGCCCTTCCTGCTGCTTCAGGGGCTGGAGGACGTGATCTGCCCGCCGGCGCAGTGCGAGCGGTTCCTGGCCCGTCTGGAGGGCCGCAGGGTGCCGCACGCGTACATCGCCTTCGAGGGGGAGGGGCACGGTTTCCGGCGGGCCGACACCATGGTGCGCGCACTGGAGTCGGAACTCTCCCTGTACGCCCAGGTGTTCGGGCTGAGCCCGTCCGGGGTGCCTACGCTGGAGCTGACCAAGTGAGAGAACGAGTGAGAGACACGTGAGAGAGCTCCTGCGCCCGACCCGACTCGCCCCCGGCGCCCGCGTGGCCGTCGTCGCACCCAGCGGGCCCGTGCCCGAGGAGCGGCTGCAGGCCGGGCTCGACGTGCTGCGCGGCTGGGACCTCGACCCGGTGGTGGCGCCCCATGTGCTCGACCGGCACGGCACCTTCGACTACCTGGCGGGCACGGACGCGGACCGCGCCGCCGACCTGCAGGCCGCCTGGTGCGACCCGTCCGTGGACGCCGTGCTGTGCGCCCGCGGCGGCTACGGTGCGCAGCGCCTGGCCGACCTGCTCGACTGGGAGGCGATGCGGGCCGCCGGACCGAAGGTGTTCGTCGGCTTCAGCGACATCACCGCGCTGCACGAGGCGTTCGCCACCCGCCTCGGCCTCGTCACGCTGCACGGGCCGATGGCGGCCGGCATCGACTTCATCAAGAACGCGCGGGCCCAGGACCACCTCAAGGCGACGCTCTTCGCGCCGGAGACGGTCCGCACGATCGCCTCCGGCGGCACCGCCTTCGTCCCCGGGCGGGCGCGCGGCGTCACGCTCGGCGGGTGCGTGAGCCTGCTCGCGGCCGAGCTCGGCACGCCCCACGCCCGGAGCGGTGCCCATGGCGGACTGCTCATGATGGAGGACGTGGGCGAGGAGGCGTACCGCATCGACCGGATCCTGACCCAACTCCTGCGCGCCGGCTGGCTGGACGGCGTCGCGGGGATCGCGCTCGGGTCGTGGCACGGGTGCGGTCCCTACGAGAAGCTGCGCGCGGTGTTCGCCGACCGGCTCGGTGGCCTCGGCGTTCCCGTCGTCGAAGAGTTCGGATTCGGGCACTGCGACGGGGCGTTGACGATTCCGTTCGGGGTCTCAGCCGAACTCGACGCCGACCTCGGCACGTTGACGCTGGACGAGCCCGCCCTGCGCTGACCGGGCCGCACGCAAGGCGACGGACTCCTGCAACCGCTATCTGCGCAAGCACAAGAACGTCGCAAGCACAAGAACGTCGCAAGCACAAGAACGTCGCAAGCACAAGAACGTCGCAAGCACAAGAACGTCGACACGGGCCCGGACTTCGCCTACCACCGGGACTGGACCACCGATCCGAACCACACCTGGGCGACCGCCGACCGCATCCCCGCGCTCAGCCAGAAGCGGCGAGCGGCGAGCGGCGACGCGTACTTCGGCAGCCGGGGGATCAAGCCGGTGACGGTGGTCAGCGCGCCCAGGGACACCGGGCTGCTGGAGCTGCCGGTGGTGCGGGACTGAGCCCTTCGGAGGAATCGGCGGGTCCGCGTAGGGTGGCGGGATGCCGCACATCGCTTCCCGCTATCTCGCCGAGGGCCCCCGCGTGGGCATACGCCACTTCACCTACGAGGACGGCACCGAGTTCACCGCCCGCGTCCGGGAGAGCAAGGACCTGCACCACCCGTGGCTGTTCCCGCCGGCGACCGCCGAGGCCTACGCCGCGTACGCGGGACGACTGATCGAGGACCCGACGAAGGCCGGTTTCCTCGTCTGCGAGAAGGACGGCGGCGCCCTCGCCGGGTTCATCAACATCAACAACATCGTCGAGGGCGCCTTCCGGTCCGGAGCGCTGGGCTACGGCGCCTTCGCGCACGCCGCCGGGCGCGGGCTGATGCGCGAAGGGCTGGACCTTGTCGTCGGGTACGCCTTCGGACCGATGCGGCTGCACCGGCTGGAGATCAACGTGCAGCCCCGCAACACCGCGTCGATCGCTCTCGCCCGCAGCTGCGGCTTCCGTCTGGAGGGGTTCTCGCCGAACATGCTCTACGTCGACGGGGCCTGGCGGGACCACGAGCGATGGGCGATCACCGCCGAGATGCGGACTTCCGGTTGATCTTCATGTGTCCAGGTCCGTGACGGTCGACCTCAGGTCGCGGAAGCCGTAGCCGAGGCCGCGCAGGCTGGTCTCGGCGCGGTCCTTTGCTGTCGCCGCGATCGCCGCCGTCATCTCCTCACCGTCCTCCACGTCGGACACCGCCGGAATATCCTCGTGCCCGCCTTTGCGGAATCCTGACCGGCGGCTCCCCTGGTCAGCTCACGGGTGACCGGGTTCCATGGTCATCGTGACCACGATCCGACGTGAGGTACTGACGCTGTTCGCCGCGGAGTTGGGGCCGGACAACCCGCTGCCCCCGCTGCGGCCGCTCGACGAGGTCCACCACATTGAGGACCGGGACAAGCAGGAGCTGCCGCGTGACATGGCCCGGCAGGTCGGTCACGCGCCGCTGCACAGTCTGCTGCCGGTGCGCGTCCGCGACGGCTACGGCAGAACGCGCGAACCCCGCGGCATCGACGCCCTCGTGCTCGAGAACGACCGGCTGCGCGCCACCGTGCTCCCCGGCCTCGGCGGCCGCGTCGCCTCCCTTGTCCACAAGCGGACCGGACGCGAACTCCTCTACCGCAACCCGGTGTTCCAGCCCGCCAACTTCGCCCTCAACGGCGCCTGGTTCTCCGGCGGCATCGAATGGAACATCGGCGCCACCGGCCACACCACCCTCTCCTGCTCGCCCCTGCACGCCGCCCGCGTCCCCGCCCCCGACGGCGGCCGGATGCTGCGCCTGTGGGAGTGGGAGCGGCTGCGCGACCTGCCCTTCCAGGTCGACCTGTGGCTGCCGGAGGGCTCGGACTTCCTCTACGTCGGCGTCCGCATCCGCAATCCGCACGAGAAGCCGGTGCCGACCTACTGGTGGTCCAACACCGCCGTGCCCGAGGAGCGCCGGGTGCTCGCACCAGCTGACGTAGCCTGGCTCCCCCACTGCCCTGACGGCGTGGGCGGTACTCCCATCGGCTACGAGCGCCGGCTGCGCGGCGTGCCGGTGCCGACGTACGACGGAATCGACCGGACGTATCCGCTGAACAGCACCTTCGCCGCGGACTACTTCTACGAGGTGCCCGACGGGCAACGCCGCTGGATCGCCGCGCTCGACGAGGACGGCTACGGCCTGGTGCAGACGTCGACCGACGTGCTGCGCGGCCGCAAGCTGTTCGTCTGGGGCTCCGGGCCCGGCGGGCGGCGTTGGCAGGAGTGGCTCACCGAGCCCGGCACCGGCGGATACTGCGAGATCCAGGCCGGACTCGCCCGCACGCAGCTGGAGCACGTCCCGCTGGAGGCGGAGAGCGAGGTGGCGTGGCTGGAGGCCTACGGGCCGCTGAGCGCGCCGCCGCCGGAGGGGGAGTGGGGCGACGTCCTGCGGCGGACCGAGGCACGGCTCGACTCCGCTCTGCCGCGCGCCGACGTCGACGCCGCGTACGAGGCCTGGAAGCCGCTCGCCGACGCCGAACCCGATGAGATCCTCGCCGTCGGTTCCGGCTGGGGCGCCCTCGAAGTGCTGCGCGCCGGCTGGAAGCTGCCGGGCACTCCCTTCCCCGAGTCCACGATTGGCGAGGCCCAGGCACCCTGGCGGGAGCTGCTGCGCTCCGGGTCCTTCCCGGAGTCGCGCCGGGGCGGGCCGCCCGGCCAGACGCTCGTCGCCCCGCACTGGCGGGACATGCTGGAGGCGGCGCCCGCCACTCCGCTCACCGAGTACCACCTCGGCGTCGCCCAGTGGCACGCCGGGGACCGGGCGCAGGCGGTGCGCAGCTGGGAGCGGGCGCTCAAACTCGCCCGCTACGTCTGGCCGTTGCTGCGCTGTCTCGCCGTCGCCGACCAGGAGGCCGGGAACCACGAGCGGGCCGCCGACCGGTATGCCGAGGCCTTCGACGACCTGTGTCACGAGCGGCTCTCCCCCTGCCTCGACGGCGGGGGAGGTACCCCCATCGACGGCGAACAGTGGACGGCGGTCACCGCCGCGCTCGGCCGCGAGGCGATCCAGGCGTTGCTGAGGGTCCGGCGCCCGGCGGACGCGCGCGCCGTGTGGGAGCGGGTGGACCCCGCGACCCGGGCGCGCGGCCGGTTCCGGCTGCTCGGGGCCGAGCTGCTGCTCGCCGAGGGCCGGCGCGCGGCGGCGCGGGCCGTCTTCGACGAGGGCTTCGAGGTTGCCGACCTGCGGGAGGGCGACGAGACCATCGGCCGGCTGTGGTCGCGGATCAGCGACGAGGAGCTGCCGGAGCGCTACGACTTCCGTATGCGACCGCCCTCCCCCTGAGAGGGCGCCCGGGGCTCAGCCCCGGCGGTCCACGTACTCGTACACCGCCCCGTCGGGATGCATCGCGATCAGATTTCGGCCCGCCGGGGTCGAGACCGGGCCGGCGATGATGCGCGCGCCGAGCTCGGTCAGGACCCGGTGGGCCTCGTCGACGTCCTTGACGGCGATCGTCGCCGCCACCTTGCGCAGCACCTCGAGCTCGGACTCGGGGCCGCTCATCAGCAGGAAGCAGCCGACCGCGGCCACCTGGACGCCGCCGCGTTCAAAACGGAGAGCTCTGCCGCCCGCGAGACGTTCGTAGAAGGGGACCGCGGTCTCCAGATCGTCGACGCAGATGCGCAGCGAGGCTCCCAGAATCTCCATGCGCACGAGCCTAGTTGGGGGCGGCCGGGGAGGAGATCGTTTCACTCGATCGCCCTGCCCCGGCCGCCGGAGTGCGGGGTGTCAGCCCATCGCCTTGCGGACGGCGTCCCGGGTGCGGTCGATGACGGCCGCGACCGGGCCCACCGCCACGTTCTTCAGCGCTGTGTCGGTCCCCGGGTGCGAGCGAAGCGAGATGGGGGTCCCCCCGCCCGAAGGGTGGGGGCGGGTCGGCGCTAGGGCCTCGGCCGCCTGCACCGCGCGGGCCAGGCTCTCCAGCTTCCTGCGGTCGGCGACCCGGTTGAAGTGCGCGAACTCGTACTGCTCCTCGTTCTCGGCGTGCGCCAGCACGTCCTGGCGCAGCGCCGCGAACCGGTCGAGGAACTCCGGCGAGTCGGGGTCCATGTCGTCCAGGCGGGAGAGGGCCTGCTTGGCCTTCTCCTCCTCCTCGATGCGGTCCTTGACGACCAGCTCGCCGCCGTCGATGTGGGGCGGGTACCCGGGGCCCGCGGGGTTACGCGCCGGTAGCGACGACTCCGACGCGGGTACGACGGCCCTGTACGCGCCGGTACGGCGGGGGCGTACGCCCTCCTACGACCGGGCGGTGGACGGCGTTATGCGCACCCTTGTGCGGGTACCCGCGGGTCATGGACCGCTTGGATCACCTGGAGCACCTGGACAAACATCTGGTCGACGAACTGGCGGAGGTGGCGCGCGAGACGGTGCGCGACGAACTGCGCCAGCAGACTCGCAAGCAGCGCCGCACGGCCATGGTGTACGCCGCGTCCGGCGCCGTCGCCCTGTACGCGGGCGCGGCCCTCGCCCTCGCCCTGGGCCTGGCCCTCGCAATCGGCCTGCCGGACTGGGCGGCCGCGCTGATCACCGCGGCGATCCTGGGCGCCGTGGCGTACGCGCTGCGCGGCGCCGCGCGGCCCTCCGCGTCCCGGCCCACGCCGCAGGGCGCCGCGGAACCGGCCGCCGAGCGGGACCGCGCGCACGGCGGCGCCTCCCGCGCCGGTCCTCCCGGCGGGCTGAGCGACGCGCCCTACCCGCCGGTGCCGCCCGTCGAGCCCGGGGCCCGGCCGCCGCGCCCGGAGGACATCGACCCCGAGACGCACCACCGGGCGTGAGGTCCGGTGGCCAGGCTTTGGAGCGGGGCACGACCCGACCGCGGCAGGGCCGTGGTGGTGACCGGGGCCAGCGGCGGCGTCGGCCGGGCCGCGGCCCTGGCCTTCGCCGCCCGCGGCGACCGGGTCGCCCTGCTGGCCCGGGGACACGAGGGGCTCGCGGCGGCCGCGGACGAGGTGCAGCGCGCCGGCGGTGAGGCGCTCGTCGTCCCCGTCGACATGGCCGACGCGAAGGCAGTCGAGGACGCCGCCCAGAAGGTCGCCGACGCGTTCGGACGCATCGACGTCTGGGTCAACAACGCCTTCGCCGGGGTCTTCGCCCCGTTCACCGAGATCACCCCGGACGAGTACCGCCGGGTGACCGAAGTGTCGTACCTGGGCTACGTGTTCGGCACCCGGGCCGCGCTGCGCCACATGCTGCCGCGCGACCGCGGGACGATCGTGCAGGTCGGCTCCGCGCTCGCCTACCGGGGGATTCCGCTGCAGACCGCGTACTGCGGGGCCAAGCACGCCGTCCAGGGCTTCAACGAGTCGCTGCGCTGCGAGCTGCTGCACGACGGCAGCCGGGTGCGGACGACGATGGTGCAGCTGCCCGCGGTCAACACCCCGCAGTTCGACTGGGTGTTGAACCGGCTGCCGGGGCGGTCCCGCCCCGTGGCGCCCGTGTACCAGCCGGAGGTGGCCGCGCGGGCGATCGTGCACGCCGCCTCGCACGGGCGGCGGCGGGAGTACTGGGTCGGGGGCTCGACGGTGGCGACGCTGATCGCCAACGCGGTGGCTCCCGGGGTGCTCGACCGGTACCTCGCGCGCACCGGGTACGAGGCACAGCAGGACGCGGGGGAGCACGGAGGGACCGGCAACCTGTGGAGCCCGGCCGACGGGCCGCACGGACACGATCACGGCGCCCACGGGCGCTTCGACGCCGAGGCGACGCCGGCGAGCAAGCAGGAATGGGTCTCGCTGAACCGGGGGCGGGTCGGTGCGGGCCTGCTGGCCTGCGGGATGGGCGCCGCGGTCGCCGCCGGGCTGCGCCGTCGTGGCCGGTCGCCGTCGCGTGGCCGGGCGCCGTCGCGGCGGGCGTGAGGGACGGAACCGCGCAGAGTCGGGGGCAAAAGGAACCGCGGCACCCAGGAGCAGGTGCCGCGGCACTTCTGTGCCCGAGGGCGGTGGTCACTGCGGAAGCTGCGGCAACACCTTCGTGCGGAAGAAGTCGAAGAAGCCGTGCTGGTCGGGGCCGATCTGGTTGACGTAGATCCGGCCGAAGTTTGCGTCGGCGAACTCGGTGAGCGTGGCGACGTGCTGGTCCACGTCGTCGCCGCACACCACGTTGTCGCGGACCATGTCCTCGGTGACCAGCGGCCGGAGCTGCTCGAAGTGACGCGGCGAGGGCAGCACCTGGCCCATCTCGCCGGGCAGCAGCTCGTTGTACCAGAGCTTGCGCACGGTGCGGACGCACTCCTCGCGGTCGGCGCCGAAGCACACCTTGGTGCCGCCGCTGACCAATTTGGCGCCTCCGCCGCCCTTGCGGAACTGGGTGACCATCTCCTCCCGCGGCATCATCGTGACGTAGCCGTCGCCGACGCGCGCGGCGAGCGAGGTGGCCTTCGGGCCGAAGCCGGAGATGTCGATCGGGACGGGCTCGTCGGGGACGGTGTAGAGGCGGGCGTTCTCGACGGTGTAGTGCGTGCCGTGGTGGTTGACCTCCTCGCCGGTGAACAGCCGGCGCATCACCTGAATGGCCTCCTCCAGCATCTCCAGCCGTACGTGCAGCGGCGGCCACCTGTCGCCGAAGATGTGCTCGTTCAGCGCCTCGCCGGTGCCGACGCCGAGCCGGAACGGAACCCGCCCCCGGTCATCACCGCGCTGGTCGCGGCGGCCTGCGCCACCACCGCCGGGTGGATCCGCACGGTCGGGCAGGTCACGGCCGTCTCGATGGGCAGGGAGACCGCCTCGGACAGCGCCCCGATCACCGACCACACGAACGGGCTCTGCCCCTGCGCGGCGTTCCACGGGTGGTAGTGGTCCGAGATCCACAGTGCTTGGAATCCGGCCTGTTCGGCCATCCTCGCCTGCTCGACGAGGTCCGCCGGACCGAACTCCTCGCACGACAGGAAGTAGCCGTACTCGGGCATGGGGGGATACCTCCGCGACGTGGGCGGGTGGGTCGCCGTTCCGAGTACCCGGCGGCCGTGGCGGAAACCGGCGGGCGCCCCCGCCCGGCGGGCGCTCCGCGCGGGCGTCCCCGCCCGGCGGACGTCCGGGTGCTCCGGCCCGGCGCATGGGTGCCCGGCCCCGGCGCACGTTTGGGTACCCCGGCCAGGGGGACGCGGAAAGCTCCGTACCGGGTACAGCGACAGCGCCGGAGGCGAACCGTGAGTCGACCCCGCATCGTGATCGTCGGTGCCGGCTTCGCCGGCTACCGGACGGCCCGCGCCCTGTCCCGGCTGGCCCGGGGCAGGGCCGACATCATCATGCTCAACCCCACCGACTACTTCCTGTACCTGCCCCTGCTGCCCCAGGTCGCCGCCGGCATCCTGGAACCCCGCCGGGTCACCGTCTCCCTCGCCGGCACCCTGCGCCACGTACGCCTGGTCCTCGGCGAGGCCGACGACATCGACCTCGACGCGCACACCGTGCACTACACCAACCCCGAGGGCAACGTCGGGACACTGACGTACGACCGGCTGGTGCTCGCGGCCGGCAGCGTGAACAAGCTGCTGCCCATCCCCGGCGTCGCCGAGCACGCGCACGGATTCCGCGGCCTGCCCGAGGCCCTCTACCTGCGCGATCACATCACCCGCCAGGTGGAGCTCGCCGCTTCGGAGGACGATCCCAAGAGCCGCACCGCCCGGTGCACCTTCGTGGTGGTCGGGGCCGGGTACACCGGGACCGAGGTCGCCGCACAGGGCGAGATGTTCACCTACGAACTGGTGCGCAAGCACCCCTTGCGGACGGGCATGCAGCCTCGCTGGCTGCTGCTGGACATCGCCCAACGCGTCCTGCCGGAACTGGACGAACGACTCTCGAGCACCGCCGACCGCGTACTGCGTCAGCGGGGCGTCGACGTACGGATGGGCACGTCCGTGAAGGAGGCCACCTTCCACGGGGTGCTGCTGACCGACGGCGAGTTCGTCGACACCCGCACCCTGGTGTGGTGCGTGGGCGTGCGGCCCGACCCGCTCGTCGAGTCCCTCGGACTGCCCATGGAACGCGGCCGCCTGCTCGTCGAGCCGACGCTGCAGGTCCCGGGCCGGCCCGAACTGTTCGCGTGCGGCGATGCGGCCGCCGTGCCGGACCTGGAGAAGCCCGGCCAGTACACGCCGATGACGGCCCAGCACGCCTGGCGGCAGGGAAAGACCGCCGCCCACAACATCGCCGCTTCGCTCGGTGCCGGCGAACCGCGTCCCTACCGCCACCGCGACGTGGGCTTCGTCGTGGACCTCGGCGGCGCGCAGGCCGCCGCCAACCCGTTCGGCATCCCGCTGTCGGGTCCGCTCGCCGGTGCGGTCACCCGCGGCTACCACCTCGCGGCGATGCCGGGCAACCGCGTCCGCGTCGCCGCGGACTGGCTGCTGGACGCCGTCCTGCCGCGCCAGGCCGTCCAGCTCGGGCTCGTACGGTCCTGGTCGGTGCCGCTGGACACCGCGTCGCCAGAGCTGGCGCGTCTGCCGGGCCCGCCGGAGCGGCCGGCGGGCGCGGGCACGGGCGCGAGCACGGCTTCGGGACCCCAGGCGGCCAAGAACCAGCCCGGCCCCGAGCCCGCCGGCAACCAGCCCGCCTCCGAGGCCTCCGAAACGCACCCCGCCCCCGGCCCGGTCAAGCGTGACGACAACCCCGCGGAAGGAGACTCATGAACACCGCCGAACTCGTCGAACTCGGGCAGCAGTTGCGCGTCGACAGCGTGCGGGCCGCCGCCGCGGCGGGCTCCGGGCACCCGACGTCCTCCATGTCCGCCGCGGATCTGATGGCCGTCCTGCTGGCCCACCACCTCCGCTACGACTTCGACCGCCCCGAGTACCCGGGCAACGACCGCTTCGTGCTCTCCAAGGGGCACGCCTCGCCGCTGCTGTACTCGGCCTACAAGGCGGCCGGCGCCATCGACGACGAGGAGTTGCTCACCTTCCGCAAGCTGGGCAGCCGCCTGGAGGGACATCCCACGCCGCAGCGGCTGCCGTGGGTGGAGACGGCCACCGGCTCCCTCGGGCAGGGCCTGCCGATCGGCGTCGGGATCGCGCTGGCCGGCAAGCGGCTGGACCGCGCCGACTACCGCGTGTGGGTGCTGTGCGGCGACAGCGAGATGGCCGAGGGCTCGATCTGGGAGGCCGCGGAGCACGCCGGTTACGAGCACCTGGACAACCTTGTCGTGATCGTCGACGTCAACCGGCTCGGCCAGCGCGGCCCCACCCGGCACGGCCACGACCTCGACGCCTACGCCCGCCGCTTCCGGGCCTTCGACTGGCACACGATCGAGATCGACGGCCACGACGTGGACGCCATCGACCGCGCCTACGGCGAGGCGATCTCCACGACCAGGCAGCCCACCGCGATCGTGGCCCGCACCCTCAAGGGCAAGGGCGTCAAGGACACCGAGGACCGCGAGGGACTGCACGGCAAGCCGCTGAAGAACGCCGACGAGGCGATCGAGGAGCTCGGCGGCGTCCGTGACCTCCGCGTCCACGTGCACGAGCCGCCGACCGTTCGGTCGCTGCACGCCGTGGGGGACGGAAGCCTCGAACTGCCCCGCTGGGAGACGGGGGAGGAGGTCGCCACCCGCGACGCCTACGGCCGGGCGCTCGCCGCGCTCGGCACCGCACGCGGCGACGTCGTGGCCCTGGACGGCGAGGTCGGCGACTCCACCCGCTCGGAGTTCTTCGCCAAGGAACACCCCGACCGCTACTTCGAGTGCTACATCGCCGAACAGCAGATGGTCGCGGCGGCGGTGGGGCTCGCCCGGCGCGGCTGGGTGCCGTACGCCTCGACGTTCGCGGCCTTCCTGACGCGTGCCCACGACTTCGTGCGCATGGCCTCCGTCAGCGGCTCCGGCATCAACCTGAACGGTTCGCACGCGGGCGTGGCGATCGGGCAGGACGGGCCCTCGCAGATGGGCCTGGAGGACCTGGCGATGATGCGGGCGATCCACGGTTCGACCGTGCTGTACCCGTGCGACGCCAACCAGACCGCGAAGCTCGTCGCCGCGATGGCGGGCCTGGACGGCATCCGCTATCTGCGCACCTCGCGCGGGGAGAGCCGGGTGATCTACGGGCCGGACGAGGACTTCCCGGTCGGCGGCAGCAAGGTGCTGCGCTCCTCCGACCGGGACCGGATGACGATCGTCGCCGCGGGCGTGACCGTGGCCGAGGCGCTGGCCGCCGCCGACGCCCTCGAGCAGGAGGGCATCGCGGTCCGGGTGATCGACCTGTACTCGGTCAAGCCCGTCGACCGGGCCACGCTGCGGCATGCCGCCGAGGACACCGGCTGTCTGCTGACCGTCGAGGACCACCGCGAGGAGGGCGGCCTCGGGGACGCGATCCTCGACGCCTTCCTCGACGGGCGCCCGGTGCCGCGCCTGGTGCGGCTCGCGGTCCGTACGATGCCGGGCTCGGCGAGTCCGGCCGAGCAGCTGCACGCGGCGGGCATCGACGCCGAGTCGATCGCGGCGTCCGTGCGACTGCTGGTGGAAGAGGCGGTGGTGCGGTGAGCGACGATGTGCGGACGGTGCGGGCGGGTCGGCGCACGGTTCAAGTGCACCGTCCGGACAAGGTGCTCTTCCCCGGTGACGGCGACGCCAAGGAGTACACCAAGTCCGACCTCGTCGACTACTACCGGTCCGTCGCGCCGTTCATGCTGCCCCACCTGCGCGGCCGCCCGCTGATGCTGGAGCGGCGCCCGGACGGCCTGGACGGCCCGGTGTTCATGCAGAAGAACACCCCGGAGAACTACCCGGACTGGATCACCCGGGCGGAGGTCGCCAAAGAGGGCGGCACGGTGACGCACACCGTCTGCGACGACACGGCCACCCTGGTGTACCTCGCCGACCAGGCGTGCGTCACCCTGCACCGCTGGCTGTCCCGGGTGGGCCGTATCGAACGGCCGGACCGGATGGTCTTCGACCTCGACCCGGGCGGGGACGACTTCGCGCCCGTGCGCGAGGCGGCGCGGCTGCTGGGCGAGCTGCTCTACGAGCTCAAGCTCCCCTCGGCGCTCATGACCACCGGCTCGCGCGGACTGCATGTGATCGTGCCCCTGGACGGGCACGCGGACTTCGACGAGGTGCGCGAATTCGCCCGGGACGTCGCCGAGTTGCTCGCCGCCGGCCACCCCGACCGGCTCACCACGGCCGCCCGCAAAAAGGACCGTGGCGACCGCCTCTACCTCGACGTGCAGCGCAACGCCTACGCGCAGACCGCGGTCGCTCCCTTCACCGTCCGCGCCCGGCCTGGCGCGCCCGTCGCCGTCCCCGTCTCCTGGGACCAGCTCGACGACCCGGGCCTCGGCCCCCGCCGCTGGACCGTCACCGACGCCGTCGATCAGGCCCGGGCCAACCCCTGGGCCGGAGTGATGAGCCGCGGCCGCGCCCTGGGGCCGGCGCGGCGCCGCCTCGACGCGCTGCGTGGCTGACGTGCGTACCGCCACTGACCAGGTGCGTTGCGGACGTGTGACCGAAGCACGGCCGCTGAATGTTTGGCCAAGGACCTGGCGGCCACCCGAGACGCAGAGGTGGCCATGTCGAACACAAAGAACTCCGAGTCTGGCGCGCGCGGCAAGTCCAAGGGGGCCCTGTCGGGCGCCGCCCAGACGATCTCCGACGCCTTCAAGCAGGCGCGTGAAGAAGGCTCGTCGAACGAGACCGAGTCCCGGCCGCGGCCCCGCAAGACCACCGCGGCGCGCCGGAAGGAGGAGCAGGAGTGAGTACGTACGTCTACGGTATTGCTGCCGCCTCGCATCCTTCGCTGCCCGAGGGCATGGGCGGCGTCGGCGACCCGCCGCGCCCCGTGCGCATCCTGGAGGAGGGCGAGTTGGCGGCGATCGTCAGCGACGCGCCCGAGGGGCTGCGCCCCAAGCGCAAGGACCTGCTCGCCCACCAGAACGTACTCGGCGAGGCTGGTGCGGCCGGGTGCGTGCTGCCCATGCGGTTCGGCAGCGTCGCCCCGGACGACGACGCCGTCACCGGCGTGCTCGCCGAGCGCGCTGAGCACTACAGGGAGCGCCTGCAGGCGCTGGACGGCAAGGTCGAGTACAACGTCAAGGGCAGCCACGTCGAAGAGGCGGTCCTGCACCGCTTGATGGCCGGGAACCCGGAGGTCCGGGCTCAGGCCGAGGCCAACCGACAGGCCGGCGGCGGCAGCTACGACCAGAAGATCAGGCTCGGCGAGATGGTCGCGGCCTCGGTCAAGGGCCAGGAGGCCGAGGACGCCGCCGAGGTGATCCGTGCCGTGGAACCGGTGGCCGCCGCCGTCAACGAGGGCCCGGAGTCCACGGGCTGGCTGGTCAACGTCTCCTTCCTGGTGGACCGGAACGCGGCGGAGCAGTTCCTGGCCGCCGTCGAACAGGCCCGCAAGGCCCTTCCGCACGTCGAACTGCGCGTCAACGGACCGCTGCCGCCCTACAGCTTCGTCGAGCCCGGCCCCGCCGAGCCTGCGGGCACCACGGCGGGCGCGGACGCGGAAGCGGAGTAGGACATGGGACTGATCTCGGAGGTGCTGCTTCTGCCCTTCGCTCCGGCGCGTGGTAGCGCCTGGGCGATCAGACAGGTGCTCCGCGAGGCGGAGCGCATCTACTACGACCCGGCCACGGTCCGGGCGGAACTCGCCCAGTTGGAGCAGCAGTTGGAGGCAGGCGAGATCGACGAGGAGGAGTTCGACCGGCGGGAGGACGAGCTCCTCGACCGGCTGGAGATCGGCCTGCGCGGGGGCGCGGGGACGGGTGAGGGGACGGCACGATGAATCGAGTGGGACTCGGCCTCGCGCTGGGGGCCGGATACCTCCTGGGACGTACGAAGAAACTGAAACTCGCCTTCGCCGTCGGCAGCCTGGTGGCCGGCAAGGTCCTTCAGCTGCTGGTTCACCAGGTCCGCGAGCCCCTTCGGGCCGAGGTTCATCGAGCCCGAGGAGGACCCCGAGGCGGAAGAGGGTGCCTACGAGGACGAGGAGGGCGAGGAGGAGGACGGCGAGTACGGCTGCCGAAGGGGGGCGGTGACCGATGACCGAGGCCCTCGGATCCGCGACGTCCGCCGCCGGCAAGGCGGCGGGCGGGGCGACCAAGGACACCCCCCTGACCGACCTGGCCCGCAGCGAGGCCGCCGACCGGCTCAAGGCGGAGGTGCAGGAATACCTCGCCGCCCAGGCCCAGCGGCTGCTGGTCGGCGTCGGCCGCAAGCTCGGCGAGACCAAGAAGACGGCGGCGGCCGGCAACGCGACCCGCGCTGCCCGGTCCCGCGGCGCGGTTGGCGCTCTTGACGCCCTTGGCGAAGGTGCTGAAGTCCTGGAACTGCGTCCACTGGTCCGTACGGCCCGAGCAGTGGCGCCAACCTTGCCGACATCCTCGAGCGCGTGCTCGACAAGGGCATCGTCATTGCCGACGACATCCGCATCAACCTGCTCGACATCGAACTGCTCACCGTCAAGCTCCGGCTCATCGTCGCCTCCGTCGACAAGGCGAAGGAGATGGGCATCGACTGGTGGGAGAGCGACCCGGCGCTCTCCTCGCGTGCACGCCGCGACGAACTCGCCCGGGAGAACGCCGAGTTGCGCGAACGACTGGCTCGACTTGAGGAACTGGAGCAGGGCCACTCCGGGAAGAAGGAGGCACCATGACCGGACTGCGGTACGTCTACGCTGTCTGCCGCCCCCTCGGCGCGCCCCTCCAGGCCCAGTTGACCGGGGTGTCCGGCGCCCCGGCCAAGCTGCTCACCCACCACGGCCTGGTCGCCGTCCTCAGCGAGGTGCCGGAGCGGGACTTCGCCGAGGAGCCGCTGCGCGCCCACCTGGAGGACCTGGACTGGCTCGCCGCGACCGCCCGCGCCCACCAGGGCGTGATCGACTCGCTCACCGTCGTCACCACGCCGCTGCCGATGCGGCTCGCCACCGTCTTCCGGGACGACAGCGGCGTGCGCACCATGATCGAGGCCCGCGAGGACCATTTCCGGAGCACTCTGGACCGGCTGGAGGGCCGCGTCGAGTGGGGCATCAAGGTGTACGTCGAGACCGAGCCCCGGGAAACGGCGCAGCCCGCACCGAAGGCCGCGTCCGGCCGGGACTATCTGCGGCAGCGACGGCAGCAGGCGAGGGCACACGAGGATCTGTGGCAGGACGCCGAGCGGTTCGCGACGCGGCTGCACGAGACGCTTTCCTCCTTCGCCGAGGACTCCCGGCTGCACGCGCCGCAGAACACCGCCCTTTCCCGTGCCGCCGGGCGGAATGTGCTCAACGCCGCCTATCTGGTGCCGCGCGCCCATTCCGAGGAGTTCGTGGAACTCGTGGACCGTACCAAGGACGCCCCAGGACTGCGCGTGGAACTCACCGGCCCCTGGGCGGCCTACTCCTTCGCCCAGGACGTCGCGGAAAACGTCGCGGAGGACGTCGCGGAGGACGTCGCGGAGGACGTCGCGGAGGACGTCGCGGAGGACGTCGCGGAGGAGGGGGAGTGACCGTCGTAGAACGCCGTGAGATCGCCCTGGTGGACCTGCTCGACCGGCTGCTGGCCGGCGGCGTGGTGATCACCGGGGACATCACGCTGCGCATCGCGGACGACCTCGTCCGCATCGATCTGAACGCCCTGATCAGCTCGGTGAACGCACAGGTGCCGTCACCCTTCGAGGAGTCGCCGTGACACCGCGCAACCGTCTGGACCTCGAGCCGGACACCGTCGAACGCGACCTGGTCAAGCTCGTGATGACCGTGGTGGAACTGCTGCGCCAGCTCATGGAGCGCCAGGCGCTGCGCCGCTTAGACGTGGGCGACCTGACCGAGGAGCAGGAGGAGCGGGTCGGGCTCACGCTCATGCTCCTGGAGGACCACATGGCCGAGCTGCGCGGGCGCTACGGACTGCGGCCCGAGGACCTGAACCTGGACCTCGGGCCGCTGGGACCTCTGCTTCCCCGGGAATGAGGCCCCTACTTCCCCAGGAATGAGGCCCCTACTTCCCCGGGAATGAATTGCCGGGCTTTTCCCGAAAGCCGGGAATCAGACTTCCATGAAACCGGGAATCAGACTTCCTTGCGGCACAGAATTTCTCCGTGCAGAACGGCGAACCAGCCGTTCTCCCGCTTCCCCCACTCCCGCCAGGCCTCCGACACGGCACGCAGCTGCTCCTCGGTCGCGTGGCCGCCCTCGGTGGCGCGCTCGGCGTACGCCGACGCCAGGGTGCGGTCGGTCCACAGGCCGCTCCACCACTCCCGCTCGGCCGGGGTGGCGAAGGTCCAGGTGCTGGAGGTCGCCGTGACGTCCGTCAGGCCCGCCTCGAGCGCCCAGGACTTCAGCCGGCGCCCCGCGTCCGGCTCGCCGCCGTTGGCGCGGGCCACCCGACGGTAGAGGTCCAGCCAGTCGTCCATACCGGGCACCTCGGGGTACCAGGTCATCGCCGCGTAGTCCGAGTCACGGACGGCGATGAACCCGCCCGGTTTCGTCACCCGCTTCATCTCGCGCAGCGCCTGCACGGGGTCGCCCACGTGCTGCAGCACCTGGTGGGCGTGGACGACGCAGAAGGTGTCGTCCGGGTAGTCCAGGGCGTGTACGTCCGCGACGGCGAAGTCGACGTTGGTCAGCCCCCGCTCGGCCGCCGCGGCCCGGGCCCGGTCCAGGATCCCCGGCGCGTGGTCGACTCCCGTGACGTGCCCGTCGGGCACCAGTTCCGCCAGGTCGGCGGTGATGGTGCCCGGGCCGCAGCCGATGTCCAGGATCTTCATGTGGGGCTTCAGCGAGCCGAGGAGGTACGCCGCGGAGTTGGCGGCGGTGCGCCAGGTGTGCGAACGCAGCACGGACTCGTGGTGCCCGTGCGTGTAGACGGCGGTCTCCCGCGGCTTCGGCATGGCTGTACCCCTTCTCGTCGTCGGGTGTACCGGACCCCGCGGCGTCCGGTACACCCGGGGCGGTGCGTCTCACGGTACGCGGGCATGCCGAATATTGAGACCTGCGTTCTGCAATGTGGACTGACGGAGGGTCAGGTGTCCAGCGGACGATAGACGGTCAGCGCCGCGGGCAGCTTCTCCAGCCGCACCTCGCCCTCCACCTCGGTGACCTCACCGTCGTACGCCAGCAGGGTGCCGGGCGCGACACCGTTCAGGTGCGGCCGGGTCACCTGGACCGCGGCGTGGGCGGGGGAGCGGGTCAGCGGGCCCGCGAGGGCCGCGGAGAGCAGGCGCAGGGCCGGCCGGCGGCCCCCGTGCACCACCCGGACGTCGAGCTTCCCGTCCGCGAGGTCCAGCCGGCGGCCCGGCGCGAGGCCCATGCGGTGGTAGGTGCCGTTCCCGGCGAACAGCAGCCACAGCGGCCGGGGCCGGCCCTGGATCTCGGCCTCCAGCGGATGCCGGTCCGCGCGCAGCGCGCGCAGGGCCGCGAGCACCCCGGCCGGCCAGCCGCCGATCCGGTGCGCCCAGCGCTCCCGCTCGCGCACCAGCTCCGGATACACGCCCAGGCTGAACGTGTTGAGGAAGATCCCCTGCTTGTCGCCGGAGACGAACCGGCCCACGTCCACGCGCACGGCCTCGCCCCGCGCCAGGGCCCGGCTCAGGCCCCGCACGTCCTCCACGCCCAGGTCGTACGCGAAGTGGTTGAGCGTGCCGCCCGGCAGCACCGCCAGCGGCAGGCCGTGGCGCAGCGCGACCTCGGCGGCCGCGTTCACAGTGCCATCGCCGCCGCACACCCCGAGCACCCGGGCGCGGGCGGCCGCCTTCTCCAACTCGCCCGGAACGTCCGCCGGTTCGCACTCGACGACCTCCGCCTGCGGCAGCGCGTCGCGCAGCGTGCGGGCGCGGTCCGCGGTGCCCGAGGCGGTGTTCGCCACGACGACCAGGCCCGCGCCGTCGGGCAGCGTCGGCACGTCGGCGCGGGGCCGGGCCGGCGGGACAATCTGGGCGCGCGTCGGCACCAGGCCCCGTACGGCGAACGCGGCGCCCGCGCCCAGGGCCGCGCCCGCCAGCACGTCGCTCGGGAAGTGGACGCCGGTGTAGACGCGGGAGACGGCGACCGAGAAGGCGACCGGGGCCACCGCCGCGCCCCAGGCCGGGGACTCCAGGGCGACGCCGGTCGCGAAGGCGGCCGCGGATGCCGAGTGACCGGACGGGAACGACGTGGTGATCGGCTGCCGCTTCAGCCGGCGCACCAGCGGCACCGGGTCCAGCTCGGGCCGGGGCCGGCGCACCGAGCGCTTGCCGAGGGTGTTGATGGTCAGGGAGGCCAGGCTCAGGGAGGCCAGGCCCCGGGCGGCGGCGCGGCGGGCCCGCGGCGTGCGGCTCGCCGCCATGGCGGCCGCCGTCGCGAACCACAGCACCCCGTGGTTCGCGCTCCGGCTCAGCCGTGGCAGGACGGGCTCTGCAGCCGGCCAGTGGCGCTCGGCCGCGAACTCGAACACACGGCAGTCCAGGGCCAGCAGGCGCTTGAGGACGGCGTGGCCACCGGTCTTCGGGGCGGTGAGGTCGACGTCTGGACTCATACCGGGGCGGGTACCCTGAAGTGGCCGTTTCTTGTGCGTGGAGGGCGGCACCGACTGCGGAGGACCCCTGGATGCGCCTGCTCCTCGTACGCCACGGCCAGACCCCGTCCAACGTGGACTTCCTGCTGGACACGACCGTCCTGGGACCGGGCCTGACCGAGCTCGGCGAGCGGCAGGCGGCCGCGTTGCCCGGGGTACTCGCCGACGAGGACATCGAAGCGGTCTACGCCTCCACCCTCGTGCGCACCCAGCTCACCGCCGCCCCGTTGGCCGCCGCCCGGGGACTGGACGTGATCGTCCGCGACGGCATCCGCGAGCTGTCCGCCGGCGATCTGGAGATGCTGCCCGGCGACTCCGAACGCGGGCGGACGTACATGCAGACGGTGCTCGCCTGGGCCGCCGGTGACACACAGCTGCGGGTGCCCGGCGGCGAGAGCGGCGCGGAGGCGCTCGCGCGGTACGACGCCGTCGTCGCCGAGGCCGCCCGAAGCGGGGCCGGAACCGTCGCCATGGTCAGCCACGGCGCGGCCATCCGCCTGTGGACCGCGGCCCGCGCGCACAACCTCGACGCGGACTTCGCCGCCGCCCACCCGCTCGACAACACCGGCGTCGTGGTCCTGGAGGGCTCGCCCGCCGACAACTGGAAGGCCCTGTCGTGGGTCGGCGCGGTCGTGGCGCCCGCGGCGGAGGCCGGCCCGACGGGGCGGCCGGTCGAGGCCCGATAAGCGTTTGCCCCGCCCGGGGCGCCGCCCACAGAATGCCTCCTCATGGGACATCTGGAAGCCGCGCACCCCAAGTACTGCCTCCCCGACGGGAGGGCGCTGCTCGGCGACGTGTCCTTCCGGGTGGGCGAAGAAGCCGTCGTGGCCCTCGACGGTCCCAACGGCGCCGGCAAGACGACCCTGCTCCGGCTGATTTCCGGCGAGCTGAAACCGCACACGCGCACCCCGAGCTGGAGGGCCGCACCCTCCTCGACATCCTGTGGAAGGAGCACTCCCAGGACCGCGGCGCCGCCATGTCCCGGCTGCGCCGCTACGAGCTGACCGCCCAGGCCGAACGGACCTTCGACCGGCTCTCCGGTGGCCAGCAGGCACGGTTCCAGATCCTGCTGCTGGAGCTGGCGGGCGCCACGGCCCTGCTCCTGGACGAGCCGACCGACAACCTGGACCTGGAGTCCGCCGAGGCCCTCCAGGAGGGCCTGGAGGCCTTCCACGGCACGGTCCTCGCGGTCACCCACGACCGCTGGTTCGCCCGCTCCTTCGACCGCTACCTGGGCTTCGGCAGCGACGGCCGCGTCCGCGAGACACCGGAGCCGGTGTGGGACGAGCGACGCGTGGAGCGGTCGCGCCAACCCTCCGGACGCCGACGCGGCCCGCCGCCCGGCGGGTGGAGCGGATGCGCCGGCCCTCCGGGGCGCCCCGCCCGGTCCGCCGGCTCTCCGGGGCGCCGGCCGGTCGCGCGGGTTCTTCGGGGCGCCGACCGGTCCGCGGGTTCTTCGGGGCGCCGGCCGGTCCGCGGGTTCTTCGGGGCGCCGGCCGGTCGCGCGGGTTCTTCGGGGCGCCGGCCGGTCCGCGGGTTCTTCGGGGCGCCGGCCGGTCCGCGGGTTCTTCGGGGCGCCGGCCGGTCCGCGAGCCGGTCACTTCCAGCGGAGGATGGCGCCCAGGCCGCCCACCGGCACGTCTTCCTCCGCCGCCGCGGCCACCGGGGCCAGCGACAGCGCCGAGGCATCCGTGGCGACGGCGGAGCGGATCAGGGCGTCGTCGGCGCGGGCCGGCCAGGAGTGCTGCTCGCCGAGGATCTCGAGGTCCGTACGGCGCACCGCCAGCTGGTCGGGGTCCTCGCCGATCCACACCTCGCGGTGCACATCAGAGCCGTCCGGGCGAATCAGCAGCTCCTCCAGACGGCGCTCGCGGGCCGCCTCGACCAGCGCGGGCACGCCCTCGACCGCCCCGGCCCGCCCCTCGGCGTCCGGGGTGCGGGCCGCCCGGAACCGGTCCAGCTCGGCCTCGAGGCGCCGGCGCACGTGATCGGCGCGGATCCGCTCCACGTCCTCGTCCAGCAGCCTGCTGCCGGTGCCGTGCGGGGCCTCCACCACCCGACCGCGCAGCCGCTTGGGCAACCGCTCGTGCACCTCGCGCCGCTCCCGCTCGTCACCGACGAGGACCAGCAGGTCGGCCCGCGTCTCCTCCTGGCAGACGCTGAGCGCGTCGGCGATCTCCGCCGCGTTGTGCTCCCAGGTGTTCTCCACCTTCAGCTGGAAGTGGCGCTCCGACCAGTCGACGCTGCTCGTGCGGTGGATGGGCCACTGCCGTCCCACCACCGCGCCGGCTTCCTGCCGGCCCAGCGCGCTGCGCAGCTCGAAGTCGGCGCCCTTGCGGTCGACGTACGCGACGATCGCGACAGGGTCCTCACCCGCCAGGTCCAGCAGCGGTGCCACGCGCGGCAGGGGTGCCCATTCGGCCCGGCTGCCGCCCTGCGGGGGGCGGGCCAGGTGCGGGTCGAGGACGACCGCGCCGGCCCGCGCGAACAGGGCACGCCCATGGGGATCGGGGGAGTGGCGCAGGTCCTCGACGGCGCTCTCCACCGCCCGGCAGGTGGCGTCGTCCGCCCCCTGCTCGGACAGCTCCCGGGCCATCGCCTGCGCCGTCAGGTGCAGCGCGTGGGGCGTGTCCTCCGCGTGCCGGGAGGTGTCGACGTACACGGAGGCCCAGGGGCCGCAATGTTCGTACAGTGGATGCAGAAGGGCGAGATCCATGGCTCCCTCCCGGATGCCGCTCGGGGTAGTGCTTGCCGAGCGGGTACCCGGACCGCATGAACGAACACGACGAGCGGGGCAACACCATGACCGGAGTCGACCCGGGACGGCTGGACGACCAGCAGCTCATGAAGGAGCTGGAGACCATCCACCGCACGCGTCACGACGCGCTGCTGTACGGCTCGAACGACGCGCTGCGGGCCCACAACGATCGCATGGCGCAGCTCGAGGGCGAGTACCTGCGCCGCAACCCGCGGCGGCCCGTCGCCGCGGGCCGCACACGCGAAGGGGCCCGGGAACGCGGGTGCGGGGCGTCGGCGACTCCCCGTACCTGAAATGTCTGCCGGCCGCGCTTGGAATGTCTGTCGGCCGCGCCTGGAGGACTGCCGGTCGTGTGAAACATCTGCCGGTCGTGCCCGCCGGTGCGCTTCCTGGGGCGCGCCGGCGGGCATCGCATGCCTTGATCAGCCGGCGTTTTCGGCGAACACGTCCAGGAAGGCCTCGCAGAACGCCTTCAGATCGTCCGGCTTGCGGCTGGTGACCAGCTTGTTGGGACCCTGTTCGCAGATCTTCACCTGCTCGTCGACCCAGGTGCCGCCCGCGTTGCGGATGTCCGTCCTGAGGCTCGGCCATGAGGTCAGCACCCGGCCGCGCACGACGTCCGCCTCGACCAGCGTCCACGGCGCGTGGCAGATCGCGGCGACCGGGCGGCCCTGCTCGAAGAAGTCGCGCACGAACGCCACGGCCTTCTCGTTCATGCGCAGGAAGTCCGGGTTGGCCACGCCGCCCGGCAGGACGAGGGCGCCGAAGGAGTCGGCGGAGGTGTCCCCGACGACCTCGTCGACGCGGAAGGTGTCCGCCTTGTCCAGGTGGTTGAAGGCCTGGACTTCGCCGGACTTCGTGGACACGAGCACGGTCTCGTGGCCGGCGTCGGAGGCCGCCTTCCAGGGCTCGGTGAGCTCAACCTGCTCGACGCCTTCGGGTGCGGTCAGAAATGCGATGCGCATGATGGTTCAACGTCCTTTCGTCGCTCGCCAACGGGCCTGGTCGCCCTTGGCGCGCTTCTTCTTCGCCCTGGCCGCCCGTCGGCAGCGCAGCAGCTCCTCGCCGTACGGCAGGAGCACGCACGCGCTGATCGCGGCGGCGATGCCCGCGAGGTAGCCGGGCGACAGCGGCTGCCGGCGCGGCACAAGCCGCCAGGCGTCCGGATCGTCGCGGCCGCCCCGCAGCAGCGACTTCACGTGGTCGGAGTGCAGGCACATCAGGGAGGCCAGCGCCGCGAACGGCAGCGACTCCAGGAAGCTGTGGATGTGCGCTCGACCTCGCGGTCGCTCTCGACGGCCGTGCGCACGTCCCACAGCGCGGTCGCCTCGTGCACTGCTGCCCCGCCCAGCTGCACGGCTAGCAGCAGGGGGTTGATCTCGTAGCGCAGGGTGAGCGCGATGGGGAGGCCGACCTCGGCCATCATCAGCGAGTGGATGAGGGACTCCTTCGTCCCCGCCGTGTCCTCGATCCGGGTGCGCCGGTGCATCGCCCAGTCGGCGAGACCGGGGACGAACCAGCCCGGCAGGAGTCCGTAGAGGAGGTAGCGGGTGGTGGCGTCACCCACGTCGACGGTGGCGCTGCCGGAGGCGATCTCGGCGGCCTGGTCCCGGCTCATGCGGTGGCCCCGGCGTCCGGCTCGGCGCGGCTGATGTCGGCGAGCGCCGAGTCCGGGTCCTGCGCCTCGGCCAGGTCTCCCAGGGTCACCATGCCGACCGGCAGACCGTCCTCGACGACGGGGAGCCGGCGTACGGCGTGCTCGCGCATCAGCGCGACGGCTGCCGACACGGGGTCGTACGGGCCGACGACGAACGGGTCCGGCGTGCACACGGCCCGCGCGCCCACGGTCTGCGGATCGAGGCCCTCGGCCACGGCCCGCACCGCGATGTCACGGTCGGTGAGCACGCCGACGACCTCCTGCCCGTCGGCGACCACGACGTCCCCGATGCCCTGGTCGCGCATCAGCTGGGCCGCCTCGACGAGCGAGGCGTCCGGGCGGACGGCGACGATGCCCGGTGTCATGACGTCCCTCACGAAATCAGCCATATTTCAGGCCCTTCCTGCCTTTCTTCCTGCCTCTGCGGTGGGGGTGCTGCGGTCGTGGCGTACGGCGTCGCCCGCAGTACCCCCGGGCCGGGGGCCTATGCGCGGTCCTCCCGCGCGGGCCGCTCGGCGTGCGTCAGTGCCTGGGCCAGCTCCTGGACGTTGGCGTAGCGCGCCTTGCGGGGCAGCCGCTCCATCGCCTCGACCAGGTCGTCGGGCGCGTTCTTGCGGCGCAGGGTGCGCGTCAGCTCTCCGGGGCTCGCGGGAAAGGCGCTGCGCCCCAGGATCCGGGCCAGCTCCAGACGAACGCTCTCCAGGGACGCCCGGGACGAGCCCGGCGCCACCTGTCCGCGCCAGACCTCCGGGTCGTCGTCGGCGGTCGGCTCCGGGTCGTACCACTCCTCGCTCCGCGTGGGGTGCCCGGACCTGAGCAGACCCTGCAGTTCGTGCTTCATCTCGTCGTCACGGTGGACGCTCAGCCGGTCACTGCCTCGCTGCATGTCTCCCTCCAGCTCTTCGGGTGGCCACCGCGTACCCGTGCACGGGGAGCCGACACGGCTTTCGCGGGACGGATAAGCGGTCGAACGGTGGCCGGGGTGAGGCGGCCGGCCCGCCGGCTACTTCTTCCCGCGGCGCGGCAGGAACTCCTGCACCTTCGCCTTGAGCCCCTGCTTGACCACGGACGCCCGGTCCGCGTCGCCCCTGAGGATCGCGGCGGCCGTCGCCTCCATCTGCTCCCACGTGGCGTGCGGCGGGACCGGCGGCACCGCCGGGTCGGTGAGGAACTCGATCACGGCAGGGCCGTCCGCCTCGAGACCCGCACGCCAGCCCGCCTCGACGTCCTCCGGCTTCTCCACCCGCACCCCGGTCAGCCCCAGGGAACGGGCGAAGGCCGCGTACTGCACGTCCGGGATCTCCTGCGAGGGCAGGAAGGAGGGGGCGCCGCCCATGGCGCGCAGCTCCCAGGTGACCTGGTTGAGATCGTGGTTGTTCCAGACGGCCACGACCAGCCGCGGATCGTCCCAGCGGTGCTTGTACTTCGCCGCCGTGATCAGCTCGGCCATGCCGTTCATCTGCATCGCACCGTCCCCGACCAGCGCGATCGCGGGCCGGTTGGGATGGGCGAACTTCGCCCCGATGGCGTACGGCACCCCGCAGCCCATCGTCGCCAGCGTGCCGGACAGCGACGACCGCATGCGGCTGCGCATTGTCAGATGTCGCGCGTACCAGTTCGCCACCGAGCCGGAGTCGGAGGTGACGATCGCGTCGTCCGGCAGCAGCGGGTCCAGGGCGCGGGCCACGTACTCCGGGTTGATCGGGTCGGCCGACAGGTTTGCCCGGCGCTCCATGACCTCCCGCCAGCGCCGCACGTTCGCGCACACCGTGTCGAACCACTCGCGGCCGCGGTCGGGGTTCAGCAGCGGGGTCAGCCGCTCCAGCGTCGCCCTGGCGTCGCCGACCAGGTTCACCTCGTACGGGTAACGCATCCCGATCATGTGCGGGTCGATGTCGATCTGCACGCCCCGCGCCTCGCCGAACTCCGGCAGGAACTGCGTGTACGGGAACGAGGAGCCGATCGTCAGCAGCGTGTCGCAGTCGCGCATCAACTCGTACGACGGACGGGTGCCCAGCAGGCCGATCGAGCCGGTGACGTAGGGGAGTTCGTCGCTGAGGACGTCCTTGCCGAGCAGCGCCTTTGCGACGCCCGCGCCGAGCAGTTCGGCGATCCGCTCCACCTCCGCCCGGGCCCCGGCCGCGCCCTGCCCGATCAGGATGGCCACCTTGTCGCCCGCGTTGAGGATGTCGGCGGCCCGTTGCAGCGAGTCCTCGCTGGGGATCGCCGTCCAGGCGCTGCGGTCCAGGCTGGAGGGCACCATCTTGAACTCGTGCGTCGGCGGCGAGTAGTCGAGCTCCTGCACATCGCCGGGGATGATGACCGCGGTGGGGCAGCGGCGGGCGTACGCGGTGCGGATGGCCCGGTCCAGCACGTTCGGCAGCTGCTCGGGGACCGTCACCGTCTCCACGAAGTCGGAGGCGACGTCCTTGAACAGCGTGTGCAGGTCCACCTCCTGCTGGTAGGAGCCGCCCATCGCCGTGCGGTGCGTCTGGCCGACGATCGCCAGCACCGGCACATGGTCGAGCTTCGCGTCGTACAGGCCGTTGAGCAGGTGGATCGCGCCGGGTCCGGACGTCGCCGCGCACACGCCGAGGCGCCCGCTGAACTTGGCGTAGCCCACCGCCTGGAGCGCGGCCATCTCCTCGTGCCGGGCCTGGATGAAGCGCGGCTGGTCCTCAGCCCGCCCCCAGGCGGCCAGGAGGCCGTTGATGCCGTCGCCCGGATAGCCGAAGACGTCCTTCACACCCCATTCGCGCAGCCGCTGCAGGATGTGGTCGGCGACCTTGGTGTTCATGGTACGGACCTCCGGACTGAGACGAAGACACAGGCAGCACCGTCACGAGTCACCCTCCGGGCTGCCGGAAAACCTGCCGGGGTGTTTTGCGTCCGGGGGTCGGGGGCAGGCGCAGTCACAGTGCTTCGGACCGGAGGCACGTCCGTGGGAGCGGCTCAAGAAGTCGCCACGGGTGCGTCCGGATCCCGGCCGCGCTCCCACGGTGACCGTCCATCCCAGAGCACTCCAAGGGAGTTGCGACGCACCATGCGAACTCAAGCGAGCGCGAAGCACCACCCGCACGACGACGCCCCCGACACCGCAGAGGCATTCCGCAGGCTCGCCTCGCTCCCCCCGGGACAGCAGCGCGACGCTCTCCGCGAGGAGATCGTCGAGGCGTGGCTGCCCATGGCCGAACGGCTCGCGGGCCGCTTCCGCAGCCGCGGCGAAAGCTTCGAGGACCTCCGCCAGGTCGCGGCCCTCGGCCTGATCAAGGCGGTCGACCGCTACGACCCCGAGCGGGGCAACGCCTTCGAGAGCTACGCCGTCCCCACCATCACCGGCGAGATCAAGCGGCACTTCCGCGACCACATGTGGACCCTGCACGTGCCGCGCCGGGTGCAGGACCTGCGCAGCCGCGTCCGGTTCGCCTGCCAGGACCTGTCGCAGACGATCTCGGGCCGGCAGCCCACCGTCGCCGAGATCGCCGAGCACGCCCACCTGAGCGAGGAGGACGTCCAGGTCGGCCTGGAGGCGCTGGAGAGCTTCACCGCGCTCTCGCTCGACGCGGTTCTGCCCGGCAGCGAGGACGGGTACTCCCTGAGCGACTCCCTCGGCTCGACCGATCCCGCGCTGGACACCGTCGTGGACCGCGAGGCCGTCAAGCTGCGGCTGGCGGCGCTGCCCGAGCGGGAGCAGGCCATCCTGTACATGCGGTTCTTCGGCGACATGACGCAAAGTTGCATCGCCGAGCAGCTGGGGATCTCGCAGATGCACGTGTCGCGGCTGATCAGCCGGTGCTGCAGTCGGCTGCGGGACCAGGTGATGCGGGACGTGGCGTAGGTCTCGTGCGTGGCGTGGGCCCGGCGGTGTCACCCGGTAGGCCGCCCGCGTCCCGCTAATGGGGCTCGGCCGCTCGCGGTTGGTGGCTCGAGCGGCTGTGATGGCTGTACAGGCATGACCGTCGTGCCGGAGTCGCTGTCGGCAAAGGAGCCCCGCCCATGCGTCGTACCCCCCGTGTCCTGTCTGTCGCCGTCCTGGGCGGCCTCATAGCGGGCACCGCCGCCGCGGCCGGGTCCGCGGCGGCGGTGCCGAAAACCCGTCAGCCCGGCGGCGTCGCCGTCTTCGCCGCCTGTGAGCCGACCGGCACCACCCTCGGTGCCCCCGCGGACGCCGTCGACGCGGGCGCGACCGCGGACGGCCGGAACGTGTCGTGGAGCGTGGACGGCTCCTGCAAGGCGGCGACCGGTGGCGAGGGCGGGGGGCGCAGCGCGGGATTCGCGCTCCCGCCCGACGGCTCCGAGAACGAGACCTCCCAGGACGCCTCCGGCGACGAGGTCCCCCAGACTCCCTCCCCCGAGGACGTCCCCCAGGACCCGGTGTTGACCCACGATCCCTCCCCCGACGAGGCCTCTCAGGACGCCTCCCACGGCCAGGCTGCGCAGGACCCGTCCCGGCAGGAGGGCGCGCGTGACCCCTCCCGCGACCAGGGCTCCGGCAACCCGTCCCGCCAGGAGGGCGCGCGTGACCCCTCCCGTGACGCCGTCTCCCGCGACCCCGGCCGGTCCTGCACCCGGCGCTCCGACGGCTCTTGCGAGGACGCCGTGATCCAGCCCGGCGTGCAGGCCGGTGCGGACGGCACCTTCAGCGCGTCCGCGCCGGCGTTCGTCGCCGGCGGTGTACTGATCGCGGCGGGGTTCGGGGCCTCGGCGCGCCGCGCGTGGCGCCGCAGGAGAGCGGCCGGCTGACCCGGGCCGCACGACGCCGTACGTCCCTGTGACCTCCGCAACCCGGCCGGGCGGCCATGGCACGGCGCCGACGGGGTACTCACAGCCCGAGGGCACGGCCCCGGCGTACGAACGGATCTGCCCCCTCGCGAACCGGCCCACGGCGGACACACGGACCCGCACGGCCTCACGGCGACAGGACACGGCATCAGGGACTGCGCGGAGGTACCCATGCGGCGGACGTACCCGGAAGGTCACGGCCCCGTCCGCTACGGGCCGGCCCTCCCCGACGACGGCCTGCCGGTACTGCCGGAGTTGTCCGCCGCCCTCGCCGCGGCCGCGGGCCGCGCCGAGGAACGGCCGGTCGGCGGCGGCCCGGCGCTTCTGGACGCGGCCTGCGGCTACTGGATGCGGCGCGGGCTGCCCACGCCACCCGAGCGGGTGGCGGCCGCGCCCGGCGCGCCCTTCCTCCTGCTCGCGCTGACCGCCGCGCTCGGCGGAGACGTCCTGGTGCCGCGGCCCTGCGCCGCCTGGTGGGCGCCGTACGCACGCCTGTTGGGAAGACCCGCCTTCCACGTGGCGACACCGGCCGAGTGCGGTGGTGTCCCCGATCCGTACGCCCTCCTGGAGACCGTCCGCCGGGTCCGCGCCGAGGGCGGTGATCCGCGGCTGCTGGTGCTGTCCGTCGCCGACGACCCGACCGCCACCGTCGCGCCGCCCGAGGTGATGCACGAGACCGTCGAGGCCGCCGCGGGCGAGGGGCTGCACCTGGTCAGCGACGAGACGTGGCGTGACACTGTGCACGCACCGCACGAGACGGTGCTGCTCAGCCCCGCCGAGATGCTGCCCGAACGGGTCACCGTCGTCACCGACCTCGCCGGCGCGCTCCTGCCGACGGGCTGGCCCGCCGCGATCGTCCGCTTCCCCGCCGGCACCACCGGCGACGCTCTGCACGCGCGCGTGCTCGACGTGCTCACGGCGCTGGACGCCCGCATCGCCGAACCGGTCACCGCCGCGGCCGCCTACGCACTCGACGAACCCGAGCCCGTCACCGCGCGCCTGACCGCCTCCGTACGCCTGCACGCGCGCGTGGCTCGCGCCGCGCACGCCGCCGTGGTCGCCGCAGCCGCCTTCGCCCGGCCGCCGCAGGCCGGCCGTCACCTGTACGTCGACCTCGGCCCGCTGCGCCCCGCGCTCGCCGCCCACGGCGTCGGTGACGCGCAGGAGTTGGAGGACTTCCTCACCGCCCGCCTCGCCATGCCCGCGCCCGGCGGCCACCGCTTCGGCGACGACCTCGGCGCGCTGCGCGTGCGGCTGTCCACCTCGGCGCTGCTGGGCGGCACGGACGAGGAACGCACGGAATGCCTGTTGTCACCCGCGCCGTTGGAACTGCCACACGTGCAACGCGCGTTGATCTCTTTGAGGTCGGTCTTCGACGATCTCCGCGACGACGCTCAGTGACGGGAGCCTCCTCGATGACGCAGCAGTCCGAGTCGGCCACCCCCACCACCACCCAGGAAGCCGACGATCCGGCGGCCTCATCCCCTCTGGCATCCCCGTTCCCGCCGCTCGCCGCGCCCCGGCCGCTGGGAGAGCGGCGGGTGTGGCCGCGGACCTTCCACGACCGGCTCACCGCCCCGCTGCCCGGCCTGAAGGCCATAGCCCGGTTCGCCCGCGAGGGCGCCGTACGGCCGGACAGTGAGGGCCTGGCCGGCATCCCGCTGCTGCCGTACGAACCTGCTCCGCTGCCCCGCGTGCACGCCCGCACCGTCGCCGTGACCTGGGCGGGGCACGCCAGTTGGATCGTGCGGATCGGCGGGCTGACCGTGCTGACCGATCCGGTGTGGTCCCGCCGGATCATCGGCACCCCCGCCCGCATCACTCCCGTCGGCGTCGACTGGGAAGCCTTGCCGCGCGTCGACGCGGTCGTCATCAGCCACAACCACTACGACCACCTGGACGCCCCGACCCTGCGCCGACTCCCGCGCGACACACCGGTGTTCGTGCCGGCCGGGCTCGGCCGCTGGTTCCAACGCCGCCGGTTCCGCTGCGTCACCGAGCTGGACTGGTGGGAGGCGGCCGAACTGTACGGCGTCCGCTTCGACTTCGTGCCCGCCCACCACTGGTCCAAGCGCGCTCTCACCGACACCTGCCACAGCCTGTGGGGTGGCTGGGTGCTCACCGCCCCCGACGGGCAGCGCGTCCACTTCGCGGGCGACACGGGATACGGCCACTGGTTCTCCCGCATCGGCCGCCGCTACCCCGGCATCGACCTCGCCCTGCTCCCCATCGGCGCCTACGACCCCCGGTGGTGGCTCAGCGACGTCCACTGCGACCCGGAGGAAGCGGTGCAGGCCGCCCAGGACCTCGGCGCCCGCCGCATGGCTCCCATGCACTGGGGCACGTTCATCCTCTCCGCCGAGCCGGTCCTGGAGCCGCTCACCCGGGTGCGGGCCGCCTGGGAGAAGGCGGGCCTGGCGCGGGAGGACCTGTGGGATCTGCCGGTGGGAGGTTCGCGGGTGCTCGACTAGTAGACGACGCAGGAGGGGCGGACGGACCGCCCAGGAGCAGCGAGCGGGCGTCGGCGGTCAGCTCGACCGGTGCACCGGCGACGCCCGCCGTATCCGGCGCCACACGCTCGGCGCCGCGCCGAGCATCACGGTCAGCACGACCGCGGCGACCACGCCCTCCCACGGCTCCTTGAACAGGGAGCCGCCGAGGATGCCGATCAGCTGGTACGTCACGGCCCAGGCCAGGCAGGCCGGGAGGTTGCCGCGGAAGAAGCGGCGCAGCGGCCACTTCGCCAGCAGACAGGCCAGCATCACCGGGATGCGGCCGGCCGGCACCAGCCGGGACAGCACCAGTACCGCCATCCCGTGGTCGGCGAGCTTGGCCTGCGCCTGCGCCAGTCGGTCCTCCGGCGCGCGGGCCCGGATCGCCTCCAGCCACCGCGAGCCGTTCTTCGACCGCATCCCGCGCCGCCCCAGCCAGTACAGCGCCGCATCGCCCAGGAACGCGGCCAGCGACGCCGTCACGAACACCAGCGCCAGCGAGAACGGCGCCGTCTGGTGAAAGGCGACCACCGCCGCCGAACTGACCAGCGCGCCGGTCGGCACGACCGGCACCAGCGCCCCGATCAGCACCAGCAGGAACAGCGACGGATACCCGATCGCCTGCTGGGTGGACTCCGACGGCACGACCGTCGTCACGGCGGAGGCAAGCCGTATCACCGGGCGACCTCCAGGCGCACGCTCTCCCCGTGCCCGAGCCGGTGCACCACCACCTGCGGCGCACGTTCGGCCGCGAGGCGCACGAACTCGTCGCCCGGCGCGTGGAACTCGTGCGGGCGCACGGCGTCCATCCCGATCGGCCAGTACGTGCCGTAGTGCACCGGCACCGCGGTGCGCGGCGCCAGCCGGGCCACCGCCTGGGCCGCCCGTCCCGCGTCCAGGTGTCCCTCGCCGAGGTACGGCCCCCAGCCGCCCACCGGCAGCAGGGCCGCGTCGACCGGCCCGACCTCCTCGGCCATCGAGTCGAACAGGCCGGTGTCCCCGGCGAAGTACGTCCGCGCCTCGCCCTCGATGACGTAGCCGAGGGCGGGGGAGCGGTGCGGCCCGAGAGGCAGCCGCCGCCCGTCGTGCCGCGCGGGGACCGCCCGCACGACGACACCGCCGACGTCGACGCGGTCGCCCGGCGCCATCTCGGTGATGCGCAGCCGGTCGAGCCGGCGCAGCCCCGGCACCGCCCGGGGTGCACCCCGGGGCACGAGCAGGCGCGTGCCCGGGGCGAGCCGGGCCAGCGAGGGAATGTGCAGGTGGTCGGCGTGCAGATGCGACACGAGCGCGATGTCCGCGCGCCAGGCGCCCGACGGCGGCAGTGCGCCGCGGCGGCGCCGCAGGTGCGCGAGCCGGCGTGCGAACAGGGGGTCGGTGAGCACGCGGACGTCCGAGTCCTCGACCGTGCAGGTGGCGTGACCCCACCAGGTGACCTCCACCGGCACCTTCTTTGCCTCCTTCGCGCGACTCCCCCTGAGCCTACGTCCAGGAGTAGGGTCGGCGGCGAAAACCCGGAGGTGAGGGGGACGCCATGGGAGAAGTACGGGGTGCCTCCGGCGGGGCCGCCGCGGTGCCGGTCCGTGTCACGGCGATCGCGAGCCTGACGCCCCTGGAGGAGCTGAACGACGACCCCTTCCTGGTGGACTCCCGCAGTCAGCACGCGATGTGCGCGCGGTGGGCCGCGGAGCGCGGATACGTGGTCGCGCGGGAACTCCTCGTACGGGGACTGCGGACCGATCACTGCGCCCTGTGGGACGGAGTGCGGCCGGGGGTGGACCTGTTCGTCGCGCCGAGCCGGCGGGTGCTGGAAAGTGCGCTGTCCTCGGTGGAGGAGTTCACTGCCGAGTGCGCGCGGCGCGGGGTGCGGGTGGAGATGGTGGGGCAGGCGGAGCCGTTGTACGACGCGCAGATGAAGGCGCGGGTGCACCGGCGGCTGTCGATGCCGACGGCCGGTTACGACGGGCGGTAGCCCGGACCGCGTATGTGACAAGCTGAAGCCGGGCCCGTGCGGACGACCGGGTCGGGACGTGAGGTGCTGGGCGTGCGTGGCGGGTGGCGGCGGGTCGCCAGTCAGGTCGGGCGGAGCGTCGCGGTGTGGGCCGTGTCCACGGTCACCATGCTGGTGCTCGCCGGGATCCTGCCGGACTTCCAGCTGCAGTCCCCCGACGGCGACAGCGCCACCCGTATCGCCGTCACCGCGGCGCTCGGCGCCGGTGCCTTCGGTGTGCTGTCGGCGGTCGTCTGGCCGTTGCTCGTCCGGCTGCTGCTGCTGGTGCCCGCGCTCGTGCTCGGGCTGCTGGTGTTCTTCCTCAACGGCTCGCTGCTCCTTCTCGCCCTGCGCATCAACCCCTCCGGCCAGGCCGAGGCGGCCCCCGAGACCGCCGTCATCGTGGCCGCCGTGATGTCCGCGGTCGCCTCGGCCACCGGCGCCGCCCTCGCCGTCCGCGACGACGACGCCTACCGGCGCAGGCTGTACCGGCTCGCCGACCGCCGTCGCAGACGGCTGCCGCCCGGACCCTCCACGCCAGGCACTGTGTTCGTGCAGCTCGACGGCGTCGGCCACGACGTCCTGCTGGACGCGGTCGGCCAGGGCCTGATGCCGACCGTCGCCCGGTGGCTGGGCACCGGCCCGGAGGAGCGGCCCACCCACCGGCTCACTCCCTGGCGCACCGACTGGTCCAGTCAGACCGGCGCCAGCCAGCTCGGCATCCTGCACGGCTCCAACCACGACGTCCCGGCCTTCCGGTGGTACGAGAAGGACACCCGGGAGGTGATGGTGTGCAACCGCCCGACCAGCGCCGCCGAACTCCAGCGCCGCGCCGTCGAGCGCACCGGCTACGGCGGGCTGCTCACCGTCGACGGGGCCAGCCGCGGCAACCTGTTCAGCGGCGGCGCCGACGAACTGGCCCTGGTGCTGTCGGTGTCGGCGCGGCGTGGCCGCGAGAACCGCTCCCGCGCGGGCTATTTCGCCTACTTCTCCGATCCGGCCAACGCCGTCCGCACGGCCCTGTCCTTCGTCGCCGAGGTCGCCCGCGAGATCGGCCAGTCCGTCCGCGCCCGGATCCGGAAGCAGCGCCCGCGCGTCGGCCGCGGCGGGCTCTATCCCTTCGTGCGGGCCTTCGCGACCGTCGTCGAACGGGACGTGGTCGTCGCCGCGGTCACGGGCGACCTGCTCGCCGGGCGCACCGCCGTCTACGCCGACCTGGTGGCCTACGACGAGGTCGCGCACTACTCCGGGCCGCACAGCCGGGACGCCCAGAAGGTGCTGCAGCGCCTGGACCGGTCGCTGGCGCTGATCGAGAACGTCGCCGAGCACGCCCCGCGCCCGTACCGGATGGTGGTGCTGTCCGACCACGGCCAGAGCCCCGGTGAGACCTTCCGCGCCCGCTACGGCCTCACCCTGGGCGACCTGGTGCGGGCCGGCTGCGGGCTGCACGTGCCGCGCAAGGCGGAGCGCACCCACAGCGGGGCCGAGGCCAGGGCCGCCGTACGGGCAGCGCTGCGCCGGCCGGTCGAGGAACACGGCGAGCGGCACCGGCCCTCCCGCCGCTCGGAGCCCATCGTGCTGGCCTCCGGCAACCTCGGCCTGGTGTCCTTCCCGGACGTGCCGCACCGCATGAGCAAGGAGGAGATCGACGCCCGTCACCCGGCGCTGCTGACGACGCTCGCCAACCACCCCGGCATCGGTTTCCTGCTCGTGCGCAGCGAGGAGCACGGCGGCCTCGTGCTCGGTGCGCGCGGCGCGGAGATACCGCTGGACCGGCTCGACGAGGATCCGGGCCCGCTCGCCGTGTTCGGCCCCGGCGCCGCCGACGCCGTCCGCCGCACGCACTCCTTCCCGCACACCGCCGACATCATGGTCAACTCCTTCTACGACCCGGCCGACGGCGAAGTCCTCGCCTTCGAGGAGCAGATCGGCTCCCACGGCGGCCTCGGCGGCGCCCAGGCCCGCCCGTTCCTGCTGTCGCCGCTCGCCTGCTCCGCGCCGGTCGACGAGGGCGGGGATCTTGTCGGCGCCGAGCACGTCCACCGCGTCCTGCGCCGCTGGCTGCGCGAGTCGCACGGCCCCCAGGTGCCGCTCGACGGGCGGGAGGACCAGCGGGCCGTGTGAACATCCGCCGCCTCCCGTGACGTACCGGCCGCCCGCGTCGTCTTCTGCGACGCCGCCCCGCACGACGCGGGCTATCTGCCGGGTTACCGAGATCGCCGGGCGGGTGCGGGTGCATGGCCGCGGCGGCACCGTACTGCAACCGGGCATCGACCTGCTGCACCGCGCGGACGACTTCCCGCCCACCGCGCCGGTCCTCGTCATCACCGATGGCTGGTGCGACGTGCTCCGTGTCCGCCGCGAGCACGCCTTTCTGATCCCGCAGGGCGCGCGCCTGCCGTTCACCGCCCGTGGGCCGGTCTTCCGGGTGGGATGACCCGGAATGTGATCGGATGGTCCCGATGACCCGGAAACGGGACCACACCGTTGAAAAACAGCCAGAATTCGAAAGGGTTCACCGTGGCAACCACGCGCACCGCTCACACCGTCTGGGAAGGCAACCTGCTCGAGGGCAACGGCGTCGTCACCTTCGACTCCTCCGGCATCGGCCAGCAGCCGGTGTCGTGGGCGTCGCGCGCCGAGCAGGCCAACGGCAAGACCAGCCCCGAGGAGCTGATCGCCGCCGCCCACTCCAGTTGCTTCTCCATGGCGCTGTCGCACGGCCTGGCCGGCGCCGGCACCCCGCCCACCAAGCTCGTCACCTCGGCCGACGTCACCTTCCAGCCGGGTGAGGGCATCACGGGCATCCACCTCACCGTCGAGGGCACGGTCCCCGGCATCGACAACGACGCGTTCGTCGCCGCCGCCGAGGAGGCCAAGAAGAACTGCCCGGTGAGCCAGGCCCTCACCGGCACGACGATCACGTTGTCGGCGAAGCTCGCCTGACACGACGCGTACGTCCCATGGTCCCGCGCCCCGTTCTCCGGGGCGCGGCACCGTTGTTTCCGTACCGTCCGGGTACACGGCATTGACAACAGCCCACTCAAGTTTTGTGCTGGTTGAGCGGGAAGCGCCCTGGCGGAAGGGGACGGAGATGGCACGAGCGGTCGGGATCGATCTCGGGACGACGAACTCGGTGGTGGCCGTCCTGGAAGGCGGCGAGCCCACCGTCGTCGCCAACGCCGAGGGCGCGCGGACCACGCCGTCGGTCGTGGCGTTCGCCAAGAACGGCGAGGTGCTCGTCGGCGAGGTGGCCAAGCGGCAGGCCGTGACGAACGTGGAGCGCACCGCGCGCTCCGTCAAGCGGCACATGGGCGACGCACACTGGCGGTTCCCCGAGCAGGGCTCGATCGACGGCACCCGCTACCGGGCGCAGGAGCTGTCGGCGCGGGTGCTGCAGAAGCTGAAGCGGGACGCGGAGGCCTACCTCGGCGAGGACGTCACGGACGCGGTGATCACCGTTCCGGCCTACTTCGACGACGCCCAGCGGCAGGCGACCAAGGAAGCCGGTGAGATCGCCGGCCTGAAAGTCCTCAGGATCATCAACGAGCCGACGGCCGCGGCCCTCGCCTACGGCCTCGACCGGGGCGAGGAGCAGACCGTCCTCGTCTTCGACCTGGGCGGTGGCACCTTCGACGTCTCCCTGCTGGAGATCGGTGACGGCGTCATCGAGGTGAAGGCCACCAACGGCGACACGCACCTCGGCGGTGACGACTGGGACCAGCGGATCGTCGAGCATCTGGTCAAACGGTTCAAGGGGCAGTACGGCATCGACCTCGGCCAGGACAAGATGGCCCTGCAGCGGCTGCGGGAGGGCGCCGAGAAGGCCAAGATCGAGCTGTCGTCGTCCTCCGAGACCACCATCAACCTCCCCTACATCACCGCCTCCGCCGAGGGCCCGCTCCACCTCGAGGAGAAACTTACGCGCGCGCAGTTCCAGGAGCTCACCGCCGACCTGCTCGACCGGTGCAGGACGCCCTTCCACCAGGCGGTCAAGGACGCCGGTGTGAAGCTGTCCGCGATCGACCACGTGATCCTCGTCGGCGGCTCCACCCGTATGCCCGCGGTCACCGACCTGGTCCGTGACCTCGCCGGCAAGGACCCGCACAAGGGCGTCAACCCCGACGAGGTGGTGGCCGTGGGCGCCGCCCTCCAGGCGGGCGTCATCCGCGGCGACGTCAAGGACGTCCTCCTCCTCGACGTCACCCCGCTGTCCCTGGGCATCGAGACCAAGGGCGGCATCATGACCAAGCTCATCGAACGCAACACCACGATCCCGACCCGCCGTTCGGAGATCTTCACCACGGCCACCGACAACCAGCCCTCGGTCGGCATCCAGGTCTACCAGGGTGAACGCGAGATCGCCGCCTACAACAAGAAGCTCGGCGTCTTCGACCTCACCGGCCTGCCGCCCGCCCCGCGCGGGGTGCCGCAGATCGAGGTGGCCTTCGACATCGACGCCAACGGCATCATGCACGTCTCCGCCAAGGACCTCGCCACCGGCAAGGAACAGAAGATGACCGTGACCGGCGGCTCGGCGCTGCCGAAGGAGGACATCGACCGCATGATGCGGGAGGCCGAGCAGTATGCCGAGGAGGACCGCAAGCGGCGCGAGGCGGCCGAGACCCGCAACCAGGCCGAGCAACTCGTCTACCAGACCGAGAAGTTCATCCAGGAGAACGGCGACAAGATCCCCGCGGAAACCAAGAGCGAGGTCGAGGCGGCGGCCGCGGAGGTGAAGAACCTGCTGGAGCAGAACGCCGACACCGGCGCCCTGCGCACGGGCGTCGAGAACCTCGCCTCCGTCAGCCAGAAGATGGGCCAGGCGATGTACGCCCAGACCCAGCAGACACCGACGGACGGCGGCGAGCACCACACCGCACCGCAGGACGACGAGGGCGTGGTGGACGCGGAGATCGTCGACGACGACAAGGACACGAAGGGCGGGGCCGCCTAGCCGCCCCGCCCCGCCGGTCAGGGCTTGCGGGCGACCCCCGCGTACACCTGCACGACGCCTTGCGCGCCGGCCGCGGTGTCCTCCGGTTCCGGCCGCCACTGAAGCACTGGGACCACACCCGGCTCCAGCAGCTCCAGACCGTCGAAGAACCGCGAGAAGCCGGCGTGCGTGCGCGGGTGGAAGGGGGTGCCGCTCTGCCGGAACAGCTCCGCGGCCTTGGCGACGCCGTCGGGGCTGATGTCCTGCGTGACCTGGGAGAGGATCAGATGACTGCCGGGCGCGAGCGCCGCGACCTGAACCGTCACGCGGTTCCGCTCGGCGTACTCCAGCAGCTTGTCGAGCTGGTCGCGCATCACCTCGCCGTGGATGCTCACCGGCCGCCGCAGCACCGTCTCGTCCATGATCACCCACAGGTGCGGCGGGTCCTCCTGCTCGAGGAGCCGCTGCCGGGCCATGCGCAGGGACACGTGCCGCTCGATCGTCTTCGGGCCGGTCTGCCCGACCGTCCCCGCCTCCAGGACGGCACGCGCGTACTCCTCGGTCTGCAGCAGCCCGGGCACGAAGTGCGGCTCGTAGGAGCGGATCAGGCGGGCGGCGCCCTCCAGGCTCACGTACAGGCTGAACCAGTCCGGCAGCACGTCGTGGAACCGCTGCCACCAGCCCGGCTGGTTGGCCTCCTCGGCCAGCGCCAGGAACGCGTCGGCCTCCTCGTCGGACACCCCGTACGCCGTCAGCAGCACCTGCACGTACGGGATCTTCAGCGTGACCTCGGCCATCTCCATGCGCCGCACCGTCGCCGGGACCACCCGCAGCACCCGCGCGGCCTCCTCGCGCTTGAGGCCGGCCGCCTCCCGCAGCTCCTGCAGTCTCCTTCCGAGCACCACCTGACCCACGGTGGGCGCGGCCCGCCGCTCACTCACGCCACGCCTCCCCATACGCGCCGAAGTCTGCGAGCAGTGTGTCATGTGCCGCCGGACCCCACACGTGGTAGAGGCCCGTGCGAGGGCCACACGATGTCAGGCCACCAGCGAGTGAAAGTACTTCACGGTCGCCGGGTCGGCCGGCAGGAACGTCTCGATCGCCAGTTCCGCCACCGTCACGTCCATGGGCGTGTTGAAGGTGGAGATCGAGGAGACGAACGACAGCACCCGGCCCTCGTGCTCGATCCGCATCGGCAGCGCGAAGTACGGCACGTCCTCGGCAGGTTCGCCGTCGGCCGCCGTCTCCGGCACCGGGTACGCCGCCACCTCCTCGTACAGCGCGCGCAGCGCGTCCGAACGGTGCAGGGCGATCTGCCGCTCCATCTGCGCCGGCAGATGCCCGCGCCACTCGCGCAGATTGCGGATCCGCGGCGCCAGCCCCTCGGGGTGCAGGGTCAGCCGCATCGCGTTCAGCGGCGGCGCAATGAGGGACTCCGGGACGCCCTCCAGCAGCATGGTGATGCCCCGGTTGGCGGTGACACGTCGTACGTCGCGTCGACCACCAGCGCCGGATACGGCTCGTAGCCCTGGATCAGCCGCTGAAGGCCCTCGCGCAGGGCGCCCAGCGCCGGGCCGTCCAGCGGGGTCTCCGGGTAGCGCGGGGCGTAACCGGCCGCCAGCAGCAGCGCGTTGCGCTCCCGCACCGGGACGTCCAGGTGCTCGGCCAGCCGCAGCACCATCTCCTCGCTCGGCCGGGAACGGCCCGTCTCGATGAAGCTGATGTGCCGGGCCGAGGAGTCGGCACGCAGCGCCAGCTCCAGCTGACTGACCCGCCGCCGCTCCCGCCAGGCCCGCAGCAGCGGACCCACGCCCTTGACGGCGGGGGTGGTGGGAGAGGCGGCGTTACCGGACGCGACAATGGCCATACGGACGACCGTAGTCGAGGAGGGGACGCATGAACGAGCCGTGGAAGTTGTCCTGGGAGGCGACGGCGGTGTACCGCGCCAGAGTGCGCGGCTGCCTCCTGGGCGGCGCCGTCGGCGACGCCCTCGGCTACCCGATCGAGTTCAGCTCCCTGGACCGGATCCGTGCCACGCACGGCCCGCGCGGCGTGACCGGGCCGGTGCCCGACGGCGACGGCGTGGTGGGCCGCATCAGCGACGACACCCAGATGACCCTGTTCACCGTCGAGGGCATCCGCCAGGCCCACGAGCGGGAGCGGCTCAAGGGAATCGGCGGCGGCTGGTCCCGCCTGCTGCGCTGGGCCTACGAGCGCTGGCTGGAGACCCAGCGCAAGCCCGGCCCCGAGGCGAGCGAGATGACCAAGCCCTCCGGGGGCTCCTACGAGGGCCCGCGGGGCGGCCTGGTCACCGAGGCCTGGCTCTACGCCCGCCGCGCCCCCGGAAACGCCTGCCTGTCCGGGCTCGCCCAGGACCACGTGCCCCCGCCGTGGGCCGAGCTCGGCCCGCCCGGCCCCGTCAACCCCGACTCCAAGGGCTGCGGCGCCGTGATGCGCTCGGCCCCCTTCGGCCTCACCCGCACCGACCCCGACAACGCCTTCGGGCTGGCCGCCCGCTGCGCCCAGATGACCCACGGCCACCCCACCGGCTACTACGCGGCCGGCGCGCTCGCCGCGATCGTGTCCCACATCGTGGCCGGGGACTCCGTCGAGGGCGCCGTCCTGCGCACCCTGCGCCTGCTGGCCCGGCACCCCGGCCACGAGGAGACGGCGGCCGCCCTGGAGCAGGCCCTCGACCTGGCCGCCGAGGGCAGCCCGACCCCGGAGAAGCTGCAGAAGCTCGGCGCCGGCTGGGTCGCCGAGGAAGCCCTGGCCATCGGCGTCTACAGCGCGCTCGCCACGGACCGCGTCGAGGACGCTCTGCTGCTGTCCGTCAACCACTCCGGCGACAGCGACTCCGCCGGCTCCATCTGCGGCAACATCCTCGGCGCCCGGTACGGCGACCACGGCCTGCCGCACGCTTGGGTGGAGCGCGTCGAGGGGCGGGCCCGCATCGCCGCCCTGGCGGACGACCTGGCGGCCGAATGTGTACCCGGCTGAGCCCCGGGCGGGCTTCTGACCAGGGACGCAGCGGCCCTGCTGTGGCAGTCTGAACAGGTACGCGCCGCCCAGGAAGGGAGCGAGCTCATGCCCGTCGAACCGCTGTCGCACAAGGAGATCGAGGACCGGCTGGCCGAACTGCCGGGCTGGTCCTTCGACGGGGACCACCTCACCCGGTCCTACCGGCTCGGCTCGCACTTCGCGGCGACGGCGATGGTCGTGCACATCGCCCAGGTCCAGGAGGAGCTCGACCACCACTCCGACCTCACCCTCGGCTACAACACGGTCTCCCTCAGCGTGAACACGCACAGCGCGGGCGGCGCGGTGACGGAGAAGGACTTCGAGCTCGCCCGCAGGGTGCAGGAGCTCGCGCCGGGGCACGGGGCGAGCTGAGCGGCGCAGGGACGGGGAGCCGCGTGCTGGACTACGACAAGGAAGCCGAGCACTACGACGCCTCGCGTGGCGGCGAGCCCAGGGCGGGCGCCGCCGCCGACGCCGTGCTCGGTCTCGTACCGCCCCGGGCGCGCAGCCTGCTGGACGCCGGGTGCGGCACCGGCATCGTGACCAGGCGGCTCGCGGCCGCCCGCGCCGGCCTGCGGGTGACCGGGATCGACCGGGCGCCCGCGATGGCCCGGCAGGCCGCCGCGCGCCTGCCCGGCGCCGTCGTCCTCGCCGACAGCCGCCGCCTGCCCTTCCCGGACGACCGGTTCGACGTCGTCACCAGCGTGTGGCTGCTGCACCTCGCGCCGAGCCCCGAGGACGCACAGGCCACCGTCGCCGAGTGCGCCCGGGTCCTCAGGCCGGGCGGTGTGTACGTCACCACCGTCGACAAGGCCGCCGCCCACAACGTGGGCAGCGACATCGACGCCGTGCTCGCCTCCCGGCCGCGCAGCCCGGCCCTGGACGCCGCGGACCTCGTCGCCCGGTACGCCGCCGGGCACGGCCTGGTGCCGGCCGGACAGGCCATCTTCCCGGGCCGCGGGCAGGGCCGCAGCCCCCGCCGCACGATCGCGGATCTGCGGCGCGGCTGGTTCGTCACACTGCCGCCCGGCGAACCGCTCAGCGAGGACTTCGCCGCCCGGCTGGCGGCACTGCCCGACCAGGACCGGCCCCGCCCGGACCCCGTGTTCACCCTGCGGGCGTTCCTCAAGCCCGCGGACGCGTGAACTCCATGACCAGTCGGTCACCCTGGTCCGTCCGCCGTCCACCGAGAACGCCTGCTCCCGGTGTGCGGCGACGGCCGGGACCCGTGACCACACGAACCGCACCCGCACCCCGCTCCTTCCGGTGCTTCGGTCCGCCGGGCCGCGCGAGAAGATCGCCCGGACGGCGGGCGAGCCGGCCGAAAGGGACGCAACTCCCGTGCGGGCGGCGGCAACTGAGAGGTGAACCCATCCACCCGGCGCGCACCCACCGCGTCAGCTCTCCTCGCCGTGGCTGTCCGGCTCGTACACGGACTGCGACCGGTCGAGGCCGAGCGTGCCGTGCCTGCCGGCCGGTGCAGCGTCTGCTCGGTACGGCCGTACGCCGTGACTGCACAGCCGCCCTCTTCGGGATCGACGCGGACGACGACGTCGAGGCCACCCAAGTGCTCGGACCGGGCGCCGAGTTCACGCCACGGCGCGACGGCTCCAGCACCGCCATCGCCAACGACGAGGGCAAGGGCTTCGACCGGATGTGCGACCCGACGTACACGGGCAACGCCCGCAACAGCAACAACATGTCGGGCGCCCTGCCGAACGCTCCGCTGTCCGGGCACTGGTTCTCCGCCCAGTTCCAGCAGCTGATGCAGAACGCCTACCCGCCCCTGTTCGTGACGCGGTGACACACCGGTGATCCGCCAGGGCCGGTCCGGTCAGTCCTCCCGGGCCAGACCCCGGCGGATCGCGAACTCCACCGCCGAGTGGTTCCCGTCCGGCCGGTCCAGCTCGTAGGGCACCGCCGGGTACAGCGGCGGCTGGGCCATGAAGCGGGGCCGGGTGCCGTGGTGCGGCTGGGCGGCATGCACCAGGAACGGATGACAGAGGTAGACGTCGCCGGGGCGGCCGGTGGCGTACGCGAGCGGGCGGTGCGCCGAGGCCTCGACCAGTTGCGGGGCGATCTCCAGGCCCGACACGCCCGCCTCGCCGTACGGCTGAAGCAGCCGGGGCACGTCCAGGTGCGAGCCCACGCGGATACGAGTCGGGGCGTCGTCCCCGGTCACCTCGGTGAACAGCAACAGCATCAGCAGCGCGCGGTCCTTCGAGCGCAGGTTGGCGTGGTACCAGGTCTCGCCCTCGGGCAGATAGCTGCCCTCGATGTGCCAGCCCGCGTCGTCCGGCTCCTCCTCGTGCGGGAACCGCAGCGGGAAACTGCCGAGCGAGTAGCGCGGCTCCCAGCGGCCCTCGCCCACCAGCAGATCGAACGCCTCGTGCAACGCGGGAGTGTTGGCGGCGGCCGCGAACGGGCCCTGCGCCATGCCGGATACCCAGTACACCGGATCCTTCCAGGTGCCGGGATCCTGTGGATCGTATCCCGTCTCCTGCCACAGCAGCCGTGCGCAGTCCTCGGCGACGCGCGGCGGGAAGGCGCCCTCGATCTTCACGAAGCCGTCCTCGAGGAAACGCTCCACCAACTCGTCGTCCATGCGGTCATGCTCGGGGACCGGTCCGGCGCCGCGCATCCCATTTTTTTTGCCGCCCCGGCAACAACAGTGGCCCGCGCGCGGTGCGTCGGCGCACGCTGACCGCACCCGGACGAGAGGCTGACCACCATGGCGCACGACCACCACCACGAGGACACCGACCTGGACTGGGCCGAGCTGGCCCCGCTGCTGGAGGCGCAGGCGGAGCTGTACACCCCCCTGTACGAGCGGGCCATGGCCTGGCTGGCGAAGGACGTGACCGAGCCGGGCCTGATCGTCGACGCGGGCAGCGGGCCCGGGGTCGTGTCGTGCCTGTTCGCTGAGACCTTCCCGGGCGCCCGGGTCGTGGCGGCGGACGGCTCCGAGCCGCTCCTGGAGCGGGCCCGCGCCCGGGCCGCCCGCCAGGGCGTCGCCGACCGCTTCAGCACCCTCGCCGGTGAACTCCCCGGCGTACTCGATGAGTTGGATTATCCGGCCGACGTGCTGTGGGCGAGCCGCAGCCTGCACCACCTCGGCGACCAGCGGGCCGCGCTCGCCGCGTTCGCCACCAAGCTGGCGCCCGGCGGCACCCTGGCCCTGATGGAGGGCGGTCTGCCCCCCCGGTTCCTGCCCCGCGACATCGGGATCGGCCGCCCGGGCCTGCAGGCGCGGATCGACGCGGTCGAGGAGGAGTGGTTCGCGCGGATGCGGGCCGAGCTGCCCGGAGCCGTCGCGGAGACCGAGGACTGGCCGGCGCTGCTGGCCGCCGCGGGCCTGAAGCCCGCCGGGACACGCAGCTTCCTGCTGGACCTGCCCGCCCCGGCCTCCGACCGGGCCCGCGCCTACGTGGCCGCCTCCCTGACGCGGACCCGCGAGGCCCTCGGCGACGCGCTGGACCCCGACGACCGCGCCACGCTCGACCGCCTGCTCGACCCGAACGATCCGGCAGGCGTGCACCGTCGGCCGGACGTGTTCGTTCTGGTGGCGCACACGGTGCACACGGCCGTTCGTGCCGCCTGAACCGCATGCCCCGGACGCTTGACTTGGAGAGCGCTCCAAGTGATGGACTTGCCGGCGTTCGTTCGACACCCAGAAGGTAACCATGACCGATTCTCCGGTCGCACTCATCACCGGCGGCGGCAGCGGCATCGGCGCCGCCGTCGCACGACGGCTGCTGGACTCCGGGCACAGGGTGGCCGTCACCGGCCGGGCGAGAAGCGGCTGCGCGGCCTCGCCGAGGAACTCGGCACTCCGGACCGCCTGTTGACGATCGTCGGGAAGGCGTCCGAATACGAGCAGGTGCGGTCGGCTGTCGACACTACGCTCAAGGCATTCGGCCGACTGGACACAGTCGTCGCCAACGCCGGAGTCGCCACCCACGACACGGTCGCCGAGGGCGACCCCGCCGGGTGGACCGAGATGGTGCTGACCAACGTGCTCGGCCCGGCGCTGCTCATCCGCGCCTCCATCGACGCCCTGAAGGAAACCCGCGGGCGGATCGTGCTGGTGGGCAGCGTCGCCGGGTTCGTGCCCACGCCGGGCAACATCTACGGAGCGACCAAGTGGGCGGTCACCGGGCTCGCCGAGAACACGCGCCGCCAGGTCACCGAGTGGGGCGTGGAAGTGACCCTGATCGCCCCCGGCCGCGTGGAGACCCCGTTCTGGCACGGCTACGGCAGCCTGCCGCCCGGTCATCTCCTCACCGCCGACCAGATCGCCGACTCAGTCGTGTGGGCGATCCGGCAGCCCGCGGGCGTCGACGTCAACACGGTCGTCGTACGGCCCCTCGGGCAGCCCAACTGACGACGGATCCGGGGTGAGGCCCGGTGCCGCGCCCAGGTCGCGGTACCGGGCCTGCCTCCCCTTCCGGCTCAGTTGTTCACGATGAACTGCTGCGCCAGCTTGTCGCCCAGCGTGACCGCCGCGCCGTGGCTCTCGATGGGCGACACCTGCGAGTTCTTGAACAGGATGTACGTCACCCCGGAGTCCGCCCCGCCGGTCGCCGGGTCGGGGTCGATGCCGAGCGCCTTGGCGGTGGCGTACGAGGCCTCGCCGATGATCTTCGTGGGGCCGGTGTCGCCGACGACCGCGTACTCGACCTTGTTGTTGTAGATGACGGCGACCACGCCGCCGCCCTTGATGCCGGCGCTGGAGTAGTTCCAGATGCTGCTGGAGCTCGGGACCACGACGTAGGGCAGCGAGTCGGCCTTGAGCGGCTTGCCGTTGGACTGGTGGAACGCCGTGTTGTCCAGGTACCAGGGGTCGGTGTTCTCGTTGCAGTTGGAGGTGCGCTGGCCGTCGCAGTCGATGTCCATGTCGGCCTTCCAGAACACCGCGCCGTTCTTGCCGCACACGGGGACCGTGGCCGAGGTCTCGTCGTCGGTCTTGTACTTGCCGTTCGAGATCTGCTGACAGGACGTCACCTTGGCGAGCAGGTCGGCCGCGCTGACCCTGCCCTCCTGTGCCGACGCCGGCGAGGCGGCGCCGGAGGCGTTCGCGGGGAGCACTCCGGCGGCGAGCAGGGCGGCACCGGAGGCCGCGGCGAGGGTCAGTGTACGCATGCGCACTGTGGGCCCTTCTGTTAGGAAACTTTCCTTACCGGGTGCCGTACAAGGTGGACCCGTCAGCATGGCCGCGTCAAGCCCCCTTATGGCCGGACGCACGGGCCCAGTTGGCTACCGAAGGTGAAACGCGCAGCTCACAGCGTAGTGAAAGCCGGCGCAGGAGTGATCGGTCGACGGGCACTCGGCGTGTGCGCCGCGCCCGTGGTGAGAAGTCCGTCGCGTGGCCGTACGGGGGCGGCTGCGTGTGGCCCGTACGGGGGCTTGGCTGCGCGTGGCCCGCATGGGGGGTCGGCTGCGCGTGGCCCGCATGGGGGGTCGGCCGCGCGCTGATCCTGGTCAGCGCCTACGTCACCACGACGGGCGGCGCGCCCCGGAACCGCAGGGGAAGCGGTCCGGAGCGCGCCGCGGAGTCGTCTGTCAGGCCATGTCGAACGTGGCCGGGTCCGGGCCGAGCCGCCGGTTCTCGTTGAGCGCGCTGATCGCCGCGAGGTCCTCGTCGTCCAGGTGGAAGTCGAAGACCTGGATGTTCTCCTGGATCCGGGACGGGGTCACCGACTTCGGGATCACGATGTTGCCGAGCTGGAGGTGCCAGCGCAGCACGATCTGGGCCGGGGTGCGGTTGTGCTTCTGGGCGATGGCCACGATCGCCGGAACCTCCAGCAGGCCCTTGCCCTGGCCCAGCGGCGACCAGGCCTCGGTGGCGATGCCCTGTTTCGCGTGGTACTCGCGGGCCGCGTGCTGCTGCAGGTGCGGGTGCAGCTCGATCTGGTTGACCGCCGGGATCACCGAGGTCTCGGCGATCAGGCGCTCCAGGTGCTCCGGAAGGAAGTTGGAGACGCCGATCGCCCGGGTGCGGCCGTCGGCGAGGAGCTTCTCGAAGGCCTTGTACGTCTCGACGAACTTCCCCTTGGACGGCATCGGCCAGTGGATCAGGTACAGGTCCACGTACTCCAGGCCCAGCCTGTCCAGCGACGCGTCGAAGGCGCGCAGCGTGGAGTCGTACCCCTGGTCGCTGTTCCAGAGCTTGGTGGTGACGAAGATGTCCTCGCGGGGGATGCCGGAGGCGGCGATGGCCTTGCCGGTGCCCTCTTCGTTGCCGTAGATCGCCGCTGTGTCGATGCTGCGGTACCCGGCCTGCAACGCGGTGGCGACGGCCCGCTCGGCCTCGTCGTCCGGCACCTGCCAGACGCCGAAGCCCAGCTGGGGCATCTCGACGCCGTTGTTGAGGATGATCGGGGGGACCTTGCTGCTCACGAGCTCTTGATCCTTCGGTTGTCGTCAGGTGGTACGCCCATCGTCAACGATCACGAGCCGTGATGCATTCCTGACCGGCCAATCCGTCCCGAACTGATCGGCGAGTCAGTCCGCCGGGACGAGATTGGCCGGAAATGCATCCGACCTCATCGGTCCGGACCATTGACCGCGGCCTGCCATCCCGCAACTCTGTATCGCGCCACCGAACGCTCTCCTGAACTCGGTGCATACATGTGAACTCCTTGCCCTGTCTGGGCTGTACGACCCCCCACCCCACGGGAAAGCAGGTGCGTACACATGAACGAGACCTTGGTTGAGACCTTCCAGGCGGAGGATCCGTTCAGGAAACATCGGATGAAAAGGTCTGGCAAAGCCCCGGTTTCCATGTCGTGGAGACGGCCCTCGAAGTGACCGCCTACGCCCTCGGCGACCGCTAGGAGCAGCTCCGCGACCACCAGGAGAGCCGGGCCGGGCTCACGCCCCGTACAGCGCCTCCACCTCGTTCGCGTACGCGTTCTCGATGGCCTTGCGCTTCAGCTTCAGTGAGGGGGTCAGCAGGCCGTGCTCCTCGGTGAAGGGCTGGGCGAGGATGCGGAAGGTGCGGATCGACTCGGCCTGGGACACGAGGGTGTTGGCGGCGACCACGGCGCGCCGGACCTCGGTCTCCAGGTCGGGGTCGCGCACCAGCTGGGCGGGGGACATCTGCGGTTTGCCACGCATCTGCAGCCAGTGTTCGACGGCCTCCTGGTCGAGGGTGACGAGGGCGGCGATGTAGGGGCGGTCGTTGCCGACGACGATGCACTGGCTGACCAGGGGATGGTCCCGGACGCGCTCCTCCAGCACGCCCGGCGACACGCTCTTGCCGCCGGAGGTCACCAGGATCTCCTTCTTGCGGCCGGTGATGGTCAGGTAGCCGTCCTCGTCGAGGGAGCCCAGGTCGCCGGTGGCCAGCCAGCCGTCGTGCAGGGTCTCGTCGGTGGCCTTCTGGTTGTTGAGGTAGCCCTGGAAGATGTTGCCGCCGTGCAGCCAGATCTCGCCGTCGTCGGCGATGTGCACGGTCACGCCCGGGATGGGCTGTCCGACGGTGCCGTAGCGGGTGCGCTCGGGAGGGTTGGCGGTGGCGGCGGCCGTGGACTCGGTCAGACCGTAGCCCTCGTAGATCTGCACGCCGGCGCCGGCGAAGAACAGGCCGAGCCGCCGGTCCATCGCCGAGCCGCCGGACATCGCATTCCGTATACGGCCGCCCATCGCCGCGCGCACTTTGGAGTACACGAGCTTGTCGAAGAGCTGGTGCTGCACGCGTAGACCGGCCGACGGACCGGGGCCGATCCCCCATGCCTTGGCCTCCATGGCGTCCGCGTACTTCACGGCGACCTCGACGGCCTTCTCGAAGGGACCGGCCTTGCCCTCCTTCTCCGCCTTGCGGCGGGAGGCATTGAACACCTTCTCGAAGATGTACGGCACCGCGAGGATGAAGGTCGGCCTGAAGGCCTGCAGATCGGGCAGCAGGGCGGCGGCGTTCAGCTGCGGCTGGTGGCCGAGGCGGACCTTGCCGCGGATCGTGGCGACCTCGACCATCCGGCCGAAGACGTGCGCGAGGGGCAGGAACAGCAGCGTCGACGCCTCGTCGTTCTTCTTGGAGTGGAACACCGGCTCCCAGCGCTCGACGACCGTGTCCGCCTCGAACATGAAGTTCCCGTGCGAGATGACACAGCCCTTGGGGCGGCCGGTGGTGCCCGACGTGTAGATGATCGTCGCGATCGAGTCGGGGGTGACCGCCTCCCGGTGCCGGTGCACCACCTCGTCGTCGATGTGGGCGCCCGCGTCGTACAGCTCCTGCACACAGCCCGCGTCCAGCTGCCACAGCTGGCGCAGCTGCGGGAGCCGGTCGATGACGGTGGCGATCGTCATCGCGTGGTCCTCGTGCTCGACGATCGCCGCCGACACCTCCGCGTCGTACAGCATCCAGAAGCACTGCTCGGCCGAGGAGGTGGGATAGATCGGCACCACCTGGGCGCCGATGGTCCACAGCGCGAAGTCGAACAGCGTCCACTCGTAGCGGGTGCGGGACATGATCGCGACCCGGTCGCCGAAGCGGACGCCCCGGGCGAGCAGGCCCTTGGCGAGGGCCAGGACCTCGTCGCGGAACTCGGCGGCGGTCACGTCCCGCCACTGCCCGGTCTCGTCCTTGCGGCCGAGCGCGATGTGCAGCGGGTCGTCCTGGGCATGCCGGAAGACGACGTCGGCCAGTCCGCCCACCGGCGGTGCCAACGTCAACGGAGGGCTGGTGAACTCGCGCAAACCCCGCTCCCGCTCCTTGTGACGCTCCGCACAGCGCCGTGAAAGCTACCCCACCGGGCGGCAGGGCGGGAGGGGGGCCGAAGGCGAGCAGTGCTCACATATGCACTGGTCAGCGCCGGAAAATGCGCTCACATGGGGAAGGGTCGGACAGAAATCCTTACGGTTCAGTAAGTTTCGGTGCCGTAATCTCCACCGAATCTGTACGACCCAATTACGGCCGTCCCGCCACGTCGGCGGCGTCACCCCTGGCGCGCTGCCGTCTTCTCTGACAGCGCCCCCGCGCCGGATTTCGTCACTCCCATCCGCTCCGCGCGCGGCGGCCGGACGAGCACCAGCACCAGCGCGCCCGCCGGGAGATCTTCGGCCACCCCGTCGCCGCCGTCCTGTGGATCACCGCCGCCCCCGCGGCCCTGCGCTCCGTGGGCGAGGCCCTCGCCACCCACCACGAGATAGCCCATGCCTCCGCGGCGGCCGGCCCCTCGAACATCGTCGCGAGCGCGCTGGCCAGAAGCACGGCCGACCTGTACGCCTACCTGAGCGGGCCCCTCGGCCACCTGGACGGCATCCAGCACGTGGAGACGACCCCGTTCCTGCGCCGGGTCAAACAGCTCACCTACCAGCGCCCGCCGCGCTGACTACCGCCGGTGCAGCCGGTCGCCGCCCGCCAGGATCGCCGCCGCCAGCGCGTCGGCGGCGTGCTGGGCGGAGGGGCGCCGTCGGCCGTGCACCAGGACGAAGTCGACCTGGCCCAGCTCCGGCAGCCCGAACCGGTCGGGCACGCGCACGAGACCCGGAGGGATCAGGCCGCGCGAGTGCGCCATCACCCCCAGCCCCGCCCGGGCTGCCGCGACCAGCCCGTTGAGGCTCCCGCTGGTGCACGCGATGCGCCACGGTCGGCCCTGCCGCTCCAGGGCCTCGAACGCGAGCGCCCGGGAGATCCCCGGCGGCGGGTAGACGATCAGCGGCACCGGGCGGTCCGGCTCCAGGCGGAACCGCTCCGCGCCGATCCACACCAGCCGGTCGTGCCAGACGGGTTCGCCGCGCGGGTCCTCGGGGCGCCGTTTGGCCAGCACCAGGTCGAGCTTCCCGGCGGCGAGCTGCTCGTGCAGCGTGCCCGACAGCTCAACGGTCAGCTCCAGGTCGACCTCGGGGTGCTCGTAGCGGAAGCCCTCCAGGATCTCCGGCAGCCGGGTCAGCACGAAGTCCTCCGACGCGCCGAACCGCAGCCTGCCGCGCACCCGTGTGCCCGTGAAGAACGCGGCCGCCTGCTCGTGCACCTCCAGGATCCGGCGCGCGAAGCCCAGCATCGCCTCGCCGTCCTCGGTCAGCTCCACGCTGTGGGTGTCCCGGGAGAACAGCAGCCGACCGGTGGCGTCCTCCAGGCGGCGCACGTGCTGGCTGACGGTCGACTGGCGCAACCCGAGCCGCCGCGCGGCCTGTGTGAAGCTCAGGGTCTGCGCCACCGCCAGGAAGGTACGCAGATGGGCGGGGTCGTACATGGCGCCAGGTTATCGCGGAACGTGATGACAGTCAGAGCGGTATGACGGATTCCCGATCGCTCACGTGAGGAGGACGATGGAGAGGGGATCCGTCGGTCCCGTACCGCCGAGAGCACGAGCAAGTGGAGCACCGTGAAACGCCTGCAGTGGCCGAGTTGGATACCGATCGACCCGTACATCCTGCTGCTGCTCGGGACGGTCGGCGTCGCGGCGCTCCTCCCCGCCCGCGGCACGGCCTCCGACGTGGCCTCCGGCGCCTCCACCGCCGCCATCGCCTTCCTGTTCTTCCTCTACGGCGCCCGGCTGTCCACCCGTGAGGCGCTGGACGGGCTGCGGCACTGGCGGCTGCACGTCACGGTCCTGGCCTGCACCTTCGTGATCTTTCCGCTGCTCGGCATCGCCGCCCGCTTCCTCGTCCCGGTCCTGTTGACCCAGCCGCTCTACCAGGGCCTGCTGTTCCTCACCCTCGTCCCGTCGACCATCCAGTCGTCGATCGCGTTCACCTCGATCGCCCGCGGCAACGTGCCCGCGGCGATCTGCGCCGGGTCCTTCTCCTCGCTGGTCGGCATCGTCCTCACCCCGCTGCTGGCGGCCGCCCTGCTCGGCGGCAGCGGAGGCGGCTTCTCCACACACTCGCTGGTCACGATCGTGCTGCAACTGCTTGTGCCGTTCCTCGCCGGACAGGTGCTGCGCCGCTGGATCGGCACCTTCGTCGCCCGGCACAGGAAGGTCCTCGGGCTCGTCGACCGCGGCTCGATCCTGCTGGTCGTCTACACCGCGTTCAGCGAGGGCATGGTGCGGGGCATATGGCACCAGGTCAGTCCCGTGCGGCTGGCCGGGCTGCTCGCCGTGGAAGCCGTGCTGCTCGGTGTCATGCTCGTCCTGACCTGGTACGGCGCCAAGGCGCTGCGCTTCGGCCGGGAGGACCGGATCGCCATCCAGTTCGCCGGCTCCAAGAAGTCCCTCGCCTCCGGACTGCCCATGGCGAGCGTCCTGTTCGGTGCGCACGCCTCCCTCGCCGTGCTGCCGCTGATGCTGTTCCACCAGATGCAGCTCATGGTGTGCGCGGTGATTGCCAAGCGCCGGGCGCGCGAGGTGCGGGAGGAGGTCACCCCGGCGGCGCCAGCCGCAGCGTCACGAACCGTGGTCGGTACAGGGACACGTTCCCGTTGATGCCGGCCGACGCGGTCGTCGTGTCCAGCCAGTTCACGTCATAGCTGAGCACCAGCCGCCCGCCGCTGCTCAGCGCGGGATGCGCCTGCGGGTTGTACGCGGCGACCTGCCCCTGCGGCAGGGGCGGACCGAAGTCCTTCGTCGGCCCGTGCCACGGCCCGGTGGGGGAGCAGGCCCAGTACGACGTCACGGTGGTCAGCCCCCTGCTGCCCGCGGCCATCGTGAACAGCACGTGCGTCCCACCGTCCCGCACCACCGAGAAGGCGCTCCCCACCCCCGTGCGCCGCCCGTCCCCCAGCACCGGCCGCGGACCGGCGCCGGCCGTCCACGCCAAGCCCGTCCAGTACCGCCAGGCCCCAGGATCGGCGAGCCTGCCCTCCGGCACCCGGGCCACGTAGGCCGACGACGTGGGCCGGGACGCGGCCTGGCCGTCGGTTGCCGCCGAAGACGTACGTCCAGCCGCCTTCCACCACCAGCGTCGTCCCGAACAGGATCCGCTGCGACGCATCCTGGACGAGCTGCTGGTCGAAGACCCTCACGACCGACTCGGCCCGCAGGCCGGGCAGCGACAGCGTGGCCACCTCGGTGGCGGTGGGCACGCCGTAGATCCACGGCGACCGGCCGGCTGTGCGCACCCACAGCAGCACCCTGACGACCTGCTCCCGCGAGCCGGGGGAGCGGGGCTCGACACGGGCCGCCACCGGCCAGCGCCACTGGTCCGGCGCCGGGTCGGGAAAGAGGGGCGCGGCAAGCGTGCGCTCCAGATGCCCCTGGGCGTCCATCACCGCCACCGAGTTGCGCACCAGCGGGGCGGTGGTGTCGCGCCAGGCGGAGGGCTCGCCGGCCGGGTTGGGCGGGCCGTGCACCTGGCCCAGGTAGGTGTCGGAGAACAGCCACAGCACCCGGCCGTCCGGCAGCCGCACCGAGTGGGTGCCGTCGCCGCCGGTCCAGTCGTCGCTGCGGGTGGGGTCGTCGCCGTAACGGGTGAAGGAGTCGGTGAGCTGCCGGTCGGCCGACCAGGAGCCGACGGTGCAGGCCGGGCACGTGCCGCCGCCCTGCCGGTCGTGGTCCTTCGGGAGGGCGGTCAGCAGCACGGCCGCGAGAACCAGGGCCAGCAGCAGGCCGACCCCGGTTCCCGTCCGCTGTCGTGCTCGTGCGTCCTCGGGCACGCTGACGGACGTTAGTGGCTGCCGCTCACACGGTCCATGGGCAGCCACAGCACGCTGTCACGCGCGATGCGCGCGTTCACGGTGCGTACGGCGGTCAGCTCGTCGTCGGTCAACGCCCGGTCCCAGACGTGCACTTCGTCGATTGCGCCGGTGAAGAAGGCCCGGCTGTCCAGGCGCTGGCCGATGTGTACCCCGAAGGGCGAGTTACGGCTGACAGACCCCGGTACATCGGCTGCGGCGGACTGGACACCGTCGACGAAGAGCGTCAGCTGTCCACCGCCGCGGCGCAACGCCAGGTGGTGCCACTGGCCGTCGTTGTATGCCGTGGTCGTGCGCACGTATGCCGACCGCGGCGCCGCCGCGCCGTCCCGTATGGTGATCAGGCCCTGGACACGGTTGTTCGCCGGCTCGCCACGCAGCCACACCTGGGGCTGGCTGGTGCCGATGCCGCCCATCCACAGCAGCGGCTGCTCACCCCCCGTGGCCGTGTAGCGGAACCACAACGACGCCGTGAAGTCCTTCGTCCCGAGCGGGAGTTCGGTGCGGTACGGCAGGCGTACGGCGTCGTCGGCGCCGTCGAAGGAGAGGGCACCGCCGAAGACGCCGTCCGTCTCCCGCGCGCCCCCGAGGACGGCCGCCGGGCGGGCGTGCCGGGCGAGGTCGGCGGTGACCGGGTCCGGGCCGCGGCGCGGCTGCAGCCAGTCCTCGGTGAAGCGGGCGAAGCGGATCTCGTCGCGGGCGTCGACGGCGCCGCCCTCGTACATCAGCCCCGCGGTGTCACGGTCGATCCGCACCATGTCGGAGTAGCCGGACCAGTCCGTGGTGACGACCGTGCCGCGATCCACGCTGTCCCAGGTGCGCCCGCCGTCGTAGGAGGAGCGGATCATCATCGTCCGGCGGCGGTCGGGGTCGCCGGGGCAGGACAGCAGGATGCGGTCGCCGAGGCGCAGCGTGGAGCCCTGGACCTGGGGCGCGTAGAGGTCCGGGAGGTCCCGGAAGGGGGCGGCGAAGCTGTCGCCGCCGTCGCGGCTCACCGTCTGGGTGCGGTGGCCGAGGTCGGTGCCGTCCTGTTCGCGGCCGCTGACCAGGACGGATCCGTCGCTGCGCTCGGTGAGCGTCAGCTCGGACGGCTTCTGCTGGAAGGTGCCGTCGGCGGCGATCGGCCAGGAGTCGGTGGCGCCGGTCCGCCAGTGGTCGCCGCCGTCGTCGCTGACGATCAGCGCCGCGTTGTTCGCGGTGACCCGACTGCCGTCCCAGGTCTCGGTGTTGACGCCGAACACCAGCCTCCCGGCGTGCCGACCGCGGGTGAGCTGGATGCCGTGCACGGGACCGGTCGCGTACCAGGAGTTCCAGGCGGCGGACAGGATCTCGTCGCTCAGGTCGCGCGGCGTCGACCAGGTCAGACCGTCGTCGTCGCTGTACTGCAGATGCGGGGTGCGGTCGCAGGGCACGGAGCAACCGGCGCTGTCGGTGCGGCCGGTGTTGTAGGTCTCCGCCAGCAGGATGCGGCCGGTTTCGCGGTCCACGATCGGGGCCGGGTTGCCGTGGGTGTCGCCGCCGCCCTCGTTGACCACCTGCAGCGGGCCCCAGGTGCGGCCGCCGTCCGTGGAGCGCTTCAGGACGATGTCGATGTCGGCCGCGTCACCGCAGTTGAGGACCCGGCCCTCGGCGAACGCGAGCAGCGTGCCGTCGGTCGTCCGCACGACCGCCGGTATGCGGAAGCAGGCATAACCGGGATCCTGGGAAGCCTTGAAGAGGATTTGCTGCTCGAAGTCCTGTGCGGTTGCGGCCGGTTGTGCGTGCGCCGGGTTCGGCAGCAGCAGCCCGGCCGCCGCGAGCAATGCGGCCAGGGCGGATCTCGGACGTGCGCGAAGACTTGACGACATGGTGCGAACCTGCCCTTCACCCGTCCGGACATCTGGACATCCCACGTCCAACGTGCGTATCTCAGACGGTAGTTGGGTTCTCCGCGGCCTCACAAGAAGCGTGCAGCCACTCGAAGGGTCTCCGGCGGCGACGGGTCACGGGCGCAGCACCACTTTCCCCAGGTTGCTGCGCGACTCGATCACTTCGTGCGCCTCGGCCGCCTCCTCCAGCGTGAACGCACCGTGGACGGCCGGCTTCACCGAACCCTCCGCGAAAAGCCGCCACGGCTCCTGCCGCCACCGCTCGTACAGCTCCGGCTTGTTGCGGGCGATCCGTGCCATCTGGAAGCCGGTCACCGACTTGGCGCCCACGAGCAGGTCGTGGGCCTGGACGGTCCCGCCTCCCGAGCTGTAGGCCACCAGCCGCCCGCCCGGGGCGAGCGCGGCGACCGCCGGGGTGAGCAGCTCGCCGCCGACCGCGTCGAGGACGTAGTCGACGGGCTCGCCCCAGCCGTCGTCGCCGTAGCCGACGACGGCATCTGCGCCGAGGGAGCGGACGAAGTCCGCCTTGGCCGGATCGGAGACGGCGCCCACGACGCGGGCCGCGCCCCGCACCCGCGCCAGCTGCACGGCGAGATCGCCGACGCTGCTCGCCGCCGCCGTGACGAGCGCCGCATCGCCCGGCTCGGGCCGTGCGGCCGCCAGCGCGCCGAGGGCGACGAGGCCGCTGCGCACGAGGGCGACCGCGTCGACGGCGGAGGCACCGTCGGGTATGGGGGAGGCCATGGCCTCGTGCAGCGCGGCGCGACGTCGGCATACCCGTGCCCGAAGCACAGTCCCGTCATGCGGTCGCCGGCCCGGAAGCGGGTGACGCCCGCGCCGGCGGCCAGCACCTCGCCGGCGATCTCGCCGCCGAGCGGGATCGGCTCGGCGGCCTCGGTGACCTTGCGTACGACTGGCAGGGTGACGCCGACGGCCTCGCAGCGCACGAGGAGCTCACCGGGGCCCGGCTCGGGAAGCGGGACCTCTTCCAGGAAGAGGGGGCCGCCAGTGGATTCGTACCGGATGCGGCGCATCGCACCTCCAGAGGGCGCAGGGGCTCGACAGGGATCGTTGGAACCTTCGAAATCGTTGGGCGTCCCAACGGTAGCCACGATTCGTAGAGAAGTCCAATGACTTTTTCGTTAGGCTTCCGTCATGGCCGAAGCCCAAGCCCCCCTCGCCGCGATCCGCTCCCTCCCCAGCTGGCTCCTCGGCCGGGCCGCCGCCCGCGGCCGGGCCCTGGTCGCCGAGGCGCTGGCCGCGGAAGACATGAAGATGTGGCACCACGTGGTGCTCTCCGCCGTCCGGGACCTCGCCCCCGTAGCCCAGGCCGACCTCGGCCGCAGCGTCGGGCTCGACCCCAAGGACCTGGTCGGCGTCCTCAACGACCTGCAGTCCGCCGGCCTCGTCGTGCGTGAACCGGACCCGAAGGACCGGCGCAAGAACGCCGTGTCCCTCACCGACGAGGGCGGGCGGCTGCTGACCCGCTGCGAGAAGGCGGCGCGCGAGGCGAACGACGCGCTGCTCGCGCCGCTGTCCGCGGCCGAACGGGACCAGTTCATGGGCATGTTGACCCGGATTTCCGGCACGGACGGGTGACGGCGGCTAACGTTCCGTCATGACCGCACCTGACGCACTCGATCCCGCGCGCTGCGCCCTCGTCCTCGTCGATCTGATGGACCGCATCGTCGCGCTGCCCCTGGAGCCCCGGAAAGGCACCGAAGTCCTCGCCGTGGCCGAGGAACTCGCCGCCGCCTTCCGCGCGGCCCGGGCGCCCGTCGTACTGATCCGCGTGGAGCGCCCCGGCGTCGCCGAGCAGCCGCCCGGCAGCGGACTCGCCCCCGGACTCCGCCACGACGGCGACCTCGAGATCGTGAAGCGGACGATCGGCGGCTTCCACGGCACCGGCCTGGACGAACGCCTGCGCGAGCGCGGCGTCACCACCCTGGTGTTCGGCGGCATCGCCACCAACCTCGGCGTGGAGTCCACCGCCCGCGCCGCCGCCGACCTCGGCTACGACCTCGTCTTCGTCGAGGACGCCATGGCCGCCTTCACGTCGGCCGAGCACGAGGCGTCGGTCGGGCTCGACTTCCCCCGGCTGGGATCGGTGGTGCGCGCGGCCGGCGTACGCTTCGCGACCGGGTGAGCCGCCGGAACGGGCAGTGAACCCGACAGCGGCCCGGCGACCGTCACACCAGCACGCCGCCGCCGTCCACGACCACCACCGTCCCGGTGCTGTAGCCGCCGCGCATCAGATACAGGTACGCCTCGGCGACGTCCTCCGGCTCGCCCACCCGCCCCACCGGCAGCGACTCGGAGGACGACCGGAACAGCCCGTCGCGCTCCGCCACGGGCAGGTCCCGCCACAGCTCGGTGCGGACCACTCCGGGCGAGACCACGTTGACCCGGATCGGTGCGAGCTCCAGGGCCAGCGCCCGGGTGAGCGACTCCACCGCCCCGCACACGCTCGCCGCAACCGTCGTGCCGGGCATCGGCCGGCGCCCCGCGGTCCCCGTGGTCAGCACCACGGAACCGCCCTTGCGGATCGACCAAGCACCGTGCTTCACCGCCGTGTACGCGCCCCACAGCCGGGTGTCCAGGAAGCGCCGGGCCCGCGGGAGGTCCGACTCCGCGAGGCTCTCCAGCAGCAGCGACTCGCCGGCCGTGTAGACCAGGTGGTCGAAGCCGCCGATCCGCCCGAAGAAGGCACGCACCGCCTCCTCGTCGGTCGCGTCGAGGACATCGCCCCCGGCGCCCTGCGGCAGCTGCTTCAGCGCCGCGTCCACGCTCTCCTGCCGCCGGGAGGCGACCACCACCTCGGCGCCCTCCCGCGCGGCCGCCTCCGCGACCGCGAGCCCGATGCCCGACGTACCGCCGATGACGACGACGCGCTGTCCTTGCAGGCCCATGAGGGTTCCCCTTTCTCGTTCGTCCGACTTTCTCGTTTGTCCGACGTGATCCAGCCTGCGGGCGGCGACGCCCGCCCGTCCAAGACCTCTTTCGGCAGCGGCGATACCCTCGAGGTATCGCCACCGGTCGACGGAAGGGGCGGCCATGGACCTCGACCTGCGAAAGGTCGGCTACTTCGTGACGGTCGCCGAGCTGCTGCACTTCGGGCGCGCCGCGGAGCGGCTGCACATCGCCCAGCCGGTGCTGAGCCGTCAGATCCGGGCGCTGGAGAAGGACCTGGACGCCGAGCTCTTCGTACGCGACGGCCACGGCGTGACCTTGACCGCGGCCGGACGTCAACTCCTCGACGACGCCCGCACCTTGCTCGCGTCCGCCGACGCTACGCGCCGCCGGGTGCACCGTGCCGCCCGGGGACCCCGTCGCCTGGTCGTCGGCTTCCGGGCCGGGGTCGTCGTCACCCACGCCCTGCGCGCCTTCGGCGCCGCCCATCCCGACGTCGAGGTCAAGGCGCGCCGGGTCGAGTGGGATGACCAGGAGCAGCTGATCCTCGACGGAACGGTCGACCTCGCCTACGTCCGCCGGCCGATCCGGGAGCAGGGCCTGACCCTGCTGCCGCTGTTCACCGAGGAGCGCGTGGCGATGCTCCCGGCGGACCACCGGCTTGCCGGGAAGCAGGAGCTCGCCCTGGCCGACCTGGACGGCGAGACCTGGCTGCGCTACTCCGACCCCCGACCGGAGGACCTGCCGATCCGCACCATCGAGGAGAAGTTCGAGTGCGTGGCGGCCGGGACCGGCATCACCCTCGTACCGCAGTCGGTCGCCGAACAGTACTCCCGCCCCGACATCACCTACGTGCCCGTGCCGGACGCGCAGCCCGACCAGGTGTTCCTCGCCTGGGAGGCCGGCCGCCGCTCACCCCTGATCGCCGCGTTCGCCGAGGTGGCGCAGGCGCGGGGCTGAGGCGGGGCCCCTGCGGCGGAGGGGGCGCTTCCCGCCGGTCGGGGCCCCGCCGCCGTGTCGCGGGGAGCCGGTCAGCCCTGGGCGGCCGCGGCCCGCAGGGCGATGCGGTTCTCGCCCGCGTACACGTTCATGGAGCTGCCCCGCAGGAAGCCCACCAGGGTCAGGCCGGTCTCCGCGGCCAGGTCCACCGCCAGCGAGGAGGGCGCCGAGACCGCGGCCAGCACCGGGATGCCCGCCATCACGGCCTTCTGCGCCAGCTCGAACGAGGCCCGGCCGGAGACCAGCAGGATCGTCCGGGACAGCGGCAGGCCGCCGTTCTGCAGGGCGCGGCCGACCAGCTTGTCGACCGCGTTGTGCCGGCCCACGTCCTCGCGTACGTCCAGCAGCTCCCCGTCCTCGGCGAACAGGGCCGCCGCGTGCAGGCCCCCGGTCCGGTCGAAGACCCGCTGGGCCGCCCGCAGCCGGTCGGGGAGGCTCGCGAGCAGTTCGGGGCCGACGCGAACCGGGGGAGTGTCGGCGATGGGCCAGCGGGCCGTCGTACGGACCGCGTCCAGGCTCGCCTTGCCGCACAGGCCGCAGGAGGAGGTCGTGTAGACGTTGCGTTCGAGGGTGATCTCCGGGATGGCGACGCCCGGGGCCGTCTTCACGTCCACCACGTTGTACGTGTTCGAGCCGTCCGCGGTCGCGCCCGCACAGTAGACAATGTTCAGCAGATCGGATGCGGCGGCCAGCACGCCTTCGCTGACCAGAAAACCGGCGGCCAGCGCGAAGTCGTCGCCGGGCGTGCGCATGGTGATCGCGAGCGGTTTGCCGTTCAGCCGGATCTCCAGCGGCTCCTCGGCGACCAGCGTGTCCGGGCGGGACGAGACGGCGCCGTCCCGGATGCGGATCACCTTGCGTCGTTCCGTGACTCGTCCCATGTTGTCCTTCAGTCCCGGTTCTGTACGTGCTGGTAGCCGAAACGGCCCTTGATGCAGAGGTTGCCGTGGGTCACCGGGTTGTCGTGCGGTGAGGTGACCTTGACGATCTCATTGTTCTGCACGTGCAGGGTGAGATTGCAGCCCACTCCGCAGTAGGCGCAGACCGTGGTCGTCCGCGTCTGCGCCGACTCGTCCCAGGTACCCGCCGCCCGCATGTCGAACTCCGACTTGAACGACAGCGCCCCCGTGGGGCACACCTCGATGCAGTTGCCGCAGTACACGCACGCCGAGTCGGTGAGCGGCGCGTCGTGCTCGACCGCGATCCGGGCGTCGAAGCCACGCCCGGAGACGGAGATGGCGAAGGTGTTCTGCCACTGCTCGCCGCATGCGTCCACGCACTTGTAGCACAGGATGCACTTGTCGTAGTCGCGCACGTACAAGTCGTTGTCGATCTTCGGTTCCTCGTTGAGCCGGGCCGCGTCCGGGCCGAAGCGGTCCGGCTTCGCCTCGTACTCCTTGATCCACTCGGCGACCTTCGGGGTCGTCGACAAGTCGACCGACGAGGCGAGCAGCTCGAGGACGATCTTGCGGCTGTGCCGGACCCGTTCGGTGTCGGTCCTCACCTCCATGCCGGGTTCCGCCGTGCGGGAGCAGGCCGGGACGAGGGTCCTGGACCCTTCGACCTCGACGACGCAGACGCGGCAGGCGTTCTTCGGGGTGAGCGTGTCGCCCTGGCAGAGGGTCGGGACGTCCTTCCCGGCCGCCCGGCAGGCATCGAGGATGGTGGATCCCTCGGGGATCCTGGCCTCCTGCCCGTCGATGGTGAACTCCACCAGCCGGCGCGGCACGCCCAGTGGTACGGCGGTCATACAGCGCCTCCTGTGCGGCTGATCGCGGTCATTCGTACGCCCCCAGACGGTCGATGGCGGATTCCACGGCGTTCCATGCGGTTTGCCCCAGACCGCAGATCGAGGCGTCCCGCATGGCGCGGCCGACCTCTCGGAGCAGGGCGATGTCGTCGGCCGCCGCCGGACCCGAGCGCTCGACGATCCGGTGCAGCGCCTCCTCCTGGCGTACGGTTCCGACCCGGCAGGGCACGCACTGACCGCAGGACTCGTCGCGGAAGAACCCCGCGATCCGCAGGAGGAGCCGGGGGAGCGGGACCGTGTCGTCGAAGGCCATGACCACCCCCGAGCCCAGCGTCGTGCCCGCCTCCCGGGTGCCTTCGAAGGTGAGCGGGATGTCCAGCTCGTCGGGGCGTACGAAACCGCCGGCCGCGCCGCCCAGCAGCACTGCCCTGAGCCGCTCGCGCACCCCGGCCAGCTCCAGCAGCTCGCCGAGGGTGGCGCCGAACGGCAGCTCGTAGATGCCCGGCCGGTCGACGCTCCCCGACACGCAGAACAGCTTCGGCCCGGTGGACCTCTCCGTGCCGATCGCCGCATACGCCTGCGCGCCCGTCGTCAGAACGGGCAGGACGTTGACCAGCGTCTCCACGTTGTTCTCGACGGTGGGTTTGCCGAACAGGCCCTTCTCCACCGGGAAGGGCGGTTTCGACCGGGGCTCCCCCCTGTACCCCTCGATGGAGTTGAAGAGGGCCGTCTCCTCGCCGCAGATGTACGCGCCCGCACCCCGGCGGATCTCGATGTCGAAGGCGTACCCCTGGCCGAGGATGTCGTCGCCCAGCAGCCCGCGCGCGCGTGCCTGCGCGATGGCGTGCTCCAGTCGGCGCAGCGCCCGGGGGTACTCGCCGCGCAGATAGAGGTAGCCCCGGTGCGCGCCGGTCGCGTACGCGGCGATCGTCATGGCCTCGACGAGCGCGTACGGATCGCCCTCCATGATCACGCGGTCCTTGAAGGTGCCCGGCTCGGATTCGTCGGCGTTGCACACCAGATAGTGCGGATGGTCGGGCTGGGACGCCGTGGCCTGCCACTTGCGGCCGGTGGGGAAGGCGGCGCCGCCGCGCCCGACCAGGCCGGAGTCGGTGACCTCGCGGATGACCCCGGCGGGGCCGAGCTCGAAGGCCCGGCGCAGGGCCGCATAGCCGCCGTGGGCGCGGTAGTCGTCCAGCGAGGACGGGTCGACCACGCCGACGCGGCGCAGCAGGACGAGGCCGTCCCGGCCGGCCTGGGGAACCGCCATCGCGGCCGGCGGCTCCTCGGGTGCCGAGTCGGGTGCGCTCGCTGCGAGGACGGCTCGGTCAACGGTCGCCGGCGCCGACACGGCCGTACGCACCGGATCGCCCGCCTTGATCGCGAGCGCGGCCGGGGCCCGCTCGCACAGGCCCAGGCAGGGGCTGCGCTGCACCGAGACGCCGCTGCCCAGGCCCAGCCGGGACTCGATCCCGGCGCACAGGTCCAAGGCCCCCGCTGCCGTGCACGCGAGGTCCGTGCAGACGTGCAGCACGGTCGCCGGGCGGGGCTTGACCGAGAACATCGCGTAGAAGGTGGCGACGCCGTACGCCTCCGCGGGCGGCACGGTCAGCCGCCGGCACAGGTAGGCGAGGGCGCCCTCGCTGACCCAGCCGATCCGGTCGTTGAGGGCGTGCAGCCCCGGCAACAGCAGGTCGCGGCGGTCCCGGGCCTCACGCCCGCCGCGGGCCCACCTGAGGTCGGCGTCGGAGCGGTCGGCACCCTCCCACGAGGAGTCCGGAGGGCCGAGCAGGGCGTCGACGGCCGCCCGTTCCTCGTCCGTGGGCTTGCTGTCGCCGAAGTGCAGGTCCACGACATCACCTCACACAGGTCGGGGCCGGAAGCTTCTCGATCCGGATCGCCGACGCCTTGAACTCCGCCGTTCCCGCGATCGGGCAGTTGGCCTCGACCGTGAGCTGGTTGGTGTCCACCTCGTCGGGGAAGTGCATGGTCATGAAGGCGAGCCCGGGGCGCAGGGCCGTGTCGATCCACACGGGCGCCACCACGGATCCACGCCGTGAGGTCACCCGGACCTCCTCGCCGACGACCACCCCGTAGCGCTCGGCGTCCTCCGGGCACAGCTCGATGTGCTCGCCGCGCCGCAGCGGGGAGGCGAAACCGCCGCTCTGCACCCCGGTGTTGTAGGAGTCCAGGCGTCGTCCGGTGGTGAGCCGGATGGGGTACGTCTCGTCGGTGAGGTCGACGGGCGGATCGTGCTGCACGATCCCGAAGGGCGCGGGCATGCCGCGGCCGGCAGGGTCGGTCTCCCACAACCGGCCGTGCAGGTAGGTCGGTTCGAGCTTGTCGGTGCTCGGGCACGGCCACTGGATGCCCTGGTACCGCTCCAGCCGTTCGTACGTCATCCCGTAGTGGTCCGGCGACACCGACCTGAGCTCGTTCCAGACGGCCTCGGCGTCGGCGTACTTCCAGTCGTGGCCGAGCCGCGCCGCCAGGTCGCAGATGATGTCGATGTCCTCGCGGGCCTCACCGGGCGGGGTCACGGCCCGGCGGACGCGCTGAACCCGCCGTTCGCTGTTGGTGGTTGTGCCGTCGGTCTCGGCCCAGCCGGCGGTCGCGGGCAGGACGACGTCCGCCAGCTCGGCGGTCTTCGTGAGGAAGATGTCCTGGACGACGAGGAAGTCCAGCTGCTTCAGCCGTCGTACCGCCTGCCCGCTGTCCGCCTCCGACTGCGCCGGGTTCTCGCCGATGCAGTAGACCGCCCGGAGGCTGCCCTCCTCCATCGCCTCGAACATCTCCGTCAGGTTCAGCCCGTAGTGCGGCTGGATCACGGTGTCCCAGGCGGACTCGAACTTGTGCCGGGTCTCGGGGTCGAGGATGTCCTGGAAGCCGGGCAGGCGGTTGGGGATGGCGCCCATGTCGCCGCCGCCCTGCACGTTGTTCTGTCCGCGCAGGGGCTGCAGTCCCGAGCCGTAGCGGCCGACGTGGCCGGTGAGGAGGGACAGGTTGATCAGCGCGCGGACGTTGTCGGTGCCGTTGTGGTGCTCGGTGATGCCGAGGGTCCAGCACAGCTGGGCGCGCTCGGCGCGGGCGTAGGCGTGCGCCAGCTCCCGTATGGCGCGGGCCGGTACGCCCGTGACCTTCTCGGCGAGCGACAGTGTCCACGGCTCGACCAGCGCCTTGTACTCCTCGAAGCCGGTCGTCGCCCGCTCGATGAACGCCTCGTTCGCCAGGCCCGCGTGGATGATCTCGCGGCCGATCGCGTGCGCCATCGGGATGTCGGTGCCGACGTTCAGGCCGAGCCAGCTCTCCGCCCACTCGGCGGTCGACGTACGCCGTGGGTCGACGGCGTACATCCGGGCGCCGTTCCTGATCCCCTTGAGTACGTGCTGGAAGAAGATCGGATGCGCGAAGCGGGCGTTGGAGCCCCACATCACGATCACGTCGGTGTGCTCGATCTCCTCGTACGACGACGTCCCGCCGCCCGAGCCGAACGCGGCCGACAGCCCGGCGACGCTCGGCGCGTGGCAGGTGCGGTTGCAGGAGTCGACGTTGTTGGTGCCCATGACGACCCGGGCGAACTTCTGCGCCACGTAGTTCATCTCGTTCGTCGCACGGGCGCAGGAGAACATGCCGAACGCGCCGCGGTTGCGGTGCAGGCCCCGGGCGGTGCGGTCCAGCGCCTCGTCCCAGGTGGCCGGGCGGAAGGGTTTGTCGCGGGAGTCGCGGACGAGCGGGTGCGTGAGCCGGGTGTAGGTCCTGGGTTCGCGTTTCCTCATGCGGCGCTCCTCAGCGCGAGCAGGTCCGAGATGGCGTGCACGGTGCGCAGGGTGGGCACCTCGACGCCGGTGATCTCCGCCAACTCGACGACCGCGGCGAGGAGTACGTCGAGTTCGAGCGGTTTGCCGCGCTCCAGGTCCTGGAGCGTGGAGGTGCGGTGGTCGCCGACGCGCTCGGCGCCCGCGAGGCGCCGTTCGACGGAGACGCCGACCTCGCAGCCGAGAGCCTCGGCGACGGCGAGCGTCTCGCGCATCATGGTCTCGATGACCCGGCGGGTGCCGCCGTGCAGACACATCTGCCGCATGGTCGCGCGGGCCAGCGCGCTGATCGGGTTGAAGGAGATGTTGCCGAGCAGCTTGACCCAGATGTCGTTGCGCAGGTCGGGCTCGACCGGGCATTTCAGACCGCCGGCCTGCATCGCCTCGCTGAACGCCAGACAGCGCGCCGAGACGCTGCGGTCGGGCTCGCCGATGGAGAACCGGGTGCCTTCCAAGTGGCGTACGACGCCCGGTGCTTCGAGCTCGGTCGCCGCGTAGACGACGCAGCCGACGGCCCGTTCGGGCGCGAGCACCGCACTGACCGCGCCGTCCGGGTCCACGCTCTCGACGCGGTGGCCGTCGTAGGGGCCGCCGTGCCGGTGGAAGTACCACCAGGGGATGCCGTTCTGGGCGGCGACGACCGCCGTGGTGTCGTGCAGCAGCGGCTCGATCAGCGGCCCGCACGCCGCGTACGAGTGGGCCTTCAGGCCCAGGAAGACGTAGTCGACCGGGCCGATCCCGGCCGGGTCGTCGGTGGCGTGGGCGCGGGCGGTGAAGTCGCCGCGCGGGCTGCGCACCTGCACTCCGTGCTGCCTCATGGCCGCCAGATGCGGTCCACGGGCGATGAGGTGCACGTCGGCGCCCGCGCGGTGGAGCGCGGCGCCGACGTAGGCGCCGATCGCACCGGCGCCGAGGACTGCGACTTTCACGGGAACACTCCGTTCGGTTTGAGGGATACCGCGGAGGTGGTCGGGGGTGCTCTGGGTGATCGGAGGTGGTCGGGGGGATCGGGGGTATCGGGGTGATCGGGGTGATCGGAGGCGATCGGGGATGGCCGGGGCGGCCCGCGAGAGTTGAGTGCCGTGTCCGGGAATCCGTCGACGAAATATTGTCTACAGTATGGAGGTTGCGTCAGCAAGAGTTCGTACAGCACCGGTTGTCCGCTCCGGAAGCCGGCCGGTCCGACCGTTCGTCGCGTGCTGCATACCGCTCACCGCATACGGTCGACCCGACTCCTTCCCCCATTCCTTTGTCGCTTCCTACCGTTCGGGGTCATGAGCCCCCCGGTCGCACCCCCGGGATGGAGCCGCTGGCTGGTGCCGCCCGCCGCGCTCTCCGTCCACCTCTCCATCGGCCAGGCCTACGCCTGGAGCGTCTTCAAGCCGTCCCTCGAATCCGCACTCCACCTCGACGGCACCCAGAGCGCGCTGCCCTTCCAGCTCGCCATCGTGATGCTCGGTCTGTCGGCCGCGTTCGGCGGCACGCTCGTCGAGCGCAACGGGCCGCGCTGGGCCATGACGGTCGCCCTGGTCTGCTTCTCCTCCGGCTTCCTGATCTCCGCCCTGGGCGCGCGGACGCAGCAGTACTGGCTGATCGTCCTCGGCTACGGCTTCGTCGGCGGAATCGGCCTCGGCATCGGCTACATCTCACCCGTGTCCACCCTGATCAAGTGGTTCCCGGACCGGCCCGGCATGGCCACCGGCATCGCCATCATGGGCTTCGGCGGCGGCGCGCTCATCGCCTCGCCCTGGTCGGCGCAGATGCTGCAGTCGTTCGGCGCCGACCACTCCGGGATCGCCCTGGCGTTCCTCGTCCACGGTCTGTCGTACGCAGTCTTCATGTCGCTCGGTGTCCTGCTGGTCCGGGTGCCGCGCACCGACAAGCCCGTCGACGGCGGCCCGAGCGCGGTCGAGGGGGTGCAGGTGTCGGCCCGCAGCGCCGTGCGCACCCCGCAGTTCTGGTGCCTGTGGATCGTGCTGTGCACGAACGTGACCGCCGGCATCGGCATCCTGGAGAAGGCCGCCCCGATGATCACGGACTTCTTCGCGGACACCTCCACCCCGGTCTCGGCCTCGGCGGCCGCGGGCTTCGTCGCGCTGCTGTCGGCGGCCAACATGGCGGGCCGCATCGGCTGGTCGTCCACGTCCGACCTGATCGGACGCAAGAACATCTACCGCCTCTACCTGGGCGTCGGCGCGCTGATGTACCTGCTGATCGCCCTGTGCGGGGACACGTCGAAGCCGCTGTTCGTGCTGTGCGCGCTGGTGATCCTCTCCTTCTACGGCGGTGGCTTCGCCACGGTCCCCGCCTACCTGACGGACCTCTTCGGCACCTACCAGGTCGGCGCGATCCACGGCCGGCTGCTCACCGCCTGGTCGACGGCCGGCGTCCTCGGGCCGCTCATCGTCAACTGGATCGCCGACCGCCAGGAGGCGGCCGGCCGGCACGGTTCGTCCCTGTACGGGCTGTCGTTCGCCATCATGATCGGGCTGCTCATGGCCGGCTTCGCCGCCAACGAACTCGTCCGGCCCGTCCACGCCCGCCACCACGTCCCCGCTCCGAGGAAGGACGCCGATGTCGCACGACAGCAGCCCGAGTCCGCCTGACCGGCGGGCGTTGACCGCCTTCGCCTGGCTGTGGGTGGCGGCGCCGCTCGCGTACGGGCTGTACGAGCTCGTACAGAAGGCGACGCAGCTGTTCAGCGGGTAAGTGTTAGGGCGTCCGAGTGTCTGACGGAAGCCGACAAGCCGGGCGCCCGATTCCTGTGGCTTCGCCTGCCGCCCTACCCGCGAGTCACTGATCAGACTGGTGGATCCCGCTACCCACGGCAACGAGGGGGACCACCCAATGAACGGCTCGCGCATCGCCGCCGTCGGCCACTACCAGCCCGCCAAGGTGCTCACCAATGAGGACCTGGCGGGCATGGTCGACACCAGTGACGAGTGGATCAGATCCCGGGTGGGCATCCGGACGCGCCACATCGCCGGGCCCGACGAGCCCGTCGACGAGCTGGCCGCGCACGCCGCCGCCAAGGCGCTCGCGGCGGCGGGCCTCGCACCCGGCGACATCGACCTGGTCCTGGTCGCCACCTCCACGGCCGTCGACCGCTCCCCGAACACGGCCGCCCGCGTCGCGGCCCGGCTCGGCGTCCCGCAGCCGGCCGCGATGGACGTCAACGTCGTCTGCGCCGGCTTCACCCACGCCCTGGCCACCGCCGACCACACCGTGCGTGCCGGTGCCGCGGCGCGGGCGCTGGTCATCGGCGCCGACAAGATGTCCGACGTGACCGACTGGAGCGACCGGTCGACCTGCGTGCTCGTCGGCGACGGGGCGGGTGCCGCCGTGGTCGAGGCGTGCTCTCCGGGCGAGGAGCCCGGGATCGGGCCGGTGCTGTGGGGCTCGGTGCCGGAGATGGGGCACGCGGTGCGGATCGAGGGCACGCCGCCGCGGTTCGCGCAGGAGGGGCAGAGCGTCTACCGCTGGGCCACCACGCAGCTGCCGCCCCTGGCCCGGCAGACCTGCGAGCAGGCGGGAATCGAGCCCGAGGACCTCGCCGCGGTCGTCCTGCACCAGGCGAACCTGCGCATCATCGAACCGCTGGCCGAGAAGCTGGGGGCCGTCAACGCGGTGGTCGCCCGCGACGTCTCGGACTCCGGCAACACCTCGGCCGCGAGCATCCCGCTCGCCTTCTCCAAGCTCGTCGAGCGGGGCGCCGTCACCACGGGCGACCCGGTGCTGCTGTTCGGCTTCGGCGGCAACCTGTCGTACGCCGGGCAGGTCGTGCGCTGTCCCTGAGCTGCGGCGCCGCGGACCGTGTGCCGTGGTGCGACGGCTTCACACAGTGGTGTGATGCTCCCAACTCCCGCTTTCCCTGGCCTTTGTGCACTGTAGACTGTAGACGAAAGACAATCGATACTGGCCTACCAGTGAACCGGCTTTCCGCCTGCTGTGCACGGCCCGGCCGAGGAGGGGACCGCGATGTTGTCGACAGGACTGCCGCAGGGGGCGGTGCCCAAACTCGAACGGCCCGGCCCGCTGCGCGAGCGCGTCTACGAGGCGCTGCTCGAACTCATCACCACGCGCGCCCTCCAGCCTGGCCAGCACCTCGTCGAGAGCGAACTCGCCGGACATCTCGGGGTCTCCCGGCAGCCGGTGCGCGAGGCGCTGCAGCGCCTGAACACCGAAGGGTGGGTCGACCTGCGCCCCGCGCAGGGCGCGTTCGTGCACGAGCCGACGGAGGAGGAGGCCGACCAGCTCCTCAGCGTTCGTATGCTCCTGGAGGCCGAGGCCGCCCGGCTCGCCGCGGCGAACGCGGACAGCGACGGTATCGCCGCCCTGGAGGGGCTGGTGACGCAGGGGCTGACGGCCGTCGCCTCCGACGACGTGGACGCCGCCGTCGCCCTGAACGCCCGCTTCCACGCGAAGATCATGGAGCTGGCCGGCAACGCCGTGCTCGCCGAGCTCGCCGCGCAGGTGGACCGCCGGGTGCGCTGGTACTACACGCCGGTCGCCCGCCTGCGCGGAAGGCAGTCCTGGAGCGAGCACCGCGACCTGATCGCGGCGATCGCCGACCACGACGAGCAGCGCGCCACGCAGTTGATGCGCGAGCACACCGAGCACACGCGACGGTCTTATCACGAGCGGGCGAAGTCCTGAACCTGAACCCTCCGGTCGGAGACGCTCCAGCGCGCCCCGGTGCCGGGCATCGCCACCAACACGCCGACGACAGCGAGGAGTTCGGCGACCGCTGACACGCGGACGTAGAGCAGCGCCGTGGCCGGGGTCACGGCGACGCCGAGCAGCGCCGTGGCCGGGGTCACGGGGGCCGCCGCGATGCGGAAGTGCGCGGGAAGCAGGCGCATGGCCGCGCCGAAGGCCGCGTCCCGGGCAGGAAGAGCGCGACCCCGCCCGTCGGCGCCGCAGAGGTGTGCAGGTGCTCGTTCATGCGGTTTCCCCCTCGGCCGATCGGAGCGCCGATCGTAGGGGGACGCGCGTTCGCGGAGCGGCTTTGTCCTGTGAGTGGAGAAAGTTGGCGGCAATTCGTGCGTGACTTCTTCCCACTCCCGGCAGCCGCTGCTACGTTCCCCTCGAAAGCAAGCCGGCGATGTGGCCGGAACCCGGTGCGTACAGGCCGAATCGAGGCGGGGAGGGGCTCGTGAGACGCATGACGGCACGACCCGCCAACGCGCACCAGGCCCGGCTGCTGAAGCTCCTGCGCGACGGGGGACCCAGCTCCCGTGCGCAGCTCGGCGACCGGGTCGACCTGTCGCGGTCGAAGCTGGCCGTGGAGGTGGACCGGCTCCTGGAGACGGGACTGGTCGTCGCCGACGGGCTCGCCGCCTCGCGCGGCGGCCGCCGCTCCCACAACGTCCGGCTCGCGCCGGGCCTGCGCTTCCTGGGCGTCGACATCGGCGCGACCTCGGTCGACGTCGCGGTCACCAACGCCGAACTGGAGGTGCTGGGGCACCTCAACCAGCCCATGGACGTGCGCGAGGGCCCCGTCGCGGTCTTCGAGCAAGTCCTCACCATGGCGGCGAAGTTGAAGACGTCGGGGCTCGCGGAGGGCTTCGACGGCGCCGGCATCGGCGTGCCCGGACCGGTCCGCTTCCCCGAGGGCGTCCCGGTGGCGCCCCCGATCATGCCGGGCTGGGACGGCTTCCCCGTGCGGGAGGCACTCAGCCAGGAACTCGGCTGCCCGGTCATGGTCGACAACGACGTGAACCTCATGGCGATGGGGGAGCAGCACGCGGGCGTCGCCCGCTCCGTGGGCGACTTCCTCTGCGTCAAGATCGGCACTGGCATCGGCTGCGGCATCGTCGTCGGCGGCGAGGTCCACCGCGGTACGACGGGCAGCGCGGGCGACATCGGGCACATCCAGGCCGTGCCCGACGGACGACCGTGTGCCTGCGGCAACCGGGGCTGCCTGGAGGCCCACTTCAGCGGCGCGGCCCTCGCCCGCGACGCGCTGGAGGCGGCCCAGCAGGGCCTGTCGGCGGAGCTCGCGTCCCGGCTGGAGACCAACGGCAGCCTCAGCGCCGTCGACGTCGCCGCCGCGGCCGCCGCGGGCGACGCCACCTCGCTCGACCTGATCCGTGAGGGCGGCACCCGCACCGGCCAGGTCATCGCCTCACTCGTCTCCTTCTTCAACCCGGGCCTGGTGGTGATCGGCGGCGGGGTGACCGGCCTCGGCCACACCCTGCTCGCCGCGATCCGCACCCAGGTCTACCGTCAGTCGCTGCCGCTGGCGACCGGCAACCTGCCCATCGTCCTGGGCGAGTTGGGCCAGAAGGCCGGCGTCATCGGCGCGGCCCGGCTCATCAGCGACCACCTGTTCTCGCCCGCGTAAGCCCTCGCTCGCCCGCGTAAGCGCCCGTAAGCCCCCGTAAGCCCCCGTAGCCCCCGTAAGCCCCCGTAAGGCCTCGTCAGCCCTCGTTCGAAGACGCGACCGTACGGCTCACCAGCACAGCGCCCTGCTCTGCCCTGCCCGGAAACCGCCTGCCCAGCAGGTGGAGACGCCCTGAATCAGGCCCGCATGCCCGCCGAGGGGAACCACATGGCACCAGAACCACCGCTGCTCAGCATGTCCGGCATCACCAAGTCGTTCCCCGGAGTCCGGGCCCTGGACGGCGTCGACCTCGACGTCCAGGCCGGTGAAGTGCACTGCCTGCTCGGTCAGAACGGGGCCGGGAAGTCCACCCTCATCAACATCCTGGCCGGCGCCCACCAGCCCGACACCGGCATGATCCGCTGGCGCGGCGAGCCGGTCACACTCCGCTCGCCGATCGCCGCGATGCGCCTCGGCATCGCCACCATCTACCAGGAGCTCGACCTGGTGGAGCATCTGTCGGTGGCCGAGAACGTCCACCTCGGCCACGAACCCACGGCCGCCGGCTTCGTCGTCCGCCGAAAGGCGGCGCGCACGTCAACGGCCGCTCTGCTGAGGCGGCTTGGGCATCCGAAGATCGACCCGGCGTGTCTGGTCGGGGAGTTGTCGGCGGCGCAGCAGCAGATCGTGTCCATGGCGCGGGCGCTGTCCCACGACGTACGGCTCATCGTGATGGACGAACCGTCCGCCGCCCTCGACCCGGAGGAGGTCGACAACCTCTTCCGCATCGTCGGCGATCTGACCGCCGACGGCGTCGCCGTCGTCTACATTTCGCACCGCCTGGAGGAGATCCGTCGCATCGGCGACCGGGTGACCGTCCTGAAGGACGGGCGGGCCGTCGCGGGCGGGCGGCCGGCCAGGACGACGCCGACCCGCGAGGTCGTGGCACTGATGACGGGACGGAACGTCGAATACGTCTTCCCGGAGCGGCCCGCGACGCCGCCGCGCGGCACACCGGTGCTCGAGGTGCGGGGGCTGGCCCGGGAGGGCGAGTTCGAGCCGCTCGACCTCCAGGTGCACGCCGGGGAGATCGTCGGGCTGGCCGGACTGGTCGGCTCCGGCCGTTCCGAGATCCTGGAGACCGTGTACGGCGCGCGAAAGCCCACCGCCGGTCACGTCGTGGTCGACGGCCGACCGTTGCGCCCCGGCAGCGTACGCGCCGCGGTCCGCGCCGGACTGGGGCTCGCCCCCGAGGAGCGCAAGGCGCAGGCCCTCCTCATGCTGGAGTCCGTCACCCGGAACGTCTCGGTCTCCTCCCTGTCCCGCTTCTCGCGCGTCGGCTGGATCGACCGGAGCGCCGAACGGGGCGCGGCGCGGGCGGCGACCCGCGAGCTGTCGCTGCGGCCCGACGACCCCGCCGTGCCGGTCCGCACGCTCTCCGGCGGCAACCAGCAGAAGGCCGTCCTGGCCCGCTGGCTGCTACGAGGCTGCCGGGTGCTGCTGCTGGACGAACCGACCAGGGGCGTCGACGTCGGCGCCCGCGCCGAACTGTATGCAGTCGTCCGCCGACTGGCCGACGAGGGCCTCGCGGTGCTGCTCGTCTCCAGCGAGGTGCCCGAGGTGCTCGGCCTCGCCGACCGCGTCCTTGTGCTGCGCGAGGGCCGCGTCGTGCACACCGCACCCGCCCGCGACCTCGACGAACACCGCGTACTCGACCTCGTCATGGATGCACACCCCGTGGCCAGTGAAGGGAGCCCGGCGTCATGACGCAGCACGTGTCCCCGCCCCGGGGCAGCACCGACAAGGTGGCAACAGCGGATCATCTCCCCGCCTGGCGCGGCCTGTTGGCCCGCGCCGACGTCCGCACCCTGTCCCTCCTCGGGGTGCTCGCCGCGCTGGTCGTCATCGGCGGGATCACCAAACCGGAGGAGTTCCTCGACACCCGAAACCTCCAACTCGTCCTCACCCAGGCCTCCGTGATCGGCGTCGTCAGTGTCGGCATGACCTTCGTCATCACCTCCGGGGGCATCGACCTGTCCGTCGGCGCGATCGTCGCCCTCGCCTCGGTGTGGGCGACCACGGTCGCCACGCAGGAGTACGGCTTCGCCGGCATCCTGTTCACCGCGGTGGTCGTCGGTCTGGGCTGCGGCCTGGTCAACGGACTGCTCATCGCCTACGGCGGGATGGTCCCGTTCATCGCCACGCTCGCCATGCTGGTGTCGGCGCGCGGCCTCGCCCTGCAGATCACCGACGGCAAGACGCAGATCGTCACCGTCGACGGCATCCTGAAGCTCGGGGAACGCGACTCCTACGTGTTCGGCATACCGCCGCTCGTGCTGGTCTTCGCGGTCGTGACCGTCATTGGCTGGCTCCTGCTCAACCGCACCACCTTCGGCCGCCGCACGGTCGCCGTCGGCGGCAACGCGGAGGCGGCCCGCCTCGCCGGCATCGACGTACGCCGCCAGCGGCTGTACCTCTACCTGCTGTCCGGGCTGTGCTGCGGCATCGCCGCCTTCCTGCTGATCATCCTGTCCGGCTCGGGCCAGAACACCAACGGCAACCTCTACGAGCTCGACGCCATCGCGGCCGCGATCATCGGCGGCACGCTGCTCAGCGGCGGACGCGGCACCATCACCGGCTCGGTGCTCGGCGTCCTGATCTTCACCACGATCACCAATATCTTCGCCCTGAACAACCTGCAGAGCGACGTCCAGCAGATCGCCAAGGGCGCGATCATCGTCGCCGCCGTGCTGGTCCAGCGCCGTACCGCAAGCACGACCTGAGGAAAGGGTTCACCGCCATGCCACAGCTCACGAGCCGCAGAGGGCTGCTCTTCGGGACCGCCGCCGTCTCCGCCGGTGCCCTCCTCGCAGGTTGCACCAGCAACGAGCCCAAGGACGAGAAGTCGGCCGCCAACGACGGGCCGGCCGCCGACGACAAGCCCGGCAAGCACGTCACGATCGGCTTCGCCGGCCCGCAGGCCGACCACGGCTGGCTCAACGCGATCAACGACAACGCCAAGAGCCGCGCCAAGAAGTACCCGGACGTCACGCTGGAGATCACCGAGGGCTCCAACGACACCGCCGCGCAGATCGGCCAGATCGAGACGCTCATCAACAAGAAGGTCGACGTACTGGTCGTGCTGCCCGCCGACGGCAAGGCGCTCACCCAGGTCGGCCTGAAGGCGATGCGCGCGGGCATCCCGGTCGTGAACCTCGACCGCATCTTCAACACCCCGCAGGCCTACCGCTGCTGGATCGGCGGCGACAACTACGGCATGGGCCTCAACGCCGGTCACTACATCGGCGAGAAGCTCAAGGGGAAAGCGAACGCCCGCGTCGTCGAACTGGCCGGCCTGGACAACCTGGAGCTGACCAAGCAGCGCACCCAAGGCTTCGACGACGCGCTGAAGAACTACCCGAACATCAAAAAGGTGGGCCGCCAGGCCGCCGATTTCACCGTCGAGTCCGGGCAGGCAAAGATGGCCCAACTCCTCCAGGCTCAGCCGAAGTTCGACGCCCTGTGGAACCACGACGACGACCAGGGCGTGGGCGCGCTGCGCGCCATCGAACAGGCCGGACGGGACGACTTCCTGATGGTCGGTGGCGCCGGCGCGCTGTCCGCGTTCCAGGCCATCAAGCAGGACAACGGCGTCCTGAAGGCGACCGTCCTCTACCCGCCCACCATGGCCGCCTCCGCGATCGACCTCGCCCGCGCCCTCGGCCAGGGCAAGGGCGTCGGCGGACTCGCCGAATACGAGATCCCGGCGACGATCACGCTCTACTCGGCCGTCGTCGACAAGGACAACGTCGACCAGTACATGCCCACCGGCTTCAGGTGACACGTTCCGCCCGCACCCCCCACCACGGCGCACCACGACGAGGACGAGGAGGACCTTCCGCATGGGACAGCCGCAGCAGTCAGCAGACGCGGAGAGCGAGAAGCCGGACAGGGCCGGCGGCGAGGGCACGTCGGCCGGGCCCGGCGGTGCCGGCCATGTGCCGCTGTCCGTCGACAGGCCGCCGCTGCGCGTCGGCATGGTCGGCTACGCCTTCATGGGCGCCGCCCACTCCCAGGGCTGGCGCACCGTGGGCCGCGTCTTCGACCTGCCCCGGCGCCCCGTTCTCGCCGCGATCTGCGGCCGGGACGCGGCCGCCGTGCGCGCCGCCGCCGACCGGCACGGCTGGGCGGCGGCCGAGACCGACTGGCGCGCCCTGATCGCCCGGGACGACGTCGACCTCGTGGACATCTGCACCCCCGGCGACAGCCACGCCGAGATCGCGCTGGCTGCGCTGGCCGCCGGCAAGCACGTCCTGTGCGAGAAGCCCCTCGCGAACACCGTCGCCGAGGCCGAGGCGATGGCGCAGGCCGCCGAGGAGGCCGCTGCGCGGGGCCAGGTGGCGATGGTCGGCTTCAACTACCGCCGCGTACCGGCCACGGCGCTCGCCCGGAGGATGGTCGCCGAGGGCAGGCTCGGCACCCTGCGGCACGTGCGGGTGACGTACCTCCAGGACTGGCTGGTCGACCCGGACTTCCCGCTGACCTGGCGGCTGCGCAAGGAACTCGCCGGATCCGGCTCGATCGGCGACCTCGGGGCGCACATCGTCGACCTTGCGCAGTACCTGGCGGGGGAGCCGCTGGCCGGCGTGTCCGCGCTCACCGAGACCTTCGTACGGGTCAGGCCGCTGTCCGTGGCAGCCACCAGCGGCCTGACCGCGGTCTCGTCGTCCGGCACCGGACAGGTCACCGTGGACGACGCCGCCCTGTTCACCGGCCGCTTCACCTCCGGCGCCCTCGCTTCCTTCGAGGCCACCCGCTACGCCACCGGCCGCAAGAACGCCCTGCGCATCGAACTCAACGGCGAGCGCGGCTCGTTGGCCTTCGACCTGGAGCGCCTCAACGAGCTGTCGTACCACGACGGCACGGAGCCCGGCGCCCGGGCCGGCTTCCGCCGCATCCTCGTCACCGAACCCGACCACCCCTACCTGGACGCCTGGTGGCCGCCCGGCCACGGCCTCGGCTACGAGCACACCTTCGTCCACCAGGCCCGCGACCTGGTCCAGGCGATCGCCGAAGGCCGCAGGCCGGAGCCCTCCTTCGCCGACGGACTGCAGGTGCAGCGCGTCCTCGCGGCGGTGGAGGAGAGCGCCGAGAAGAACTCCGTGTACACCCCGATAGCGGTCTGAGGAGGCCGAGCCAGATGCCGCGCAGATTCACGCTCTTCACGGGCCAGTGGGCCGACCTCCCGCTTGAGGAGGTCTGTCGCCTCGCCCGCGACTTCGGCTACGACGGGCTTGAACTCGCGTGCTGGGGCGACCACTTCGAGGTCGGCAAGGCGCTTGCCGACCCGTCGTATGTGACCTCCCGGCACCAACTCCTCGACAAGTACGGCCTGAAGTGCTGGGCCATCTCCAACCACCTGGTCGGCCAAGCGGTCTGCGACGCCATCATCGACGAACGGCACCGGGCGATCCTGCCCGCCCGGATCTGGGGCGACGGCGATGCGGAGGGCGTACGGCAGCGCGCCGCCGCCGAGATCGCGGACACCGCGCGGGCAGCGGCAGCCTTCGGTGTCGACACCGTCATCGGGTTCACCGGCTCCGCCATCTGGCATCTGGTCGCCATGTTCCCGCCCGCCCCCGAGGCGATGATCGAACGCGGCTACGAGGACTTCGCCGAGCGCTGGAACCCGATCCTCGACGTCTTCGACGCCGAGGGTGTGCGGTTCGCGCACGAAGTCCACCCCAGCGAGATTGCGTACGACTACTGGACGACCCACCGCGCACTGGATGCAGTCGACCGTCGACCGGCCTTCGGCCTGAATTTCGACCCCTCGCACTTCGTGTGGCAGGACCTCGACCCGGTCGGCTTCCTGTGGGACTTCCGCGACCGGATCTACCACGTCGACTGCAAGGAGGCCCGCAAGCGCCTCGACGGACGCAACGGCCGCCTCGGCTCCCACCTGCCCTGGGGCGACCCGCGCCGCGGCTGGGACTTCGTGTCCGCCGGACACGGCGACGTCCCCTGGGAGGACGTCTTCCGCATGCTGCGCTCCATCGGCTACCAGGGCCCCGTCTCCGTCGAGTGGGAGGACGCCGGCATGGACCGGCTCCAGGGGGCGCCCGAGGCCCTGACCCGCCTCAAGGCGTACGACTTCGAGCCGCCGTCGGCCTCCTTCGACGCGGCGTTCGGCAGCTGACCTCTTCTGCCCTCCGGGATGACGGCGCATCCCGGCGCACCGCACCCGCCCGTACAACCGGCCCCATTCTGGAGGCATTCGTGCACGGGAACGACCGCACCACCAGCACCGGCAGAACCGAGATCCACAGACGACGCCCCTCCTTCCGCAAGGCACTCGCCCTGCTCAGCACCGCACTGCTGGCGGGCGCCACCCTCACCCTCACCACCCCCCGGGCCGGCGCAGTCGTCGCCGACCCGGCAGCCGCCCCGGCGGCGTCCGCCGCCGAGGACTTCCAGCAGGTCACGCTCGCCAAGGGCGCGGCGGAGGTCGGCGAGCCCATGTCGCTGGCCGTCCTGCCGGACCGCTCCGTCCTGCACACCTCGCGCGACGGCGAACTCCGCATCACCGACGCGGCCGGCAACACCAGGCTCGCGGGCAAGCTCGACGTCTACTCCCACGACGAGGAAGGCCTCCAAGGCGTCGGCGTCGACCCGGACTTCACCAGCAACCGCTTCATCTACCTCTACTACGCGCCCCCGCTGAACACCCCCGCCGGTGACGCCCCCGAGACCGGCACCGCCGCCGACTTCGCGCCCTTCGACGGCGTCAACCGCCTCTCCCGCTTCGTCCTGAAGACCGACGGCACCCTCGACGCGGCGAGCGAGAAGAAGATCCTCGACGTCCCGACCACCCGAGGCCTGTGCTGCCACGTCGGCGGCGACATCGACTTCGACGCGGCGGGCAACCTCTACCTGTCGACCGGCGACGACACCAACCCCTTCCAGTCGGACGGCTTCACCCCCATCGACGAGCGGCCCGACCGCAACCCGGGCTTCGACGCCCAGCGTTCGGCCGGCAACACCAACGACCTGCGCGGCAAGATCCTGCGCATCAAGGTGAACGCCGACGGCTCGTACTCGATCCCCGACGGCAACCTCTTCCCGCCGGGCACCGACAGGACACGGCCCGAGATCTACGCCATGGGCTTCCGCAACCCGTTCCGCTTCAGCGTCGACAAGAAGACCGGCATCCTCTACGTCGGCGACTACGGCCCCGACGCGGGTGCCGCGGATCCGAAGCGCGGACCGGCCGGCCAGGTCGAGTTCGCCCGCGTCACCGGGCCCGGCAACTTCGGCTGGCCGTACTGCACGGGCGCCAACGACGCCTACGTGGACTACGACTTCGCGACGAAGACGTCCGGCGCGAACTTCGACTGCAACGCGCCCAAGAACACCTCGCCGCACAACACCGGCCTGACCGACCTGCCCCCGGCGCAGCCCGCCTGGATCCCGTACAACGGCCCGTCCGTGCCCGAGTTCGGCGACGGCTCCGAATCCCCGATGGGCGGCCCGGTCTACCACTACGACGCTTCGCTCGACTCGCCGGTGAAGTTCCCGCAGAGCTACGACGGGAACTTCTTCGCCGGGGAGTTCGGCCGCCGCTGGATCAAGCGGATCGTGAGCGACGCCGGCGGCACCGTGCAGTCGATCAACTCCTTCCCCTGGACCGGCACGCAGGTGATGGACATGGCCTTCGGGCCGGACGGGGCGCTGTACGTACTCGACTACGGCACCGCCTGGTTCGGCGGCGACGACAACTCGGCCCTGTACCGCATCGAGAACGCGACCGACGGCCACTCGCCGGTGGCGCAGGCCGCGGCCGACCGCACCTCGGGCCAGGCCCCGCTGAAGGTGCGTTTCTCCTCCGCGGGGACGAGCGACCAGGACGGCGACGCCCTCACCTACAGCTGGGACTTCGGCGACGGCGGGACCTCGACGACGGCCGACCCGACGCACAAGTACCAGAAGAACGGCACGTACACGGCCACGTTGACGGCGAAGGACCCCTCCGGCCGTACGGGCAGCGCAAGCGTGCAGATCGTGGTCGGCAACACCGCTCCCAAGGTGATGCTGCAACTCCCGCTCGACGGCCAGCTGTTCGACTTCGGTGACGCGATCCCGTTCAAGGTGAAGGTCACCGACCCGGAGGACGGGGCGAACGTCGACTGCTCGAAGGTGAAGGTCACCTTCATCCTCGGCCACGACACCCACGGCCACCCGCTGACCTCCGCCAACGGCTGCTCCGGCACCATCCGGACCAGCGCCGACGGAGGCCACGACGAGAACGCCAACATCTTCGGCGTCTTCGACGCCGAGTACACCGACGGCGGAGGCGGTGGCCAGGCCCCGCTCACCTCGCACGACCAGAACGTCACCCAGCCCCGGCACCGTCAGGCCGAGCACTTCGGCAACGGCTCCGGCGTCTCCGTCGTGACCAAGGCGAGCGCGCACGGCGGCAAGACGGTCGGCGACATCGACAACGGCGACTGGATCTCCTTCACGCCGTACGCCCTGGGCAACGCCCAGAAGATCACGGCGCGCATCGCCTCGGGCGGCGCCGGCGGCACCCTCGAGGTCCGCGCGGGCTCGTCGACCGGCACCCTGCTCGCCAGGGCGACCGTGCCGGTGACCGGCGGCTGGGAGAACTTCCAGGACGTCACCGCCGACATGTCCCGCGCACCGCGCGGCACGACGACGCTCTACCTGGTCTTCAAGGGGAGCACCGGCAACGGCGCCCTGTTCGACGTCGACGACTTCACCTTCACGACGGGCTGAGGGGAGGACACGTGATGCGCTCAACCGCTCGACTGGCGACCGCGGTCGTGGGAGCGGCGCTGCTGCTCGGCTGCGTGTCGGGGCCCGCCGCGTCGCACAGCGGAGACGGTACAACGCACACCGAAACCGGCAGATCGCATACCGCGGACGGCAAACGGGTGCTCGTCTTTACCAAGACGGCCGGCTTCCGGCACGACTCGATCCCCGACGGCATCGCAGCGGTGAAGCAGCTCGGCGAGACGGGCGGCTTCACGGTCGACGCGACGGAGGACGCGGGCGCCTTCACGACCGCGAACCTACGGCGGTACGACGCGGTGGTGTTCCTGTCCACGACGGGAGACGTGCTCGATCCGCCGCAGCAGAAGGCCTTCGAGAGCTACATCCGCCACGGCGGCGGCTACGTCGGCATCCACGCCGCCGCCGACACCGAGTACGACTGGGGCTTCTACGGCGGCGTCGTCGGCGCGTACTTCCAGTCGCACCCGGCGATCCAGCCGGCGACGGTGAACGTCGAGGACCGCGCCCATCCGGCCACCTCGGGACTGGGCCCGACGTGGGACCGTACGGACGAGTGGTACAACTACCGCTCCGATCCCCGGGATCGCGTCCACGTCCTGGCCTCGCTGGACGAGTCGTCGTACACCGGCGGCACGATGAACGGCGACCATCCGATCGCCTGGTGCCAGGCCTACCAGGGTGGCCGCGCCTTCTACACGGGCGGCGGTCACACCAAGGAGTCCTACACCGAACCGGCCTTCCGCCGGCACCTGTTGGGCGGGCTTCGGTATGCGATCGGCGATGTCCGGGCGGACTGCCGACCCGAGAACGGCTACCGTCCGCTCTTCGACGGCACGGCCGGTTCGCTGGACGGCTGGAAGCAGGCGGGCCCCGGCTCCTTCGCCCTGGACGACGACGGCACCCTGACGTCGACGGGCGGCATGGGCCTGCTCTGGTACGCCGCGTCGGGCTTCACCTCGTACTCACTGAAGCTCGACTGGAAGGTGGCCGGTGACGACAACTCCGGTGTCTTCGTGGGCTTTCCGCCGTCCGACGACCCGTGGTCGGCCGTCGACAGCGGCTACGAGATCCAGATGGACGCCACGGACGTCCCCGAGAAGACCACCGGGGCCGTCTACGGCTTCCAGTCCGCCGACCTGAAGAAGCGCGACCGTGCGCTGAACCCGCCGGGGGAGTGGAACACGTACGAGATCCGCGTGGAGGGCGAGCGCCTCCGCGTCTGGCTCAACGGCGTGAAGATCAACGATTTCACCAACACCGACCCGGCCCGGAGCCTGCGCGACGGACACATCGGCATCCAGAACCACGGGGCCGACGACCAGGTGTCCTTCCGCAACATCCGGATCAAGGAACTGCCCGCGAAGGGCGACTGAGCGGCGGCGGGCGGGGGACGCCGGACTCCCGCCCGCCGTCCACCCGACTTCTCGTCCGGAGTTCGCGTACGCCAAGGAGGCTGCCCATGTCCGTGTCCGTCTCCCCACCCCGCGTCGGCGTCTGGCTGGTCGGGGCCCGCGGCTCCGTCGCCACGACGGTCGTCGCCGGGTGCGCCGCCGTCACCGCGGGCCTGCACCCGCCCACCGGCATGGTCACCGAGACGCCCCTCTTCGCCGACTCGCATCTGCCCGCCCTGTCGTCCCTGGTCTTCGGCGGTCACGACACCGCGGACTGTCCGCTGCCCAAGCGCGCCGAGGCACTGACGGCCGGGGGCGTGCTGCCCCACGGAGTCGCAGCCGCCATGGCGGCTGAACTCGCCGCGGCCGACAGGGAGATCAGGCCGGGCGGCCCCGTTCCCGGCGACACACGGGACGAGGAGCAACTGATCAGCGCATACGCCGCGGACATACAGGACTTCGTACGGCGGTGCGGGCTGGCGCGGGCGGTGGTGGTGAACGTGGCGTCCACCGAACCCCCGGTTAGGGCCGGCGCACTGCCGCCGAGCTCGCTGTACGCGGCGGCCGCCCTGCGCGCGGGCTGCCCGTACGTCAACTTCACCCCGTCGACGGGCCTGCACCACCCGGCGCTGGCGTCGGCGGCGGCTGACGGCGGTCTGCCCCACGCGGGCCGCGACGGCAAGACGGGCCAGACGCTGCTCCGCTCGGTCCTGGGCCCCATGTTCGCCCAGCGCGCGTTGGCGGTGCGGGCCTGGTCGGGCACGAACCTGCTGGGCGGCGGCGACGGTGCCGCTCTGGCCGACCCGGGCGCGGCGGCCGCCAAGAACGCCGGCAAGGAACGCGTCCTGACCGACACCCTAGGCGCCACGCCCGAGGGAGAGGTCCACATCGACGACGTTCCCGCGCTCGGCGACTGGAAGACCGCCTGGGACCACATCGCCTTCGACGGCTTCCTCGGCACCCGCATGGTCATGCAGACCATCTGGCAGGGCTGCGACTCGGCTCTGGCGGCGCCGCTCGTCCTCGACCTGGCCCGGCTGGTCGCGCGCGCCCACGAGGCGGGGCTGTCCGGCCCGCTGCGCGAACTGGGCTTCTACTTCAAGGATCCGGTCGGCGAGGGGCCGTCGGGACTGGCGGAGCAGTACGCGGATCTCGAGGGGCTGGCGCGGCGACTGCGGGCGCGGGGCCGGCAGACGGGGGAGCGGCGGTGAGCCGGGGCAGGGGCGACGCCAGGAGGCCGGCCGGCATACGAGCCTGGGCCGAACTGCTCCGCCTCCCGGCCCTCTTCACCGTCCCCGGCGACGCACTGTCCGGCGCGGCCGCGGTCTCGGCGCGCCCTGACTCCCGCACGCTGCTGGCCATCGGCTCCTCCCTGTGCCTGTACGAGGCGGGCATGGCCCTCAACGACTGGGCCGACCGCGCCGAGGACGCGGCGGAACGCCCGCACCGCCCCCTCCCCTCGGGCCGCATCCACCCCACCGCGGCCCTCACGGCAGCCTGTGCCTTCACGGCGGCGGGCCTGGCCCTGGCCTCGCGCGCCGGCCGCCCCGCGCTGGCGGTCGCCGCTCCGCTTGCGGCCACCGTCTGGGCGTACGACCTGGCCCTGAAGCGCACCCCGGCCGGCCCGTTCGCCATGGCGGCGGCCCGTGGCCTTGACCTGCTGCTCGGCGCCGCGGCCACCGCGGGCCGCACCCGAGCAGCGCTCCCGTCGGCCGCCCTCCTCGGCACCCACACCCTCGCGGTCACGGCAGTGTCGCGCCAGGAAACCAGGGGCGGCTCACCCCTGGCACCCCTGGCGGGGCTGGCCACGTCCGCCGCGCTGACCGGCCTGCTGAGGCGTCGTCGCACGTCCGCCCACCGCACCGCGGGGGAGGCGCCGAGCGGAGCCGTCACCACGGGAGCCGCGCCCGAGGGAGGGCAAGCCCGCACCCCCCAAGGCGTCGTACGGGGAGCCCTCACGCCGGGAGGCGCCCTACCCGCACTCCTCACCACCGCCTATGCCACCACCTCCACCCGCCCCTACTTCCACGCCACCCTCAACCCCTCACCCCCGCTCGTCCAACGAGCCGTCGGCGGCGGCATCCGCGCCACCATCCCGCTCCAGGCCGCGCTGTCCGCCCGCTCCGGCGCCCCCGTCAGCGCGCTGCTCACCGTGGTCCTGGCCCCGCTCGCCCGGACGTTCGCGAGGAGGGTGAGCGTCACATGAGCCCCCAGGCACCCGCACGCCGAAATGTCCCGGCCCCTGACAAGGCCGCCCGCTCCACCCCCCTCCGCTTCGGCTACGGCACCAACGGCCTCGCCGACCTCCGCCTCGACGACGCCCTCGGCCTGCTCGCCGACCTCGGCTACGACGGCGTCGGGCTGACCCTCGACCACATGCACCTCGATCCGCTCGCCCCCGACCTCGCTGCCCGCACCCGCCGGGTCGCGCACCGGCTGGACGCGCTCGGCCTGGAGGTCACCGTGGAGACGGGCGCCCGGTATGTGCTCGACCCGCGCCGCAAACACGGCCCGTCCCTCCTGGACCCGGACCCGGACGACCGCGCCCGGCGCGTCGACCTGCTGCTCCGGGCCGTGCAGGTGGCCGCCGACCTCGGCGCCCACGCCGTGCACTGCTTCAGCGGCATCACTCCGCCGGGTACCGGCGAGGACACGGCGTGGAAGAGGCTGGCCGAGGCACTCGGCCCCGTCCTGGACGCCGCCACCGCCGTCGGCATCCCCCTCGCCGTCGAACCCGAACCCGGTCACCTCCTCGCCACCCTCGCCGACTTCCACCGCCTCCGCCGCGACCTCGGCGACCCCGAGTACCTCGGCCTCACCCTCGACATCGGCCACTGCCGGTGCCTCGAACCCCTCCCTCCCGCCGACTGCGTCCTGGCCGCCGCTCCCTGGCTGCGCCACGTCCAGATCGAGGACATGCGCCGCGGCGTCCACGAACACCTCCCCTTCGGGGACGGCGACATCGACTTCCCTCCCGTCCTTAAAGCCCTGGCCGCCACCGGCTACCGGGGCCTGACCGTCGTGGAACTGCCCCGCCACTCCCACGCCGGCCCCCACTTCGCCGAACTCTCCCTCCCGTTCCTCCACCGGGCAGCGGCGACCGCCCTACCGCCCTGCGAATACCGGCTCCAGCCCACCTTGGCCGCCCCGCCCGTCCCTCCCGCGCGCGCCGGGCAGCCCGTCCCTCCCGCGCGCGCCGGGCAGCCCGTCCCTCCCGCGCCCGCCGGGCAGCCCGTCCCTCCCGCGCCCGCCGGGCAGCCCGTCCCTCCCGCGCCCGCCGGGCAGCCCGTCCCACCGGACACCCTGCCCGTCGCCCCACCCCCCGGCGAGCCTCCCGCCACCCCCGAAGGGAGCACCCGATGACCCACCCGCACGGCACGCCCAAAATCCCCGCGGCCGGCACCGCCCTCGCCCTCACCCCGCTGGACGAGCTGTACGCCCACCTGGGCGCTCGCCTCGGCGGAGCCGCCCGTGCCTGGCTCGACACGGCCCTGGACGAGGCCGCCGCCCACCCCGGCATGCACGGGCCGATCTCGGTGTGGGAGTTGCGCCTCGCCGAGGCGGGCCGCCGCTGCGGTCCCGCCGACACGGACGCCGCCCGCGTCCTCATCCTGCACGCGGCCCGCGCCGATGTGGACGCCCTCACCCGCGTCTACCGTCAGGGCACCGCCGACGAGCGCCGCGCCGTCCTGCACGCCCTGCCGCACATCGTGTCCGGCCCCGACGCCCTCCCGCTCGTCGAGGACGCCCTGCGAACCAACGACACCCGGCTCCTCGCCGCCGCGGTCGGCCCGTACGCCGCCCGGCACCTGCCGCCCCACCCCTGGCGGCACGCCGTCCTGAAGTGCCTGTTCACGGGCGTGTCCGTGGACAGCGTGGCGGATCTTCGCCGCCGCGCCCGCGGGGATGCCGAACTCGCCCGCATGCTCGGCGACTACGCGGCCGAACGCACCGCCGCGGGCCGTCCCGTACCCGAGGACCTGCACCGCGTCCTGGCCCTGACCGAGTCCGCAACCCCACCGCACGACCCGGTCGACCCCCACGGCAAGGAGTCCTGATGCGCATCTTCGACCCCCACATCCACATGACGTCCAGGACCACCGACGACTACGAGGCCATGCACGCCGCTGGCGTCCGCGCCGTCGTCGAGCCCTCCTTCTGGCTCGGCCAGCCCCGCACCTCGCCCGCCTCCTTCCTCGACTACTTCGACTCGCTCCTCGGCTGGGAACCCTTCCGCGCCGCCCAGTACGGCATCGCCCACCACTGCACCCTCGCCCTGAACCCGAAGGAGGCGAACGACCCGCGCTGCGTCCCCGTCCTCGACGAACTGCCCCGGTATCTCGTCAAGGACCAGGTCGTCGCCGTCGGCGAGATCGGCTACGACTCGATGACGCCCGCCGAGGACGCCGCCCTCGCCGCCCAGCTGCAGCTCGCCGCCGAGCACGAACTGCCCGCGCTCGTCCACACCCCGCACCGCGACAAGCTCGCCGGCCTGCGCCGCACCCTCGACGTCGTCCGGGAGTCGGCGCTGCCCCCGGACCGCGTCCTGGTCGACCACCTCAACGAGACCACCGTCAAGGAGGCCAAGGACAGCGGCTGCTGGCTCGGCTTCTCCGTCTATCCCGACACCAAGATGGACGAGGAGCGGATGGTTGAGATCCTGCGCGCATACGGGCCCGAGCAGGTGCTGGTGAACTCCGCCGCCGACTGGGGCCGGAGCGACCCCCTCAAGACCCGCAAGGTCGGCGACCTCATGCTCGCCGAGGGCTTCAACGACGACGACGTCGACCAGGTGCTGTGGCGCAACCCGGTCGCGTTCTACGGGCTCAGCGGCCGCCTGAGCCTCGACGTGGCCGCGACGGAGGCCACCCACGAGGGCAACTCCGTTCTGCGCGGCACCCCCGAGGACGGCGCCGCCACCCCGGAGGCGTGAGCCATGCGCTTCCGTCACCCCGACGGCTCCACCGTCCACCTCGCCTACTGCACCAACGTCCACCCCGCCGAAACCCTCGAGGGCGTTCTCGCCCAGCTCCGTGACCACTGCGAGCCCATCCGCCGCCGCCTGTGCCGCGACCGCCTGGGCATCGGCCTCTGGCTCGCCAGGGACGCCGCCCGCACCCTCGTCACCGATCCGTCCGCCCTGCGCGGCCTGCGCACGGAACTCGACCGGCGGGGGCTGGAGGTCGTCACCCTCAACGGCTTCCCGTACGAGGGCTTCGGCGCCGAGGAGGTCAAGTACCGCGTCTACAAGCCGGACTGGGCCGACCCGGAACGCCTCGACCACACCACCGCCCTCGCCCGCGTCCTCGCCGGCCTCCTCCCGGGCGACGTCACCGAAGGCAGCATCTCCACCCTGCCCCTCGCCTGGCGGACCACCCTCCCGCCCGCCGGAACCGGGAGGACCACCTCGGCCACCGCCCGCGCTGCCACCGCCCGCGCTGCCACCGCCCGCGCTGCCACCGCCCGCGCTGCCACCGCCCGCGCTGCCACCGCCCGCGCTGCCACCGACCGCGCTGCCACCGCCCGCACCGCCACCGCCCGCACCGCCCTGCGTGCCCTCGCCGAACGCCTCGACGCCCTGCAGGAGCTGACCGGCCGCTCCATCCGCGTCGGCCTGGAACCGGAACCTGGCTGCAGCGTCGAGACCACCGGTGACGCCCTCGCGGCACTCGCCGCGATCGGCCACGACCGCATCGGTATCTGCGTCGACACCTGCCACCTCGCCACCTCCTTCGAGGATCCGCACACCGCCCTGGACGCACTCGCCCGGGCCCGCGTACCCGTCGTCAAGTCCCAGCTCTCCGCCGCCCTGCACGCCGAACACCCCCATCTCCCCGAGGTCCGCAAGGCCCTCGCCGCCTTCGACGAACCCCGCTTCCTGCACCAGACCCGCACCGTCACCGCCACCGGTCTGCGCGGCACCGACGACCTCGGCGAGGCCCTCGACGGCCACGCCCTGCCCGACACCGCGCCCTGGCGTGCCCACTTCCACGTCCCCCTGCAAGCGGCCCCCGCCGCGCCCCTCACCTCCACACTCCCGGTCCTGAAGTCGGCCCTGACCCGGCTCGTCGGCGGCCCGCACCCGCTCACCCGTCACCTCGAGGTCGAGACCTACACCTGGCAGGCCCTGCCGCCCGAGCTTCGCCCCCGCGCACGCGCTCATCTCGCCGACGGCATCGCCGCCGAACTCGCCCTCGCCCGGGGCCTGTTGACCGACCTCGGCCTGAAGGAACTGCCGTGACCCACCAACCGGCACCGACACCCCCGTCCGACCACGGCCGCCCCAGCCCTCTTCTCGTCCTGGACGTCGTTGGCCTCACCCCTTGTCTCCTCGGTCACATGCCCCACGTCCAAGCCCTTGGCCGGCAGGGCTCACAGGCATCCCTCGGCACCGTCCTGCCCGCCGTCACCTGTGCCGCCCAGTCCACCTTCCTGACCGGCACCATGCCCTCCGAGCACGGCATCGTCGGCAACGGCTGGTACTTCCGCGAGCTCGGCGACGTCCTGCTGTGGCGGCAGCACAACGGCCTCGTCGCCGGCGACAAACTGTGGGACGCCGCCCGCCGCGTGTACCCCGGCTACACGGTCGCCAATATCTGCTGGTGGTACGCCATGGGCGCCGACACCGACATCACCGTCACCCCTCGTCCCATCTACTACGCCGACGGCCGCAAGGAACCCGACTGCTACACCCGCCCACCGGCTCTGCACGACGAACTCGCCGAGAAATTCGGCACGTTCCCCCTCTTCCACTTCTGGGGCCCCGGCGCCGACCTCGTCTCCAGTCGGTGGATCATCGACGCGACCCGCCACGTCCTGCGCACCCGGCACCCCGACCTGACGCTCTGCTACCTTCCTCATCTCGACTACGACCTGCAGCGCTTCGGCCCCGACGATCCGCGCTCCCTCAAGGCGGCCGCCGACCTGGACGCCGCCCTTGCCCCGCTCCTGGACGACGCCCGGGCCGAGGGCCGTACCGTCGTCGCGCTGTCCGAGTACGGCATCACCCGAGCGGACCGGCCCGTGGACATCAACCGCGCCCTGCGCCGCGCCGGACTGCTCGAGGTGCACACCCAGGACGGCATGGAGTACCTGGACCCGATGGCATCCCGCGCCTTCGCCGTCGCAGACCACCAGATCGCCCACGTCTACGTGCGCCGCCCCGAGGACCTCGAGGCCACCTGGGCCGCACTCGACGGCCTGCCCGGCATCGAGCAACTTCTCGACGACGAGGGCAAGAAGACCCACCACCTCGACCATCCGCGCTCCGGCGAGCTCGTCGCCGTCGCGGAGCCGGACGCCTGGTTCACGTACTACTACTGGCTCGACGACGCCCGCGCGCCCGACTTCGCGCGGCTGGTCGAGATCCACCGCAAACCCGGCTACGACCCGGTCGAACTGTTCATGGATCCGCTCGACCCCTACGTCAAGGTCAGGGCCGCGACCGCCCTGGCCCGCAAGAAGCTCGGCCTGCGCTACCGCATGGCGGTCGTGCCCCTCGACCCGTCATCTATTCGCGGCAGCCACGGCCGCCTTCCCACGAGCGACGACGACGGTCCGCTCCTCATCTGCTCCACCCCCCGCGCTGTCGGCGACCGCGTCGCGGCCACCGATGTGAAGTCACTCCTGCTCCGCCTCGCCGGTCTCGCCCGACCGGCCGGCCCACCCGACCTGTCGGATCCCTCGGATCTGTCGGATCTGTCGGATCCCTCGGATCTCTCCGATCCGACTGGTCATAAGTGAAGCACTCACCACTGACAACGCCCTCCGACACCGAGGAGTTCCAGGCATGAGCCGCGTCTCTCCGACCGACCCCGAACTCAGCCACCGCCTCAGCAGACGAGGCATGCTCGGCGTCGCCGCAGGCGCCACTGCCGCCGCGTTGCTGGGCGCGGTCTCGCCTCCTGCCACCGCCGCCACCGGGACTGCGTCGGCTCCCGCCAGCCGCGGCCGCCCCCTCCTGCCTCCCGGCCGGCTCGGCATCCAGCTCTACAGCCTGCGCGACAAGGTTGCCACGCTCGGCTTCGCCCCCGTCTTCGCCGAGCTGGAGAAGTACGGCTACGACGAGGTCGAGTTCGCCGGCTACACCCAGGGCTCGGCGGGCCCGATCACCCTCGCCCAGCTCAGGCGGCTGGCGAAGGACCACGGCCTGACCCCGATCGGCAGCCACGTCGGCTACTACTCCGACGACCCGAACGCGTACACCTTCGCGCAGAACCTCACCAAGGTCCTCGACGACGCCGAGGCCCTCGGCCTGAAGCACATCGGCACCGCCTCGGGCCCGTTCCGCTACGGCTCCACCGTCGACGCGTGGAAGCGCGCCGCCGAGGAGTTCAACACCTACGGCGCCGCGGCGAAGGCGCGGGGCATGAAGTTCTACCAGCACAACCACTCCGACGAGTTCTCCTTCGCCAGTGACAACCCCAAGGTCCGCCTCTACGACGTGCTGCTCGCCGAGACCGACCCCGACCTCGTCCACCTGGAGATGGACATCTTCTGGGCGTACGCGGGCCAGTTCCGCTTCTCCCGGCGCCCCGACGGCACACCCGCGCCCTTCGAGCCTCTGGACTACGTACTGAGGCAGCCCCACCGCTACCCGCTCTTCCACGTGAAGGACGGCGTGAGCGACCCGTCCAACCAGTTCGGCTACCGCATGGTGGACGTGGGCGACGGCGACATCGACTACCAGCGGTTCATCTCGGCTGTGACCCGGCTGCGTGGCGAGCGCCTGGCCCACCACTGGCAGACCGAGCACGACAACCCGACCGAGTCCTTCACCTTCGCCCGCCGCTCCAGCGCGTATCTGCACTCGTTGCGGGAGAAGTGCTGAGAGACCAGGTGAGACGCCAACCGTAGGCGCACATGAGGAGGCCCTCCCCGAACCCGGGAGGGCCTCCTCACCTGCCCGACGCCGTCAGCCCGCGGTCTGCGGCTCGGGAGCCGACGCAACGTTTCGGCTGCGCCCCGGCTGCCGCAGCAGCAGCGCGATCGCCGCAGCCACCATCGAGACCCCGCCGGCCAGCGCGTACGCGCCGTTGTAGCCCCATGCACCGACCACCATGGAGCCGAGCCCGCCCCCGAACAGACCGCTGACCAGCTTGCCGCTGTACACCAGCCCGTAGGTGGTGGCGTTGTAGTTCTCGCCGAAGTAGTCCGGGGTGAGCGCCGCGAACAGCGGGTAGAACGCGCCGCCGCCGAAACCGGAGAGGAAGGCGAAGAACAAGAACAGCCACTCGCTCTTGACGTCGCCCGCCCAGATCACCCCGAACTGGGCGAGGCCGAGCACCACGATGACGAACACCAGGGTCGGCTTGCGGCCCCACCGGTCGGACATCCACCCCACGACCCCGCGGCCGATGCCGTTGATGACCGCCATGACGCCCATCGACGATGCCGCCACCAGCGGGCCGAAGCCCACCTCCTTGGCGAAGTCGACCTGGAAGGAGATTCCGAAGATCGACACGCCTGCGGTCATCACGATGGAGATCCACATCAGGGGCAGCATGCCCGTCCGGATGGCCTCCTTGGGCGTGTACTGCCTGACCGCGGGCGGGTTCTTGGCGAGGCTCGCCGCGTTCTTCCGGTTGCCGGAGTAGGTCAGCGGATCGATGTCGGCGGGCCACCAGTTCTTCGGCGGGTCCTTGAAGAAGAACGCGCACCCGAACACGACGATCAGGATGTAGCAGCCGATGAGGTCGAGGACCCGGTGGTAGTTCCCGGTGTCGAAGGCGTAGTTGAAGATGAAGATGAACGGCAGCGAGCCGTACGCGAACCCGCCGTTGACGAACCCGGTCCGCGCGCCGCGCCGCTCGGGGAACCACTTGCCGACCATGTTGATGCAGGTCGCGTAGACCAGGCCGGCGCCGACGCCGCCGACGACGCCGAAGCCGAGGATCGCGAGCCATACGTTGCTCAGGTGGGACAGGGCCAGGAAGCCGACGAGGCACATCCCGGAACCGGCGTACATCGCCTTGCGGGCGGTCAGGATGCCCCGCTCTCTGAGCCAGCCCGCCGGGAAGGCGATACCGGCCTGGAAGAACACCCAGACGCTGAGGATCCAGAAGGTGTTGCTCTGCGTCCAGCCGTGCGCGCGGGAGAGGGTGTCCTCCGCGGAGCCGTACGCGTACTCGAAGACGCTGATGGCCATCATGGCGATCCACGGCAGGTACACCATGAGCTTGCGCGAGTGGCCGAGGATGTCCCGGTCGGTCTCGCCGATGCGGTAGACGCGGCCGTGCGCATCGGTCACTTCCCGGTAGGGGCGGTCCGCGGCACCGGGACCGGCCGGCGAACTGTTCGTTGCTATGGGGTCTGCAGTCATTTCACGCCATCTCCTCGCCGAGCGGGTGCGGGTTGGGGACGATGCGCCGGACGTTGGGCCTGCCCGGTGCCTTGAGGAAGAGGGCCAGTACTGCGGAGGCCAGCCCGATGGAGCCCGCCAGGACGAACGCGCCGTGGTAGTCCCACTCACCGACGACGACCGCGCCCAGGCCGGAGCCGACGAGCCCCGAGATCAGCTTCGAGCTGTAGACCATCCCGTAGTTGGTGGCGTTGTTGTTCTCGCCGAAGTAGTCCGCCGTCATGGCCGCGAACAGCGGGAAGATCGCCCCGCCGCCGAAGCCGGAGACCATGGAGCACAGCAGGAAGAACGGCATGCTGCCCATCTGTCCCGACACCAGCACGCCGAACTGCGCCGTACCGAGCACGACGCAGACGATGATCAGCGTGTTGCGGCGTCCGTAGCGGTCGGATATCCAGCCGATGACACCGCGCCCGGTGCCGTTGACAAGGGCCTTCAGGGACATCGCCGTGGCCACGATCCCGCCCGCGAAACCCATGTCCTTGCCGAACGGCACCTGGAAGGCGATGCCGAAGATGTTGATGCCGGCCGTGCACAGCAGACAGAACCACATCATCCACAGGACGGGGGTGCGGGCGGCCTCCTTCGGGGTGTACTGCTTGATTGCCGGCGGGTTCTTCTCCAGCGCCCGGCGGATCTTCGGGTCGTCGGTGACCTTCAATGGGTCGACGTGTGCGGGCCACCAGTTCTTCGGCGGATCCTTGAAGAACCAGCCCGCCACGGCCACCACCAGGCACAGCCCCACACCGACCGTGGACAGTACGGCCCTGTAGTTGCTCAGGTCGAGCACGGAGGTGAAGAGGAAGACGAACGGCACGGACCCGTAGGCGAATCCGCCGTTGACGAAGCCCGTCTTGCCGCCCTTGCGTTCCGGATACCACTTGCCGACCATGTTCACGCAGGTCGCATACACAAGACCGGCGCCGATACCACTGCACACACCGAAGCCCAGATAGGCGACCAGCACGTCCGGCGCGAAGGCCAGCGCCAGATAGCCCAGCAGGGTGCCGAGCGCGCCGAGCAGCATCGCCGTACGCGCGGGGAGGCGGCCGCTCTCCCGCAGTTGTCCCGCCGGGAAGGCCACGGCCGCCTGGAAGAACACCCAGACGCCCATCAGCCAGAAGATGTGTCCGCTGCTCCACAGATGCGCCTCGTGGAGCGTGTCCTCCGCCGACGTGAACGCGTACTCGGCGGAACTGATGCCCATCATGCCCACCCAGGGCAGGACGACCATCCAGGTGCGTGTACGGCCCATGATGTCGACGTCGGACTCGCCGATCCGGTACACGCGGCCGTTGCGGTCCGTCACCTCCCTGCAGGGGACGGACGTCGATAGATCGGTGGATGTCATGTTGTCTTGCACCCCTTGCGTCGAAAGTTCTGGCCAGCGCCCCCTGTCCAATGCCTTTCGTGCGCGCACGGGTCCTCGGGGCCCGCCGACGCGCACCGTCGGCCGGCCCCGTGTTCGCTCACCTCATGAACCGCCCCCCAACAACCCGCCCGTCTCCCGCCACCGCGTCGGCGGAGGGGCCGTCGGCCCCCAGCCTTCCTGCCGCCCGCGCCCAGCGGTACTTCGCGCCGAGTACGGCCACCGGCTTCTCCGTCGTGTACGGGTATGCCACGACGCCCCGCTCGTAGAGGTACTGGCAGGCCTCCTCCACCTCGACATCACCCGCGAGCGACGCCACCACCGGCTTCTCGATCCCGCGCTCCCGGAACTCGGCCACCACGCGCGCGGTGAGCTCGGCGAACACCATGGGAGGGGTCACGATGGTGTGCCAGTAGCCGAGGACCAGCGCGTGGATGCGCGGATCCTGAAGACCGAGCCGGATCGTCGCCTCGTACGTCGACGGCGGCTCGCCCCCGGTGATGTCGACCGGGTTGCCCGCGGCCCCGAAGGGCGGGATGAACTTCCTGAAGGACGCGTCGAGGTCCGGCGGAATCTCCATCAGGGACAGGCCGTTGTCGGTCACCGCGTCGGAGAGCAGGACGCCGCTGCCGCCGGCCCCGGTGATGATGACGACGTTGTCGCCCTTGGGGGTGGGAAGCACCGGCAGTGCGCGCGCGTACTCCAGCATGTCGTTCAGACCGGGCGCCCGGATGACACCGGCCTGCCGGAGGATGTCGTCGTAGACGGCGTCGTCGCCGGCCAGCGCGCCGGTGTGCGAGCCCGCGGCCTTGGCGCCCGCGGCCGTACGCCCCGCTTTGAGGACCACGACCGGCTTCTTGCGGACGGTGTCGCGCGCCGCCTCCACGAAGGCTCGTCCGTCCTTGAGGTCCTCCAGGTGCATCGCGATGCACTCGGTGTGCGGGTCCTCGCCGAACCAGGTCAGCAGATCGTCCTCGTCCAGGTCCGACTTGTTGCCGAGGCCGACGATCGCCGACACGCCGGTCTTCGTCGTCCGAGCGAAGCCCAGGATGGCCATGCCGATGCCGCCGGACTGCGAGGTCAGCGCCACACCGCCCTTGACGTCGTACGGCGTGCAGAACGTGGCGCACAGGTCCTGCCACGTCGAGTAGTAGCCGTAGATGTTCGGCCCGAGCAGCCGGATGCCGTACCGCTCGGCGATCGCCACGATCTCCGCCTGGAGCGCGTGTTCGCCGGTCTCCGCGAAGCCGGAGGGGATCAGTACGGCATTGGGGATCTTCTTGCGTCCCACCTCCTCCAGCGCCGCGGCCACGAACTTGGCGGGAATGGCGAAGACGGCCACATCCACCTCACCAGGAACGTCCGTGACACTCTTGTACGCCTTGCGGCCCAGAATGTCATCGGCCCTGGGGTTCACCGGGTGGATGTCCCCGGCGAAACCGCCGTCGATGAGGTTGCGCATGACCGAGTTGCCGATCTTGCCCTGCTCGTTGGAGGCGCCGATCACGGCGACGGAGGCCGGCTGCATCAGCCGCCGCATGGATGTGAGGATCTCGTCGCGGGTGTACCGCCGGCGGGACGGCGGCTGCGACTCGGCGAGGATCACCCGGATGTCGGCGGCCACCGCTCCCTCCGGCGTCGCGATCACCGGATTGAGGTCCACCTCGGCGATCTCCGGGAAGTCCGCCACCAGTTGGGAGACCCGGCGGATCTGCTCGGCGATCGCCCACCGGTCCACGCCCGCCCGGCCGCGCACCTTGCGCAGGATCTCCGCCGACCGGATGGAGTCCAGCATGGACAGCGCCTCGTCGGCGTCCACGGGCGCGAGGCGGAACGTCACGTCCTTGAGGACCTCGACGAGCACCCCGCCGAGCCCGAAGGCGACGACCTTCCCGAAGGTGGGGTCGGTCACCGCGCCGACGATGACCTCCTGCCCCTGCGGCAGCAGTTCCTGCACCTGGACGCCCTCGATCCGGGCGTCGGGGCTGTACGCGCGCGCGTTCTCGATGATCCTGCAGAACGCGGCCCGTACGTCTGCCGCTCCCTCCACCCCGACGACCACACCGCCGGCGTCGGTCTTGTGCAGGATGTCGGGGGAGACGATCTTCATCACGACGGGTCCGCCGAACCGCGCCGCGTACGCCACCGCCTCGTCGACGTCCCTCGCCAGCTCCTCGCCGGGTACGGCGATCCCGTACGCGTCGGCGAGCACCTTGCCCTCGGGCGCGGTGAGCGCGGTGCGGCCCTCGGCCCGCACGGAGTCGAGGAGGGCGCGCACCTGCAGCACCCGGTCTTCGGCCATCACGTCAGATCACTCCGTTCGACTTGAGCAGGCGCAGCTCCTCGTCGCCGAGGCCGAGCTCGCCGATGTAGACCTCTTCGTTGTGCTCGCCGAGCAGGGGTGAACTGGTCACCTCGACGGGGGAGTCGGAAAGCTTCAGCGGGCTGCCCACGGTCACGAACTCGCCCCGCTCCGGATGCGGTACGCGGACCACCATCTCGTTGGCGACCAGCGACTCGTCCTCGATGATCTCCTTGGTGGACAGGATCGGCCCGCACGGGATGTTGTGGGCGTTGAGCCGCTCCAGCACCTCCCACTTGGGCAGGGTCGAGGACCACTCCTCGATCAGCTGGAACATCTTGTTGAGCTTGGGCAGCCGGGCCTCCGGCGTCGCCCACTCGGGGTCGTCGGCCAGCTCCGGCCGGCCGATGAGCTCGCTGATCGGCTTCCAGCCGACGGGCTGCACGATGACGTACACGTAGTCGTTCGGGCCGCCTGGCGCACACTTGACCGCCCACCCGGGCTGGCCGCCGCCGGAGGCGTTTCCGGACCGGGGAACCTCATCGCCGAAGTCGTCGTTGGGATATTCGGCGAGGGGTCCGTGTGCCAGGCGCTGCTGGTCGCGCAGCTTCACCCGGCAGAGGTTGAGCACCGCGTGCTGCATGGCCACGTTCACCCGCTGCCCGTGCCCGGTGCGCTCCCGCTGGTACAGCGCCGCGAGGATGCCCGCCACGGCGTGCACGCCCGTGCCCGAGTCGCCGATCTGGGCCCCCGTCGCCAGCGGCGGCCCGTCCTCGAAACCGGTGGTCGACATCGACCCGCCCATGGCCTGCGCGACGACCTCGTACGCCTTGAAGTTGGTGTACGGGCCCTCGCCGAACCCCTTGATGGAGGCGTAGACGATCCGTGGATTGATCTCCTTGATGCGGTCCCAGGTGAAGCCCATCCGGTCGACCGCGCCCGGTCCGAAGTTCTCGACCATGACGTCGGAGCGCCGGATCAGCTCGGTGAGGAGCTCCTTGCCGCGCTCGGTCTTGGTGTTGAGGGTGATGCTCCGCTTGTTGCAGTTGAGCATCGTGAAGTAGAGGGAGTCGACGTCCGGGAGGTCGCGCAGCTGCTTGCGTGTGATGTCACCGGTCGGCGCCTCCAGCTTGATGACGTCCGCGCCGAGCCAGGCGAGCAGCTGGGTCGCGGAGGGCCCGGACTGGACGTGGGTCATGTCCAGGACGCGGATGCCGTCGAGAGCCTTGGTCATGACAAGCGCTCCTCACTTGTACATGGTCTGGTTCATGGTTCCGGGGGCGTACGCGTCCGGGTCGACCCAGACGTTGATCAGCGAGGGTTTCCCGGACTCGCGGGCCCGGCGCAGCGCAGGACCGATGTCGGCCGGGTCACGGACCTCCTCGCCGTGACCACCCAGCATCTGCGCGAACTTGTCGTAGGGGACGTCGCCGAGGGTGTTGCCGACCCGCTCGCGCTCCTTGCCGTACTTGGCGGCCTGGCCGTAGCGGATCTGGTTCATCGAGGAGTTGTTGCCGACGATGCCGACGAAGGGGAGGTTGTAGCGGACGAGGGTCTCGAAGTCCCAGCCGGTCAGCGAGAAGGCGCCGTCGCCGAAGAGGGCGACGACCTCCTTGTCGGGGCGTGCCTGCTTGGCCGCGAGCACGAAGGGGATGCCGACGCCGAGCGTGCCCAGCGGGCCCGGGTCCATCCAGTGGCCGGGCGACTTGGGCTGGACGACCTGCCCGGAGAAGGTGACGATGTCGCCGCCGTCGCCGATATAGATGGAGTCCTCGGTGAGGAAGTCGTTGATCTCGCTGACCAGGCGGTACGGGTGGATCGGTGAGGCGTTCGACCGCAGCTGGGGCAGCCGCTTCTCGACCGCCGTCTGCTCGGCGGCGCGCAGCTCGTCCAGCCACTCCTTGCGCCTGGACGCGCCGCCGTTGAGCCGCCCGGAGGCTGCCTCGGTCACCGACTTCAGCACCAGGCCCGCGTAGCCGACGATGCCGAGGTCGATGTCGCGGTTCTTGCCGACGGTGCGGTAGTCGAGGTCGATCTGCACGACGGTCGCGTCCGGCGACAGCCGCTTGCCGTAGCCCATGCGGAAGTCGAACGGGGTGCCGACGATGACGATGACGTCGGCGTTGGAGAAGGCGTACCGCCGCGACAGCTGGAAGTGGTGCGGGTCGCCGGGCGGGAGCGTGCCGCGTCCGGCACCGTTCATGTACGCGGGGATGTTGAGGGTCCGCACGAGCTCGATGGCCGTCTCGGTGCCGCGGGTCGTCCACACCTGGCTGCCCAGCAGGACCGCCGGCTTCTCGGCGTGCACGAGCAGATCGGCGAGCTTCTCGATCGCTTCTGGGTCGCCGGCCGAGCGGGTCGAGGCACGGTAGTGGCCGGCCTTCGGGATGCGCGCCTTGGCGAGCGGCACCTTGGCGTCCAGGACGTCCCGCGGAATCTCCAGGAAGGACGGCCCGGGCGCCCCGTGGTAGCACTCGCGGAACGCCATCGACACCATGTCCGCCGCGCGCGCGGTGTCCGGAACGGTCGCCGCGAACTTGGTGATCGGCGTCATCATGTCGACGTGCGGCAGGTCCTGCAGGGACCCCATCTTGTGCTGGGTGAGGGCCCCCTGACCGCCGATCAGCAGCATCGGGGACTCCGCGCGGAAGGCGTTGGCGACACCGGTGACGGCGTCGGTCGTACCGGGGCCGGCGGTGACGACCGCGCAGCCGGGTGTGCCGGTGATGCGTGCGTAGCCGTCGGCTGCGTGGGCGGCGACCTGCTCGTGGCGTACGTCGACGACCTCGATGCCCTCGTCGACGCAGCCGTCGTAGATGTCGATGATGTGGCCGCCGCACAAGGTGTAGATGACCTTCACACCTTCCGCTTTGAGCGCCTTGGCGACGAGATGCCCACCCGAGATGAGCTCTTCGTTCTGGTCGCGGCTGTCGTCAGGCATGGCGAAGTCCTGTCCCTTCGTAGGGGTTGGAACGCTCTCGCGGTACATTGCATACAGTCGACGAATACTGTATGAAGCTTGTTATCCCGCATCCGATGGGTGGTGTCCAGGGGGCGTGCGGCACTTTTCAGTCATCGGAGTTCGGCCTCTCGATGACTTGGCGACGACTTCCGATGACTTCGCAGACAGGAGCCGAGATGGACCTGTACGAACACCAGGCAAGGGAACTCTTCGAGGATCACGGCATCGTGGTGCCGAGGGCCGAGGTCACGGACTCGCCCAAGGAAGCGCGTGAGATCGCCCGCAGGCTCGGCGGCCGCGTCGTCGTCAAGGCGCAGGTCAAGACCGGCGGGCGCGGCAAGGCCGGCGGGGTGAAGTTCGCGGCCGACCCGGCCGCCACCGAGCTGACGGTGCGCCAGATCCTCGGCATGGACATCAAGGGCCACACCGTCGGCAAGGTGATGCTGGCCCAGCCCGTGGACGTGGAGAGCGAGTTCTACGTCTCCTACGTCCTCGATCGCGCGGCGGGTCGCTTCCTCGCGATCGCCTCCGCGGAGGGCGGCATGGAGATCGAGGAAGTCGCCGCGAACCGGCCGGAGGCCGTGGCACGCATCCCCGTCGACCCGGCCGAGGGCGTCACCTCCGCGAAGGCGGCCGAGATCGCCGCGGCGGCCGGTCTGCCGCCGCAGACCGTCGACGTCCTCGTACGGCTCTGGCAGGTACTGGTCCGCGAGGACGCCCTCCTGGTCGAGGTCAACCCCCTCGTCCGCACGCAACAGGGCTGGATCGTCGCGCTCGACGGCAAGGTCACCCTCGACGACAACGCCCGTTTCCGGCAGACCCGTTGGGGTGCCGAGGATGCCGAGTACGACGACCCGCTGGAGGCCGTGGCCGCTGCGCGCGGCCTCAACTACGTCAAGCTGGACGGCGAGGTCGGCATCATCGGCAACGGCGCCGGCCTGGTCATGTCGACGCTCGACGTGGTCGCCGGCTGCGGCGCCCGCCCCGCCAACTTCCTCGACATCGGCGGCGGGGCATCGGCCCAGGTCATGGCCGACGGGCTGTCCGTCATCCTCTCCGACCCGGCCGTGAAGTCCGTCTTCGTCAACGTCTTCGGCGGGATCACCGCCTGCGACGCGGTCGCCGAGGGCATCGTGCAGGCCCTGGACACCGTCCAGTTGACCAGGCCGCTGGTCGTGCGCCTCGACGGCAACAACGCGGCCCGCGGCCGCGCGATCCTCGACGAGCGCGCGCACCCCCTGGTCCAGCAGGCCACCACCATGGACGGCGCCGCCGGCCGTGCCGCCCAACTCGCCCACGCAGCCTGAGGAGACGGGACATGGCGATCTACCTCACCAAGGAGAGCAAAGTCCTCGTCCAGGGCATGACCGGCGGCGAGGGCATGAAGCACACCCGCCGCATGCTCGCGGCCGGCACGAACGTCGTCGCCGGAGTCAACCCGCGCAAGGCGGGCCGCACCGTCGACTTCGACGACCGTGCCGTCCCGGTCCACGGATCGGTCCGCGAGGCCATGGAGGCCACCGGCGCGGACGTGAGCGTGGTCTTCGTGCCCCCGGCCTTCGTCAGGGCGGCGGTGATCGAGGCCGCCGACGCCGGCATCGGCCTCGCGGTCGTCATCACCGAGGGCATCCCCGTCCACGACTCCGTCGCCTTCACGGCTTACGCGAAGTCGAAGGGCACCCGGATCATCGGCCCCAACTGCCCCGGCCTGATCACCCCGGGCCAGTCCAACGCGGGCATCATCCCGGCCGACATCACCAAGCCCGGCCGCATCGGCCTGGTGTCGAAGTCCGGCACGCTCACCTACCAACTCATGTACGAGCTGCGCGACATCGGCTTCTCGACGTGCGTCGGCATCGGCGGCGACCCGGTCGTCGGCACCACGCACATCGACTGCCTGGCCGCCTTCCAGGACGACCCCGACACCGACCTGATCGTCCTCATCGGCGAGATCGGCGGCGACGCCGAGGAACGCGCGGCCGCCTACATCCGCGAGCACGTCACCAAGCCGGTCGTCGGCTACATCGCGGGCTTCACGGCACCCGAGGGGAAGACGATGGGGCACGCGGGCGCCATCGTCTCCGGCTCGTCCGGCACGGCACAGGCGAAGAAGAAGGCACTGGAGGCGGCCGGGGTCAGGGTGGGAAGCACACCGACCGAGACGGCGCAACAGGTGCTCGCCCTGCTGGCAGCGGAGGGTGACGTCGTTCATAGTTGACGTGAGGTGACTGTCGCGCGTCATTACGCGTCGGTAGCTTCCTTCGTACGACCCTCCACGGCGACCGCCGCGACGTCCAGCACCCTTCACCGCACCTTCGCGAACCCTCTCACGACCTCCGGCTCACGGCACTGCGAGCCGTGAGCCGGACGGGGGCCACGCACCTCCCGCCCACCCGTTGCCCACCACCACCCTTTCAGGGAGGGCCCTACGGGCCCTTTTCTCTCGACTGTGCACCGAGAGCGGAGCTCTTCAATGGCACCCAGCCTCACCCTCAAATCCGGCACGTCCTGGACCGACGCTTGGCAGCGCTGCCTTGCCGTGGCCCCCGAGGCGTTCCGGGACGACCGCGTCCTCAACCTCTGGAACGCCGCCTGGCGGGCCGACGGCCGGGCGCTGCCCGCCACCAGCCCGGTCGACGGCAGCCCGATCGCGGGCCCGCCCCGCCTCGACCGGGCAACCGCCCACCAGGCCGTACGGGCCTCGCTCGACCAGCACCGCGCCTGGCGGCACGTCCCGCTCGACGAGCGCCGGGCCCGGGTCGCGGCCACCCTCGACGCCCTCACCGAACACCGCGAACTCCTCGCCCTGCTGCTCGTCTGGGAGATCGGCAAGCCGTGGCGGCTCGCGCAGGCGGACGTCGACCGGGCCATCGACGGCGTGCGCTGGTACGTCGACGGCATCGAACCGATGGTGGCCGGCCGGGCCCCGCTGGACGGCCCGGTGTCGAACATCGCGAGCTGGAACTATCCCATGAGCGTGCTCGTTCACGCATTGCTGGTACAGGCACTGGCAGGCAACGCGGTCATCGCCAAGACCCCGACCGACGGCGGTGTCGCCTGCCTCACTCTGGCCTGCGCGCTCGCCGCCCGCGAGGGCATCCCCGTCACCCTCGTCAGCGGCAGCGGAGGCGAACTGTCGGAGGCGCTGGTGCGGGCGCCCGAGATCGGCTGCGTCTCCTTCGTCGGCGGCCGGGACACCGGCGCCGCGGTCGCCACGGCCGTCGCCGACCTCGGCAAGAGGCACGTACTGGAACAGGAGGGCCTGAACACCTGGGGCATCTGGAACTACTCGGACTGGGACTCACTCACCGCAGTCGTCCCGAAACTCTTCGACTACGGCAAACAGCGCTGCACGGCCTACCCGCGCTTCGTCGTCCAGCGTGAACTGTTCGACGCGTTCCTGGCGGCGTACCTCCCGGCGGTGCGCACCCTCCGGGTCGGCCACCCGCTGGCGGTGGAGAAGGGTGACGACCCATACCCGCAGCTGGACTTCGGCCCAGTGATCAACGCGGCCAAGGCCAAGGATCTCCAGGACCAGGTCGCCGAGGCCATCGACCGGGGCGCCGTCCCGCTGCACAGGGGCGGCCTGTCCGACGCCCGCTTCCTGCCCGGCCAGGACACGTCTGCCTACGTCCAACCGGTCACGCTCCTCAACCCGCCTCGCTCCTCCCCCCTGCACCACGCCGAACCCTTCGGCCCGGTCGACACGATCGTCCTGGTCGACACGGAGGCGGAGCTGCTCGCCGCCATGAACGCGTCCAACGGCGCCCTGGTGGCCACCCTCTCCACGGACGACAAGGCCACCTTCGACCGCCTCGCCCCGCAGATCCGCGCCTTCAAGATCGGCCACGGCAAGCCCCGCTCCCGCGGCGACCGCGACGAGCTCTTCGGCGGCTTCGGCGCATCCTGGCGCGGTGCCTTCGTCGGCGGCGAACTGCTGGTGCGGGCGGTGACACAGGGGCCGACGGGGGAGCGGCTGCCGGGGAACTTTCCGGAGTACCAGCTGATGCCGTGACGGCAGGCCGCGTGCGATGACGCCCGACCGCGCGCCGTGACATCCGGCGGTGCGGCACCCGCTCCATGGGTGCCGCACCACGACACTCTCGCAGAGTGATGAGCATGTCACTGTTCGTGTAGGAGGTCGGTCCGGGCGCCGCGCCGCCCCGATCCCGGCGTTCACGGTACGGATACGCAGGTGAAAGGCACTCCGAAACCTTGGTATTGTTGTTCCTGCCGCCGCGGGGAAGCCCCCCGGCCAGGCGGCAGACACCTAGTCCGGGTGGCGGAATGGCAGACGCGCTAGCTTGAGGTGCTAGTGCCCTTTATCGGGCGTGGGGGTTCAAGTCCCCCCTCGGACACTCCTTATAGCGATACGGAAGCGAGGGCCTCGACCTGACGGTCGCGGTCCTCGTTGCGTTGTCGTAGGTGATCCTGATGCCCCAGAGGCTAGAAGAGGTGCACTCGTCCGGCTGTGACACCAGAGCGGTGGTGTCCGCAGCCGGTGTGTCGGCGGGCGCGGCGTCGGATGTGGGCTGGCCCGGCTTCTTGGTGGTGGGGGGCACGCCGGGAGTGGGGCCAGGGCCGGTGTGTGTGGCGCGCCAGAGGTCGGGGCGGCGGCTGGGGCCGTTCGGGATGCCCCGTTCACGGTGGGCGAGTCCCCGCTTTTGGAGGGAGGCGAGGGCCTTGAAGCTGCTGGAACAGGCAGTTTCCGTGGCCTGGGCGATGTCGGCGACGGGGGCCGGATCTGTGAAGGCCACCAGTTGCGTGTAGACGTGGATGACAGCCGGGGACAGCCCCGTCAACTCGTTGGTCATCGTCGTGCCGGACATGGAGAGAGCCTTGCTTCCCAGAGGGCGTAAACAGTGAGGTCCCCGGACCGCTGGTGTCGCCGGCGCGTGCGCACCGCGGTGTTCCGGGCTGACAGAGCTGACGCCGTGCGGGATCGCGTGGTCCGCACGGCGGTCGGTCGCGACCATGGACGCTCGGAAGCACACATGAAGTCAAGCGCTGGTCAGCCGATCGGTGATGTCGCGGGTTGAAATGACTGGCGGGGGGAGCGTGCTGACTCTGTCCACGGGCGTGTGCGGCGTTGTTTTCCTGCTCAGCCATTGCAACCTGCCCTCATGTCGCGGGCGGCATCCGCATCTCGGGACCTACGAGCCGAACGGCTGCGCACAGGAGCCCGTCCTGATGGTGGCGGGCGCCTCCAACCAATGGTTCCCGCTCACCCTCAGCGCGCTGGCCCTGCCCAAGGCGCAGGGCGGAGACATCGACAAGCTCCTCGACGACCACTGGCCCGACCTCGAACTCATCGAGGACCGGACCCAGTTCGACTTCATGGCGCGCATGCCCAAGTTCGCCTTCCTCAACGACTTCGACGCCGGCGCGGTGGTCGCGGCCATCGCAGAGCGCAAACAGGGGACGGCCGGACCGGCCCCCTCCGCGCCCGACGTCCAAGCCGACCTCTTCGGACCGGAATGGGACGCGCTCTCCGGACCCGTCCCCGCTCCCAGCGACGACTTCGCGCTGCGGCAGGTCCCGGTGCCGGCCCGCCTGAGCGAGCTATTCGCCGACGTCAGGCAGGTCGAGCGGCTGCGCGAGGCACGGGCGCTGATCGGTTTCACCCGGCTCGACGCACCCGACCCGGAATCCCCGGAGATCGCCACGCGCGTCGATCTGTCCCGCGGAGCCCGGAACTGGGTGCCGGCGAGTGAGGTGCGCGGCGAGGGTGTCTTCCTGCGCGTACGGGACGGTCTGATGGCGGAGTGGGTCGTCCGCATGGAGAAGTCCGCGCAGATGGAGGCACACAGAGAGGCCTACGCACGATTTCGGGCGAACCGGAAGTCGGACCGCAAGACGAGTGGCTTCGACCCCTACTACGGCTGGCCCGGAGCACGGTACATCGCCCTGCACACCCTGTCCCACCTGCTGATCCGCACCATCGCCCTGGAATGCGGGTACAACTCCGCCTCGCTCGCCGAGCGAATATACGTGGGAGACGAGCAGAACCCGAGGACGGGCATCCTCATCTACACCGCGGTTCCGGACTCCGAGGGCACCCTGGGCGGTCTGGTCTCCCTCGCCGAGGAACGCGAGTTCGACCGGATCGTGCGCCGGGCCCTGACCGACGCCGGTCACTGCTCGGCCGATCCGCTCTGCGCCGAGCGCCTGCCGCACGACCCGGCCGACTTCCTCCACGGAGCCGCGTGCCACGTCTGTCTGTTCGTGTCGGAAACGACGTGCGAACGCGGCAACCGGTTCCTAGACCGTCGGTTCCTCGTCCCGCTGGCTGGGGACAAGGAACCGGTGCTGACGCCGGTCGGCCTGCTGCCGTGAGCCGACCCGCTTTCGAGGCCGCTGCCGAGGCCGCCGTCGCGGCCCTCGGCCTCTCCCGCAGCAAGGACCTCGTCGGGCTGCTCGCCCAGGCACGCTCCAGGGAACGAATACTGACCGCACTGGCGGCACCAGCGGTCGGCGAGGCCGTAACGCGACTGTGCGACGCGATCGAGTCGGAGTCGGTGCCGCCGACCGAGGCGGCTGCCTATCTGCGCGGCTACGTCGCCGCCCGGCAGAAGGCCCGGGACACGGTCCGGGTCCGCACGGTGTGGAGTGGTCCCTCCACACCCGCCGTACCCGTCCGGGCCACCGCCCAGGTGCTCATCGAGGTCATCAGTGCGGCCCAGCACGAACTGCTGGCCATGACGTACGCGGCTCGTCCCTACCCGGCCCTGGCACAGGCTCTGACCGAGGCCCTGGACAAAGGCGTGCAGACGCACGTCGTGGTCGAGACCTTGGCCGGCGCCGGCGGACTCCTCTCGGGGAAGGAACCCGCCGACGCGTTCGCGTCGGTGCCCGGAGTGAAGTTGTGGACCTGGGCCAGGGACCCGGCCCGACAGGCGCGCTCTCGTCAACACGCCAAACTCGCCGTTGCCGATCGCCACACACTCTTCCTCGGTAGCGCCAATCTGACCGAGTCCGCCGCTCGGCGCAACATCGAGGCCGGTGTGCTGATCACCGGCGGGGAAGCACCGCGACGTGCAGCCGAACACATCCTGGAGTTGCAACGCCTGGGCGTGCTGAGGCCTCTTCGGCACTGATCGGCCTAGTTGTAAGCCTGGATGTCGGCGTCGATGGTGGTGACGGTGGTGCGGGCGAGCGCGGCACCGAGGTCCTGTGAGCAGGGCTTTCTGCCACAACCGCACGCCTTGGCGGCGACCCACGGTCGTGGGGCCCGTGTAGGTGCCGTGCGCTGCGAGTGCGGCGGGCTCTCGCAACAGGCGGATGAGATCGGTGCTGGGTGGTCGTCGGCGGGGATCGTGCTGCAATGCGGCCATTACGGCAGGCATGAGAGCGGGAGGCAGTCCCACCAGATTGGGCGGTGTGTGCTGGATGCGGTAGGCCAGTGCTTCGGCGGGGCCGGTACCGAACGGGTGACGGCCCGAAGCCGCGGACGCGACCACAAGTCCCCAAGCGAACACGTCAGCCGGCGCATCCGAACTCCCAGTGGCAAGCTGCTCGGGCGCCAGGTATCCGGGGGTGCCCAGCCGCCAGCCCGTTCGGGTCACCGCGGCCTCGTCGGCCAACTGCGCGATACCGAAGTCGATGAGCTTCGGCCCTTCGGCAGCCAGGAGGACGTTCGATGGCTTCAGGGCGCGGTGGATGATTCCGGCGGCATGGATCACCTCCAGTGCACGTGCCAGCGCTTCCGCGAGGTCAATGGCCTCTTCCAGAGGCAGCGGACCGCTGCTCAGGCGCTCGGCGAGCGAGCCACCTGGAACATACTCCGTGACGAGGTACGGGGTCTCTCCCTCCTCCGAGACCTTGATCATCTCGACGACGTGCGGGCTGCTGACTGCGGCAAGTGCACGAGCCTCACGATGAAAACGCTCGCGGAAAGCGGCGTCGTCCGCGTACTCGGAACGCATGATTTTCACGGCGGCTTGCCGACCGGCGTGGTCCTCACCCAGATAGACCACGCCCATACCGCCGGACCCCAACCGACCCAGCAGCCGAAAACCTTCGCACTCTCGCGGATCCGATCTTCCCAGCTCTTGCACTTCCCACCCCCAATGACCGCCGCACCTCAGGCCACGGCACTCCCCGACACATCATGACGCAAGCAACGGCACACAGGGCCCTTTCCCGGCGTCCGGTGTAGGCGCCCTCAAGGCGAGGGAAGTTCAGGGCGGCGAATACGAGGCGGGTCGGGCTGAGAGTCGATGACCAGGTGGCAGAGCGGTCGAAGCGACGGCGCCGTGTTGTGTGTCTGCTGTTGCAGCCAGGTGGAGCTGTGACGGCATCGGGGTCCGGCGGCGCCCCAGACCCTCACACGGGCGAGCAGATCCAGTGTGGTCGGCCAGCCCTCGGTGGGGCTGAGGTGCAGGATGATGCGCGGTGGGTGGGACTGCGGGCACGTCGACCGCGGCCAAATGCCCGCTCACGTCCTGACCGTCGATCACGCTGGCGTATGAGCGTCCGTCGAACGTGAGCTGGAACCAGTTCGGCGTTTTCACCGGCGGAGCCTTGAGCCACAAGCGCCCCGGTCACGGCCTGTGAGAGAACTCACGAGCAACTCGCGCGTCTTTGCTTCCCTTTTGCGTCCTCGCGGTCGTGAAGGAAGACATGAGAGCTAGGGTCGAACATCCGGGCAGTCAACGGAGGGGGAAACGCCAAGTCATGGGTGACAGCGGCAAGATACTCGACATCAAGATCGCTGACCTCAAGGCGACCGCGCCGCACTTCCACGATGAAAGTGTTGCCCTTGCACACGCCCTGACCAAGCTGAAGCACGGCTTGGAGGCAGCCGGGGCGCCGTGGGGTGACGACGAGCAGGGCCAGAAGTTCCACAAGGTGTACGGCCCGCACGTGAAGAAGATCGAGGACGCCACCAAGATCCTCGTCGACGGTCTGGCCAGCATCCGCGAGGCCATGGTGGACATGGCGGATGGCCACATCGACAACGACGAGCTGGTCCGCAGCATGTTCAGCCGGATCCACGTCGACCACGGCGGTGAGGGCGCGCACCGGTGAGCACTGCGGACAAGGCCCGCAAGATCGTCCAGGACATGACCGGCATGTGGTGGCCGGCTGCGGACGAGGGCGGCCTGCGGCATGCCGCGAAGACGTGGCGGGACTTCGCCGACGACGTGGAGAAGGTCACGTCGGGTGCCAACAGGGCGGCCCGCACCATCATCGAGCACAACAAGGGCGAGGCCATCTCGGCCTTCGACGACCCGTACTGGCGTCGCTACTACTACGACGGGCGCGGCTGGCTGAAGGACCTGGCCGATGCCGCCCGTGCCATGGCCAAGGCGCTGGACGGGTACGCGGACTTCATCCACGGGGTGAAGAAGAGGCTGGAGCACGAGCTGGAGATCGCCGGTGCGACGCTCCTGGTCGGCGGGGCCCTGTCCATCGTCACCTTCAGCCTTTCCGCGGACGCCGCCGCGGCGGTGGCCGCCGGGATCGCGGACCTCGCCGCCAGCCTGGGTGTCGCGGTGACGGAGGAGATCGCGACCATCGCGGCCACGACGCTGGCGTCGGCGGCGTTCGCCGGCGTCGAATCGATCACCGTGAACCTCGCCCTGACCCAGCCGATGTCCATCGCGCTCGGCGAGCAGAAGGGCGGACTCAGTCTGGCTGAGGCCCGCCAGGCGGGCGTGGACGGCGCCCTCCTCGGCGGCCTCCTCGGAGGAGCTGGGTCGACGGCGCAGGCCGTACGGAATGCCGGAGGCATCACCGAACTGCTGGGCGGGGTCCGCATGTCCGGCCTGGGGCCCGCACTCGCGGTGCCTGAGGGAGCATCTCCCGGTCTCGATGACCTGAGCCTCCTCATCAAGGGCGACGGCGAACCCAACGCCTGGCCGCGCAGCAAGCGCAGGGGGCGGCTGAACCCCAGGTACCGGGCAGATGTGGCCGGTGACGAGGGACAGAACGGCGCGCACACTCTGGCCAAGCACGCGAACGTCACCTCGCGGGAGTTGCGTGCACGACTGCGGGCAGAGCCTGAGAGGGACCGGGTCTCCCGGTACGTTGACGAAACCTCCGCGCAAAAGTACACCGGACGGTGTGGTGCTCCAGCGCCAGAAGGAAATCGAAGCCTGGCTCGCCAAGAACAAGGCCCGGAAGCTTGAGCTCGAAGCACATTTCGACGAGAACACCGGGTTGAGTCTGTCCCGGGAGAACTTTCGCAACGGATTGCCGCCGGAGTGGGTCAAGGGTGCCAGAGTGATCCTCAAGCGCGACCCATCAGCCGCAATGGGCTACCGCGTACTGACGTCCTATCCCGTCCCCTAACACCAGAACAGGTTCGACAGCACCATGACACCGGTGGATGACCGTTTCCAGGAGCTGCGTCAGCTCCTCCAGGCGTACGAGCAGCCGGGTTACACCTTCGACGACACGCTCGAAGCCCCGGGAACGGCGCTGAGCGCTTACCTTCGGGTGGCCGCCTTCGCTCCGGAGCGCGCGGCGGCGGCCGTGCGGGAGATCCAGGACCTCCTGGCCGTGGGCCTGTTCAGTGACGAGATCGCTGAGGACGTTGAGTTGCTGCCCCACATCCGTCCGCCACGAGGTGTAAGCGTCGAGGACTGCCTTGGGGTCATCCAGACGCATCTTGAGAGTTTCCTGGCGGCTCCACCACCGCCCCGGTCCACGGTTCGACCCAAGATCGCCTGGGAATGGAGGAAACGGTTCCCGGCGCTGGCTCACTTCCTCGGCGCCTACTTCTACCAGGACAGCCTCATGGTGGAGTACTCCTCACATGCCGAGGCAGTCGACGACTACCTCTCCGGCGAACCGCAGGAGGATGTCGAAAAGACCGCGGCGGAAATCGGCGAGTTCCTGACGCTCAACCCGTCAGACGAGGAACTGGACGAGGCAGCGACCACACTCGGCCTCTACGAGCCTCCGCCGGCAGGTGTTTCTCTCCGCCAGTGGCTCATGGACGTCAGGGACATCATCGTTCACCGCTATCCCCACGACTGAGTCACCTATGGCGTGTCGGCCCAGCCCGCCGTTGCTCTCCGTGCTCAGACCCTTCCGTTCGCGACCCCGCCCACCAGCGCCCCCACCGCCGCCCGTGAGAACACCAGCGGACGGAGACCGATGTCCTTGGAGTCGCGCACCGCGACACGGTCCCCCAGTTCCGCGATCTCCACGCAGTCGTTCGCACCCCCGCTGTATGAGCTCTTGCGCCACTGCGCGTCGGTGAGGTCGGCGTCGGGCGACGGGACGGTCGTGCGGGACGTGCTCACTGGTCGAGCTCCTTGCTGATCTGGGCGATGCGGGTACGAGTCTCCGACGGGTCGAGGGCAGTGGCCCTCAGCTGGTCGAAGATGTCCGTGTAGTCGTCCACGTCCTCCAGGGACTCGAGATACACGGAATTCTTGGGGTTCTCCAGCCACACCAGGTTCGGCGTGGGGTCCGGGAAGGTCAGGATGACGAAGGGGCCGTACAGCCCGGGATGCGCCCCGAGCGAGAAGGGCAGCAGCTGCACGGTGACGTTCGGCAGCTCGCTCGCCTCCACCAGCTTCCGCATCTGGTCGCGCATCACCGCGCCGGAGCGGATCGTTCTGCGTAGCACGGCTTCGTCGAGGATCGCCCAGAGCCTTGCGGACGCCTCACCGCCCAGGCGGCTGGTCTGGCGCTCCATGCGGACCCTGACCAGGGACTCGACCTGCGGCGGGGACAGGTCCTTCCTCATCTGGGAGATCACCGCACGGGCGTAGTCCTCGGTCTGGAGAAGTCCCGGCACGAGCATCGGCTGGTAGTTGGCGAGGTGCGTCGCGCCGGCCTCCAGCGCGAGGTACCCGTCGTAGCGGGTCGGGGTGAGCACCGTCGAGTACTTCCGCCACCAGGGCTTCTGCTGCTCCTTGTCCGCCCGTACGAGATCCAGCACGTCGGCGCGCCGGTCCTCGTCCTTGACGCCGTACAGGTCCAGCAGCGCCCGGACGAGGATCGGTGTCGTACCGCGTTCGCCGTTCTCGATCCGGCTCAGTGACCCCTGGTTGACTTCCAGTTGATCGGCGACCTCGGTGAGGGTGAGCCCGGTCGCGTCGCGCAGCTCCTTCAGCCGTGCCGCGAGCTGTCGCCGGTACACGGATTGCGGGACCAGGCTTCTCTTCAAGGCCATGCCGGAAGTCTCTCCGTATCGGCGACGCCTCTACAACCCATACGGGTCAACTTCTTAAGACATATTGCCTAGTTGGTGGTTGCGTCGGCATGCTGTCAGGAGTCATGGCGCGCGTCCGTAGGGGCGTGTGCAACAGTCGACCGATGGGCGACGCATCGCCACCACCCGGCTATCCGGCACGCGCCTCCGCGTCGGTCCCGCACGCCGCACCGGGAGGGTGGCCCATGCCACGGACAACGCTGCTCCGGCAGTTGCTCCAGCAACGGCACCTGACGACGCACGAGGCTTTCGCCGCCCAGTACGAGCGGGCCGCCGCCCAGCTGGCGGAGCTTGACCGTGACCCCCGCCTGGCGTCCCTCCAGGTCTTTCCACGCCAGTTCGACCGCTGGTACGGCGGGGAGTTACTGACTCTGCCCCGCCCGGACGCCTGCCGGGTGCTGGAGCACATGCTGGGCAGACCAGTGTCCGAGCTGTTCTCCACGGCGTACGACAGCGACTCCCCGCACGACCGCTCCGGTGACCTGCCCACACGCCGACAAGCCCCGAGTTCGCCTCCGCTGCGCGAGGACGACGAGAACCCGCTGGACATTGAGACCCGGATCCGGCAGCTGACGGCCAGCAACGCCGACGACGCGACGCTCGATTTCCTCGGCTCCTCCCTGGAGGGCATCACCAGCCGGTACGAACAGGACGGGCCGTACGTCCTCCGCCGCCAGCCCCGTCAGGCTCGGCAGCTCGCCCACACGCTCCTCGACGGTCGCCAGCCCCCTCGTGCGCGCCGGGAGCTCTTTCGCCTTGCCGCCCGCGCCTCCGGCCTGCTCGGCTACATGGCGGTGAACACGGGCGACTTCGCGCTCTCGGAGGCGTACTGCACCGAAGCCCGAGACCTCAGCCGTGAGATCGGCGACCTGGACACCGAGCTCTGGGCGTGCGGCACCCTCTCCTTCAGCCTTTACTACGCCGGCCGGTACGACGAGGCGGACGCCTGCGCCGCCGCGGCCACCGAGCGGGCGCCACGCCACGCCCAGTCCATCCGCCTGCTCGCCAACGGCCGGGCCCGGGCCCTCGGCAAGACCGGCGACCGGCGCGCTGTCGAACAGGTCCTCGGACAGGCACTCCGTCTCTCCGACCTCCACGAGGTACCGGTCGGGCTGACCTCCTGCATCTCCTTCGAGCCGTACGGATGGGCCCGCATGCCGGCCAACGCCGTCACGTCACACGTGGCGCTGCGCAACACGGCCCAGGTACTGCGCGACGCCGAGCACATCGACGATCTGGTGGAGCACTCGAGCTCCTCCTGGAGCCGTTCGCTCGTACGTCTCGACGTCGCCACCGCCCTGCTGCAGCAGCGCACACCCGACATCGACCAGGCGATGGCGCTGGGCCACGAGGCCCTGTACCTGTGCGGAGAGACTCCGATCAGCTCCGTCTACCAACGCTCGCGCGACCTGCACGAACAGGCCGGGCCGTGGCGTGATCACCCGGCGGTACACGATTATGGCGACGAGTTCCGGACCTGGAGCTCGCAGCCAGCGGCCCTGGCCATGACGTCATCCGCGTCGTAGGCGCCGCCGGGTGGCGTCGTACTCCGGGGCCGTGTGAAGCCGATGGAGTACGTTCGGGTGTCCCTGCTCAGTGCCGACCCCGCCGCGTTCCCCGCCGAGCCCCCCGCCGACACGCACGACCCGGCGGTCACCGCGGCCCACGACTGGGCGGCTTTCAGCGCACTCGACGAGATGACCGACCACTGGGCGCGCCCCGGCTGGTCGGACGGCAGCCGGGCGTACTACTGGATGCTGACCTTCCCGGACGACAAGCGGCTCGTGGATCTCGCCGGGCACTGCCAGGAGGAGCTGGCGCCCCTCGGCCTAGACCCGGTGCCGACGGACGGGCTGCACATCACCCTCGCCCGAGTGGGAACGCCGGACGTCGTCACCCCCAGCCAACTCGACAGCCTGGCGCGGGACGCCGAGGCGCTGCTGCCCTCCGCGTTCTCCGTACGCGCCATGCCGCTGGCCGGCTCCCGAGGCGCCGTCCGCCTGTCCCTCGGCCCCTGGGAACCCCTGCTCCGGCTGCACCACGCGCTGGCCAAGGCAGGGAGCAGCGTCGGTCTGGCCCCGAAGAAGCCGACGTCCGCCTTCCGACCGCACCTGAGCCTCGCGTACAACAACCGCCGGCGCCCCGCTGCCCCGGTCGTGGAGACGGTGTCAGCGCTCCGCGTTCTCCCGGCCTTCGAACTCTCCGTAAGTGCTGTTCAGTTGGTGGAGCTCCGCCGTGAGGGGCGGACGTACCGCTGGGACGTACGGAAGAACGTCCCGCTCGGATAGCCCACCGGCGCCCAGGGCGAGAACCACGACCACTTCCTTGCCGATCGCGGTCGGCCGGACCGACCACCCGGAGGCCAACTCCCGGACGAGCAGTAGTCCCAGGCCACTGTCCGCCAGCTCATCCAGTGACATTCCTGCGGACCGTGCCCTGACCCTGGACACATCCCGTCCCGCATCGTGGACCCGCAGCACCGCGGCGTCCCGGTAGACCTCCACGCACATGCAGTCCGGACCGCTGGCTGTGCCTGAGCGCGTTGCCCACGAGCTCGGAGGCGACCAGAACGGCGTCGTCGACCCGCTCCGGCAGGGCACGTCCCTCGAGGGCCTCGCGTACACGCCTGCGCGCGAGGCCCGAAGGCTCAGCGCAGTCGGTCAACTTCACCCAATGACGCCGTACTGGTGTCCGCCTGCAGAGGTGCTCTTCGTCCACCGCGTCCATCGTCGCTTCTCGTTTCCGGTAGGCACTGGACCGATCAGCCTCGCCACGCGTGAGGCGCGGCGGTACGCCGCGCCTCCGCCTCTTCGCGCGCCGCCGGACGGCGAACGAACGACGTGCTGACGGCGTACCGCCGCCGACCGCCCCCGGCGAGGCTCCTCGTCGAGACCCGCATCAGCTTCCCTCCCGTGCTGGACGCCGTCAAAGGTTCCGTCCGGGCGGCCTTTTTCCCCCTGAACTCCTCGCACAGGCCCTGCGCTTCCTCATAGTCGACCTCCCCAACATGCTCATCCGCGACCGGCCCCCAAGAACCGCACCCCGCAAGACCAAGCGCCCCCACCTCAGCTACCAAACGCGCAGCTCAACCGACCCCGGAACCCGACTCGTCACCCGCACCATCGTGCTCCACCAACTGAAACCCCACAGCATCTAAGACCGTGTCCTATGTGGTGAGGCGGAGCAGTCGCTTGTAGCAGCACAGGGCTGCGGCGAGTCCGAGAAAGGCCAGGTAGTTGCGGGGGTCG